>NZ_QJUG01000082.1 GCF_003426775.1 Allorhizocola rhizosphaerae | reverse complement strand
CGAGGTGGCGGGGACGCTTGCGGGAGGCTCGGCGGCGGGCGAGGTGGCGGCGACGCTTGCGGGAGGCTCGGCGGCGGCCGAGGTGGCGGCGACGCTTGCAGGAGGCGAGGCAGGCGGGCGGCGCGTGGTGGCGCTCGGCGGGGTCGACACGCCACAACGAGCCTATGAATGCCGCGCAGCGGGCGCAATAGGCGTTGCCGTAATGGGCGCCGTCATGCGCGCCGACGATCCGGCGAGTGTCGTGAAAGGACTGCTGCCGTGACGCAGCCACCCGTGGTCCTCACCATCGCAGGCTCCGATTCGGGTGGCGGCGCGGGGATACAGGCCGACCTGAAGACGTTCGCCGCGCTCGACTGCTATGGCGCGAGCGTCGTCACCGCGGTCACCTCGCAAAACACTGTCAAGGTGCGCGACGTGTTCGCGATGCCGCCGAGCGTGGTCGGTTTGCAGCTGGCCTGCGTGCTGGAGGACCTGCCCCTGGCAGCGGTCAAGGTGGGCATGGTCGCCAGCGCCGACATCGCCGCGACGATCCGCGCCAAGGCGTCCGCGGGCGAGCTGCCCAATCTGGTCGTGGATCCGGTGCTGATCTCGTCGACCGGGCGCCGGCTAGGCGTGACGAGCGCGATCGAGCGGCTGCTGCCCTACGCCACGGTCGTCACGCCCAACATGGACGAGGCATCCGCCCTGCTCGGCTGGGAGGTGTCCACCCCGTCCGACATGGCCGGCGCCGCGACCCAACTGGCGTCGATGGGCGCCAAATGCGTCGTGGTCACCGGCGGCGACCTGCTCGGAGACGAGGCGCAGGACGCGGTGTGGACGCCGCAGGGCGTGCGCATGCTCAAGGCCGAGCGGGTGGACACGCGCAACACGCACGGCACCGGCTGCACCTTCTCCTCGGCGATCGCGGCCCGGCTCGCCCACGGCCACCCGCTCGACGAGTCCATCGACTTCGCTAAGCGCTTCGTGCGCGCCGCGCTGCTCGGCGCGGTTGACTGGCGGCTCGGCAGTGGTGCCGGCCCGCTGAACCATTTCTTTGGGAGGATGTCATGAGGCGCAAGGTTTATGTCGGCCCGCTGCGCGTGCCGTTCGCGGAAATCGACCTGACCGACGGCGACACGGTCCGGCTCTACGACACGTCAGGGCCGGGCACGTTCGACCAGAAGCCGCGCGCGCAGTGGGTGGCCGGCCGGACGCCCGTCACGCAACTGGGCCTGGCCCGCGCGGGTGTCATCACGCCCGAGATGGAGTTCGTGGCCATGCGCGAGGGCGTGCCCGCCGAGCTCGTACGGCACGAGATCGCCGCCGGGCGGGCCGTGCTGCCGGCCAACGTCAACCACCCGGAGCTGGAGCCGATGATCATCGGCAAGGCCTTTCTCGTCAAGGTGAACGCCAACATCGGCACGTCGGCGGTCACGTCGAGCGTGGACGAGGAGGTCGAGAAGCTCACGTGGGCCACGCGCTGGGGCGCCGACACGGTCATGGACCTGTCGACCGGACCGCGCATCCACGAGACCCGCGAGGCGATCCTGCGCCACTCGCCCGTGCCGATCGGGACGGTCCCGATCTATCAGGCGCTGGAAAAGGTGAAGGGCGACCCGGTCAAGCTCAGCTGGGAGGTCTACCGGGACACCATCATCGAGCAGGCCGAGCAGGGCGTGGACTACATGACCGTGCACGCGGGCGTGCTGCTGCGCTACATCCCGACGACCGCCAACCGGGTGACCGGCATCGTGTCGCGCGGCGGCTCAATCATGGCCGCGTGGTGCCTGGCCCACCACGAGGAGAACTTCCTCTACACCAACTTCGCCGAGCTGTGCGAGATCTTCGCGAAGTATGACATCACGTTCTCGCTCGGCGACGGGCTGCGGCCGGGCTCGATCGCGGACGCCAACGACGAGGCCCAGCTGGCCGAGCTCAAGACGCTCGGCGAGCTGACGACCATCGCGTGGGAACACGATGTCCAGGTGATGATCGAGGGGCCTGGCCACGTACCGCTGCACAAAATCAAAGAAAACGTGGATCTGCAGCAGGAATGGTGCCATGAGGCCCCGTTCTACACGCTCGGTCCACTTGCGACAGACATCGCGCCCGCCTACGACCACATCACGTCGGCCATCGGCGCCGCGATGATCGCGATGTACGGCACGGCCATGCTCTGCTACGTCACCCCGAAGGAGCACCTGGGCCTGCCCAACAAGGAGGACGTCAAGGCGGGCATGATCGCCTACAAGATCGCTGCTCACTCAGCCGATCTGGCCAAGGGCCACCCGGGCGCGCAGGCGTGGGACGACGCGCTGTCCAAGGCGCGCTTCGAGTTCCGCTGGGAGGATCAGTTCAACCTGGCCCTCGACCCCGACACGGCACGGTCCTATCACGACGAGACACTGCCCGCCCCGGCTGCGAAGACCGCTCACTTCTGTTCGATGTGTGGGCCCAAGTTCTGCTCCATGAAGATCAGTCACGAGCTGAAGGAGGGCATGAAGCAGAAATCCGAGGAGTTCATCGCCTCCGGGTCGCGCGTCTATCTGCCCGTGACTACAGCGTCTGGTGAGCCCGTTTCGGCAGCAGCGCAACGATAATGGCCGGGATCAGTCCAACCACGACGGACGCCATCGCACCGAGATAGGCGTCCGCCTGGTTGGTCATCTGGCGCGAGATGCCCGGCCCGCCCATCAGGTAGGCCAGCGCGATGAGCAGCGGCCCGGTCGCGCCCGACAGCGCGATGAGCACGCGCGACTGACGCCGGACCCACCCGGTGACAGCCACGATGAGCCCGATCACCAGGGCCAGCGCAGGCATGCTGAAGTGTGCCCGCGGCGTCGGCATGAGCGCGCCGATGTCGAGCACGCCCAGGCGCACGGGTTCGGTGTAGAGCCGGCCCTTCGCCGGGCTCGTGTCGGACAGCGAGGCCGCGGCGACCACCCACGCCGCGGCGACAAACCACGCGATGCTCGTGCTCAGCGGGCGGTTGCCGGCGGTCGTCGCGGCGAGAATCGTCCCGGCGACCACGGCCGCGATCCCGGTCAGCGCCATCGTGTATTCCGGGTTGTGCGGCGTGGGCAGGATCGCGTTGACCGCCGGATAGACGGTCAGCGGTACGACCGAGAGAAGCCCGCCGAGACCCGCCGCGAGTGCCGCGACGATCCGCACGAACACACCGCGCCCGTCACTGTGGCGAGACTCTATGCCCTGCCGCCGCGCGATCAGTTTGGCGTGACCGAGGGCAAACGCCGTGCCCCCGACGACCGCCGTCATGGCAAACCATGCCATCCACGTGAGATGGATGTTCCAGTCGTTTTCCACGCCCGCGAAGGGCCGGTTGAAACGCACGGCCTCCAACCCATAGACGAGTCCTAATTGGGCAGCGCCGATCAGAGCGGCCGTGCCGAATGCGACCGCGAATACCCGTGGCCAGAATCTCACCCACGGGACAGTACGTGCTATTCGACCTGGAGTCGATAGCCGCGCTTTACCACCGTCTGAACAAATGCCGGATCCCCAAGACCGGCGCGCAGCCTCGCCACGGCCATTTCCACCGCATGCTCATCGGCACCGCGCGGAAGTGCCGGCAGAAGAGAAGCCCTGGATCTAACCTTTCCCGGTACCTGTGCCAGCGCCCGCAAAACGGCCATCGGCGCGGGGGCGAGCGGCTTGAGCGTCCCATCCACCATCGCCGCATGTCCACGCAGCGTGAGCTGATGACCGGCCACGGTGAGCGTGAGCGACCGCTGGGGCAACTCGTCCACGATGGCCCGCACGAGCGCGCCCAGCCGGGCCCGCGCCGGCGCGATGACCGGAATGCCTTGGCGGATCAGCGGTGCAGCCGTCACCGGCCCGACGCACGCGGCGAGCACATCGGAGCGCAGTGCCTCCAGCACCCCGTCGGCGCCCGTCCCGGCGGCGGCGAGCAGCGCGCCCACGGCGGGCGCGCTGGTGAACGTGATGGCGTCGACGAGCCGGCTTGACACCAGGTCGACCAGGCGGTGCAGGGGAGCGGGGTCAAGCGGCGGCGCCCACCGATAGACGGGCACCTCGATGACATCCGCTCCCGCGGCTCGTAAAGATGCGCAGAACTCCGGCTGCTGCTCGCCGTGCAGCTGTACCGCGATGGTCTTGCCCTGAACACCCCTGCGCAGCAGGTGCGCCAGGCATTCGTCGCACGACTCGGAGTCCGGCGACCACTGGTCCATCAGCCCGGCCGCGCGGACCGCGCCGCGCGCCTTGGGCCCGCGCGCCACGATGTACGCCTCGGCGAGCACCGTCCGGAGCGGATCGGCCAGGCCCCAGCCCTCCGCGGCCTCAAGCCAGCCGCGCATGCCGATGCCCGTGTTGGCCACCACGATGTCGGGCGGGTCGTCCAGGCAGCGCCGGGTCGCCTCGCGCAGTTGCGAGTCGTCGTGCAGCGGCACGATCCGCAGCGCGGGCGCGATGACGACCCGGGCGCCGCGCCGTTCGAGCAGCGCGGCCAGCTCGTCGCGCCGCCGGTCCGCGGTGACACCGATCGTGAACCCGGCCAACTCGCTCAATGGCGTCCCTCCGCTACGCTCCGCGGCGCCTGCCCGTCGATTCGCTCGGGGCAAGCCCTCGCTCATATCGCCACTTCGACCAGGCCGTCGTCGGTGCATCTGACGCGGTAGGTCGGCAGGCTCACGCCCGGCACGTCCAGGCACTCGCCGGTGCGCAGGTCATAAACCTGCTTGTGCAGCGGCGAGGCCAGGGTCGGCGCATCGCCGCGCGTGCCGACGATGCCGCGCGACATCACCTGCGCACCCGCGATCGGGTCGCGGTTGCTCACCGCATACAACTCGTCGTCCCATGTGCGAATCAGCGCGATCTGCGTTCCTTCCACGAGCGCGGCCACACCCCGCTCGGGCTGGATCCGGCTGATCGGGCAAACGGTGGTCCACTGGGTAATGACATCAACACTCATAGCGGCACCTTCTGTCCACGTTCCACGGCATACTTGATGTCTGGGTCCGGCGTGTCCGGCGCGTTGACGAAGGACACGAAGCGCGCCAACCGGTTCGGGTCGGCCAGCGTGTCGCTCCACTCGTCCGAATAGGACTCCACGTGCTTGGCCATCATCGCGTCCAGTTCGGCGCACAGCCCGAGGGAGTCGTCCACAATGACCTCGCGCAGGTGGTCCAGCCCGCCGTCGAGCGATTCGATCCACGATGCCGTGCGCTGCAACCGGTCCGCCGTGCGGATGTAGTACATGAGGAAGCGGTCGATCGTCTGGATCAGCAGCTCCTTCGACGCGTCCGTGAGGAACAGGTCGGCGTGGCGCGGGCGGAAGCCACCGTTGCCGCCCACGTAAAGGTTCCAGCCCTTCTCGGTCGCGATGATGCCGAAGTCCTTGCTGCGCGCCTCGGCGCACTCGCGGGCGCAGCCGGAGACCGCCGACTTGATTTTGTGCGGCGCGCGCAGGCCGCGGTAGCGCAGTTCGAGCTCGACGGCCATGCCGACCGAGTCCTGCACGCCGTAGCGGCACCACGTCGAGCCGACGCAGCTTTTGACCGTGCGCAACGCTTTTCCATACGCGTGGCCCGACTCGAAGCCCGCGTCGACGAGCCGCCGCCAGATCTGCGGCAGTTGCTCCACCCGCGCTCCGAACAGGTCGATGCGTTGGCCGCCGGTGATTTTCGTGTACAGGCCGAAGTCTCGCGCCACCTCGCCGATCACAATGAGCTTGTCGGGGGTGACCTCCCCACCGGGAATTCTCGGCACCACCGAATACGTGCCGTCGCGCTGGATGTTGGCGAGGAAGTGATCGTTGGTGTCCTGCAGCGCGGCCTGCTCGCCGTCGAGGATGTAGCCGTTGCTCATCGAGGCGAGGATGGACGCCACGGCGGGCTTGCAGATGTCGCAGCCGCGACCGGTCCCATGCTCGGAGATCAGCGCGTTGAACGAGGTGATGCCTCGTACATGAATGATGTCGAAAAGCTCTTGCCGCGAATAGGCGAAGTGTTCGCACAGCGCCTTCGACAGCGTCACGCCGCCCTCGGCGAGCAGCTGCTTGAGCAGCGGAACGCAGGAGCCGCAACCGGTCCCGGCCTTGGTGCACGCCTTGAGCGCGGGCACGTCCTGGCAGCCGCCCGCGATCGCCTCGGTGATGTGGTCCTTGGTGACCGCGTGACACGAGCACACCTGCTGGACCTCAAGCTTCACCTGTCCGGACAGGACGGACAGCGGCGGGCCGGGCAGCGGGCCGCCGACGGACGCGCGCAGCGCCGGATAGGCGGAAGCGTCGCCGACGAGAATCCCGCCCAGCAGCGTTTGCGCGTCATCGGTGAGCAGGAGTTTGGCGTAGACCCCGCTGAGTTGATCGGAGACAACGACATCGAGGCCTTCGGCGAACGGTGTGCCGAAGCTCGCGACGTCGACGCCCAGCAACTTGAGTTTGGTGGACGTGTCGGGCGCGGTCATCATGGCCTGCCCGCCGGTCAGCCGGTCGGCGACCACCTCGGCCATGGCATAGCCCGGCGCCACGAGCCCGTAGCAGACCCCTTGCAGGGCAGCACATTCGCCGATTGCCCAGATGCTCTCGTCAGCGGTGCGGCATGTCTCGTCGACCAGGTATCCACCGCGCGGCCCCTTCGGCAGGTCGATGACTTCGTCACGCGGCCTGATCCCGGCCGCGATGATGACGATGTCCACGTCCAGCTCTTGTTCGCCGATGACCATCCCGCCGGGCTTGAGCGCCGAGCACGCCGATCCGGTGTGGACGGTCAGCCCGAGCTCCTCGATGTGCCGCTTGAGCACCGCCCCGCCGCCCTCGTCGACCTGCATCGGCATGAGCCGCGGCGCGAACTCGACCACGTGGACCAAAAGGCCCATGCCCTTGAGCGCGTTGGCCGCTTCGAGCCCCAGCAGCCCGCCGCCGAGCACGGCTCCGACCCGCTTGCCCTGCGCCCACTCCTTGATGCTGCGCAGATCGTCGATCGTCCGATACACGAACACGCCCGGCAGATCGGCCCCGGGGATCGGCGGCACGAACGGCCGCGATCCGGTCGCCAAAACCAGTGCGTCGTAAGGGATGTCGCCGTTGACCGTCTTGTTGAGCCGGTCGACCTCGCGCAGCGGGGTGTTGTAGAGCACCTTCACGCCCTCGGGCGGCCCGCCCATGTCGAGCGACTCGCCTTCGTACCATGAAGTCAACCGCACCCGGTCGTAGGCCGGCACGCTCTCCTCGGCCAGAACCGTGACGTCCCAATCGCTTCCGGCCATCGCCTCCAGGAATCGTTGCGCCACCATGCCATACCCGGCGACTACCAGCTTCCTACTCACGCCGCCACCTCCAGCCACCGGATGATTCCCTCCACCGCGTCCTTGCAACTGCCGCACCCCGTGGTCGCGCGGGTCCGCGTGACCACGTCGTCGCCGTCGCGGAAACACTTGACCAGAGCGCCCTTGCTCACGCCGTTGCACTGGCAGACCGTCGCGGCGTCCGGCATGAGCGCCGGACTGTCCACAGCGGACGCCGAACCGCCGCCCCGCCCCAGCAGCAGCGTGCGCCGGTCCAGGGGCAGGGGAAGCTTGCGATCGAAGATCTGGATCACCTGACCGACGGCCGGGTTGTCGCCCAGCATGACCGCGCCTGTCACCCGGTCCCCACTGATCAGCACGCGGGCGTAGGTGCCCCGGGCCGGGTCGGCGAACAGCACCTCGTCGTCGCCCTGAAGCGTGCCCATCGCCGCGAGGTCGATCCCCGACGCCTTCAACCGCGTGATGGGCGGCTGCGGCTGATACACCGCGAGCGGGTCGCTGGTCAGCTGTTGCGCCACCACGCGTGCCTGCTCCCACGCCGGCGCCACCAGGCCACCGACCTCGTTGCCCAGCTGCGCGCAGTCGCCGATCGCCGAGATGAACCGGTCCGACGTGCGCAGCCGTTCATCGACGACGATTCCCCGATCGACCTTGAGCCCGGCCTTGACCGCGAGTTCGGTCTCCGGCCGGACCCCGCACGCCACGACGATCAGATCGGCGGTGAGCACTCTGCCGTCGTCGAGGTGCAGGTTGCGCTCATCGCTGATGGACGTGGCCATCGCATTGAGATGCACCTTGATGCCGAGCTCGCCGAGCGTGCGCTCGAGCACCCGGCTCGCGCCCGGGTCGAGCTGGCGCTCCATCAGATGCCCCACCGCGTGCACCACCTCCACCGTGATGCCGCGCCCGGCCAGGCCGCGGGCCGCCTCCAGCCCGAGCAGGCCGCCGCCCAAAACGATTGCGGTGCTGGCGTTTTGCGCCTGCGCCAGGATGTTGTGGCAGTCGTCGAGCGTGCGGAACGTCAGCGCGCCCTCCATGCCCCGCGGCACGATGGCGCGGGAACCGGTGGCGAGCACGAGATGGTCGTATGTCTCAATTGAACCGTCCGAAGTGGTCACCGTCTTTTCGACGCGGTCGATCGCGGTGACGGTCACTCCGGTGCGCGCCTTCGGCGAGCCGACGAGCGCGATGTCGCCCGGCCGGTGCTTGCCCGCGAGCACGCTGGACAGCAAAATCCGGTTGTAGGCCGGGTGCTCCTCTGCGCCCAGCACGAGAACGTCTTGATCGGACAGTTCAGTGGCCAAACGGGCCCCGGCCATGCCGTTGCCCACAATCACAACTCTCATGCTGGTTCCACTCGGACGGCGCACACCTTGAATTCCGGCATGCGCGAGATCGGGTCGAGCGCGTCTCCGGTGAGCGAGTTGGCGCGGCCCATGCCTGGGAAGTGGAATGGCGCGAAGACGGTGTCCCGCCGGATGTGCTCCGACAGCCGCACCGGCGCCTCCATCGAGCCCCGCCTGCTGATCACGCGAACCAGGGTGCCGTCATCGAACCCTAGGTCGGGATGCATCTCGACAAAGATAGATCCGTTGAGGATCCGGCGCGTCTGTGCGCCCGATTGGTACTGCGAAAGGACCCTGCCGGTCGTCAGGTAGAGCGGGAACTCGGCGTCGACCTCCTCCGCGACTGGCCGGTGCTCCACCGCAATCATTCGCGCGCGACCGTCCGGGGTCGCGAAGGAGGATTCGAAGAGCCGCGGCGTGCCCGCCCGGTCCGCTGCGGGGCAGGGCCAGAATACGCCGTCCTCGGCGTCCACCCGCTCCCAAGTAACGCCTGCGTAGTCGGCGACCCCGCCAGCGGTGGCCCGCCGCAGCTCCTCGAACACGGCGTGCGGAGCGGAGTCGAACCGCACACCGGACTTGCCCTGGCTGAGCCGGGCGCCCAACTCAGCCATCACCGCCAGATCCGTCCCTATCCCCGGCGGTGGCTCGCGAAGGGCCCGCCTCCGCAGGATGCGGCCCTCCAAATTGGTCATTGTCCCGTCTTCTTCTGCCCACTGTGCCACGGGCAACACCACATGGGCCAGACTTGCGGTCTCACTGGGAACGAAGTCACATACGACAAGCAATTCAAGTTCTTTTAACTTCTTTTCTATGTGTACGGCATTCGGCGCCGATATCACCGGGTTGGACCCGAAGACCAGCAGGGCCTTGACCGTGTCGCCCAGCGAGTCGAGCAGCTCATAGGCTGAAATCCCCTTGCCAGGGAGCGTTTCGGGCTCCACGCCCCACACCTTGGCGACGTGCGCGCGGGCCGCCGGGTCCTCGATGCTGCGGTAGCCCGGCAGCTGGTCGGCCTTCTGCCCGTGCTCGCGCCCGCCCTGCCCGTTGCCCTGACCGGTCAGGCAGCCGTAGCCGGAGCCGCGGCGGCCCGGCAGGCCCAGCGCGAGGGCGAGGTTGATGAACGCGGTGACCGTGTCCACGCCCTTGCTGTGCTGCTCGGCGCCTCGGGCGGTGAGGATGATCGACTTGCCGCGGGCGAGCGCGCGAGCGGTGAGTTCGAGGTCGGCGCTGGAAACGCCCGTGATGCGCTCGACGCGGGCGGGCCAGTAGGCGGCGACGCTCGCCCTGACCGACTCCCACCCGGTGGTGCGATCGTCCACGTAGGACTGGTCGACCAGGCCCTCGGCGATCACGATGTGCAGCAGGCCGAGCGCGAGCGCGAGGTCCGTGCCGGGGGTCGGCTGCAGGTGCAGGGTCGCGGCGCGGGCGGTGAGCGTGGCGCGGGGGTCGATCACGATCTGGGTGCCGCCGCGCTCGCGCTGCTCGGTCAGGTACCGCGCGAACGGGGGCATGGTCTCGGCGACGTTGCCGCCCACGAGAAGGAGGGTGTCGGCCTCGGCCAGATCGGCCATGGGGAAGGGCAGCCCTCGGTCGAGGCCGAACGAGCGGATGCCGGCTGCGGCTGCGGAGCTCATGCAGAACCGGCCGTTATAGTCGATGTGCTTGGTGCCGAGGGCCACGCGGGCAAACTTGCCCAGCGCATAGGCCTTCTCGTTGGTCAGCCCGCCCCCGCCGAACACGGCCACCGCGTCTTTGCCGTGCGTTCGCTGAATGTCCACGATTTTTTCAATGATCAGCGAGTAGGCCTCATCCCAGGAGGCGGCGCGCCCGTCGATCAATGGCGAGGTCAGCCGGTCGGGGTGATCGAGTAGTTCGGCCGAGGTCCAGCCCTTCTGGCACAGCCCGCCCCGGTTTGTGGGGAAATCGCGGGCGCCCACTTCGACCTTGCCGTCGGTCTCGCGCAGGGTCATCCCGCACTGCAAAGCGCAGTAGGGACAATGGGTCGCGACTTCAGGCATGTGCACAAGCGTCCGGGAAACCCGTTTCATTGGAGGGTCCCGTATGTTTCGAGCCTGCTAAGAGCCCCGCACGTTTGATTGAGTGCGTTGTGCCCACTTGACCGATTCACCCAGACTGCACATTGAGTGAGGATCAACTCACGAAGGGTAAAAGTGGTATATCACTCACCCAGGTGGCACACAGGAAGGGATGACCAATGGTCATACCAGATGTACGCTCATCTGCATGACTGCCAAGGTTACCCTGTCCTTCACGGACGAGACGATCGAAGAGGCGCGGCGGTATGCCGAGCGTGACGGGATGTCGTTATCCGCCTGGATAGACCAGGCCGCTCGGGAGAAGGCGCTGCGCGAGCTGTTCAATGCCCATGCCGCCGTGGTGCGGCGCGCCGGTCTGGACCGGCTTGAGAAGACCGCTCTGGATGACGAGCGTGAAGTGGAGATGGTCCGTATGGAACTCCGGGGGCGGCGTGCTTCGTAGAGGTGAGATCTGGCGAATCGAGGGTGCCCGGGAACGGCTTGGCCTCGTGATCTCCTCTGATGTCTACAACAGCACGGACGTGCCAATTGTGGTTGTGGTCGAGGTGGTCGAGGAAGAAGAGCTTCGCGACTCCCCGCTTGCGGTACCGATGGGTGAGTTGATCATTATGCCGGACCGGGTCTCTTCCCCGATGAAACGCTGGTTCACCGACATGGTAGATGTCGCAGACACCGACACGATGAATCGCGTCGGCCGCGCCCTGCGGATCATCCAGGATCTCTAACTTCATACGGTACGGCGATGGGCCGGGCGGATTTGCGCCCGGCCTTCGCAGTTGGGCGCCTGGAAAAATTGCTGCATTTGTACGTTTTTTGGTACACCGGAAGGGGCTGAGTGTGAAGGTCATGAGTTTGTCGGACGCGCGCCAGAACCTTTCCAGCGCGTTCGATGCTATCGAGCGTGATGCGGAGGAGCTGATGATCACCCGCAGTGGGCATCAGCCGATGGTGGTCTTGCCTTTGGAGGACTACCAGGCGATGCAGGAGACGCTCTATCTCATGCGCGGGGCCAACGGCCGTCGCCTGCGTCGCTCGATCGAGCAGCTCGAAGTCGGTCGCACGCGCTCAGTCTCGCCCGAAGAGCTGGACGAATGAAGATTGTCTTCACTGAGGACGCCTGGGAGAACTGCATCTACTGGCAAAGCCGGGACCGTAAGACACGCAAGCGGATCAACTTGCTGATCAAGAACATCTTGCGTGGCGACGAAGCTAACGGTGGCTTAGGCAAGCCGGAGCTGCTCAAGGGAGAAACTCGCCGGGTTCGCTTCCCGCCGTATCGATCCCGAGCACCGGCTCGTCTACAGAGTGGCCGACAATGAACTGCAGATCATCGCCTGCCGTTATCACTACGAAGACTGAAAGCCAGGACAGTCGCCTTCGTTTCGGGTCAGACGAGGCCGCTTTGGTAGGCGATGACGACCCGTCCGGTGAGTGCGGCGAGGCGATCGGAGGCGGCGTGCTGTGCCGTGCGGCCCGCGGCGCCGATGAGCCGGCGCGTGATGCGCCGCGCTAGCAGCGCGTCGCCGGTCGCCACGACGCGGATGCCATGCAGCAGCTCACCCGCCCATCGTGCGAGTAAACCGGCGCGTGATCGACTTGATCGGACGTGAGCGCCGAGAGCGGGATCGGCCAGCACGATGAGTGACCCTGGACACCGCGATGGCGAATGGAATGGATCTCGACTGCGCGCTTGGCCTCGTCGATCCGGTAGATGATCCGATAGGTGAAGTCCTCCCGCGACTGACGCAGGTCCACAAGGGCTTCATCATCGGAGAGAAGGTCAAGTGTTTCTTGCATCGACTCGTACTCAGCCACCGAAATGAGCATTACGTCGGGCGCGGCGGTTGCGCGTGATCGTGAAATGGTCATGCTAACGAGCGACGCGGTCGGCCAGCTCGGCGATCCGAGCCTTTGCCTCGGTGATGGGGATGATCTCCATAGCGGCCACCATATCAACCGGTCTGAATTATGGCTCGAATTATGTCCCGACCGGGGTGGGAGGAAGCTCCCACCCCGGCTCACTGGGTCAGGACACGTTCAGTTCGGTGTCGTCGATGACGAACGAGGTCTGAAGCGACTGGTCCTCTGTGGCGTAGAAGCGCAGCAGGATCGTCTGGCCGGCGAACGCCGACAGGTTGACGGTCCGCTGGGTGTAGCCAGGTGCCGCGTTGAGGTTGGTGTAGGTGGCCAGGGTCGTGGTGGTGGAACCGACGATGACCTGCACACGCAGGCCGTCGAACGCGATCGGTTCATACTCGTCGGTGTCGATGTGTAGCCAGAAGCTCAGCGTGTACGACGAGCATCCGGCGGGCAGCGTCACCGACTGCTGGACGATGTCGTAGGTGCTGAAGCCATAGCCGACGAGCCACGCGTTCCAGGTGCCGCTGCGTGGCGGCTGGTAGGGGGCGTGCTGGCCGATGACATCGGGCGTCATCTGCCACACCGAGTGGCCGCTCTCGAAGCCGGGGTTGGCGAGCTTCTGCCCGGGGCTGGAGCAGCCGCCGGGGCCCGTGACCACGAGCGTGAACGTGGTGCTCTTGCTACCCGAGGCGGCCGTGCCGGTGATCGTGACGGGGTACGACCCGGGCGGGGTGGACGCCGACGTCTGGATGGTCAGCGTGGACGAGCCGCCCGACGTGACCGACGGCGGGTTGAACGACGCGGTGGCTCCGGACGGCAGGCCGCCCGCCGAGAACGTCACCGTCTGCGGCGAGCCCGATGTCGTTGCCGTGCTGACCGTCGCCGTGACCGAACCGCCCTGCGGGGTCGTGCCCGAGGCGGGCGACACCGCGATCGAGAAGTCGTTGCCGGGCGGGCCGTTGACGACGAACAGCAGCTTGTTGACCGAGCCCGAGCCCGGGTTGCCCACCACGTTGTTCGTCGCGTTGTTGAACAGCGAGTCGCGTACCTGCTGCGGGGTGAACGACGGGTTCTGCGCCAGCACGAGCGCCGCGGCGCCGGCCACGTGCGGCGAGGCCATCGACGTGCCGCTGATGGTGTTGGTGGCGGTGTCGCTGCCGATCCAGGCCGACGTGATGCTCACGCCGGGCGCGAAGATATCCAGGCACGTGCCGAAGTTGGAAAACGATGCCCGGTTGTCGCCCGAGTCGGTCGCCCCGACGGTGATCGCGTTGGGTGTGCTGGCGGGCGTGCGGGTGCAGGCGTCCGTGGACTCGTTGCCCGCCGCCACGGCATAGGACACGCCGTCGGCGATCGAGTTGGTGACGGCCGCGTTGAGTGCGGTGCCAGCGCCGCCGAGGCTCATGTTGGCGACGGCGAGCTCGCCCGGGTCGTGGTCGCCGGTCACCCAGTCGATGCCCGCGATGACCTGAGCGTTGGTGCCCGAGCCCTGGTTGTTGAGCACCCGGACGCCGACCAGCGTGACGCCCTTGGCCACGCCGAAGGCCGTGCCGCCGACCGTGCCGGCCACGTGTGTGCCGTGCCCGTGCCCGTCGTCGGCACTGCCGCCGTCGATGGCGTCGAACCCGGTGACTGCCCGCCCGCCGAAGTCGGTGTGGGTGAACCGGATTCCGGTGTCGATGACGTACACCCGCACGCCCGACCCGTTGGCTGGATAGGTGTAGCTGTTGTTCAGCGGGAGGTTGCGTTGGTCGATGCGATCCAAGCCCCACGACGGGACGGGGGTCTGCGTGTCGGCGAGCTTGACCGTGTGGTTCTGCTCCACGTACGCCACGGCTGGGTCTGACGCCAGCTGCCGCGCCTTGGCCTCGGTCGTGTTGATTTCGAAGCCGCGCAGTGCGTGCGAGTAGGTGTGCCGTGCCTTGCCGCCCACGCGGTTGGCGAGTTCGTTTGCCTTGCCGGCCACGGATAAGCGGCTCACCGCGGTGTCTTTGAACACCACGATGTAGCTGTCGGCGACGGCCGTCGGGCCGCCCGCCCGCAGGATGCCCCGCTTGCCCTTGGCTCTGGCGGTGTCCGAGACGCTCGACTTTGAGCCGTCCGGCTGGTCGGGGCGTGCCACAGCGGGCCCGCCGATGGTGGCGATGGTGAGGGTGAGCGCGGATGCGAGCGCGGTCAACCTGAGAATTCTCATTACATATTTATATGTACCGTTGGCCGCGCCGCCTATAGCTTAGGCAACATCGTCTTTGGGGCAGCGCTGGCGAAGATCATCGGCCATGGTCGCGAAGACCTCGGTCAACGTCTTGAGCTGCTCGTCGTCCATCCGGTCGATGAAGAACCGACGCACCTGCTCCACATGGTCGGGGGCGGCGCCCTTGATCTTCTCCCAGCCGTGGTCGGTCAGCACCGCGAACTGCCCGCGCCGGTCGCCCTGGCAGCTCTCCCGGCGCACCAGACCGGCCTTTTCCATGCGCGTGATCTGGTGCGACAGTCGGCTCTTCTCCAGCAGTGTCTTGTGCGCCAGCTCCCACATGCGCAGGCGCCGCTCGGGTGCCTCGGACAGGTGCACCAGCACCTCGTAGTCCGAGCTGGAGAGGCCGTGTTGACCGAAGCCCTTCTCCAGCTCGAGCGCGAGCAGCCGGTTGGCAGCGAGGTAGGCGCGCCAGGCGCGTTGCTCGTCCTCACTCAGCCAACGGGTCATGCACCTACTGTATTGGCTATTTACTGCTGTTCACACACTCGCATGGGCGAGACTCGGAGCACGTTCGATCAAAACGCGCTTACGCAGGTAACACCACCACGTGACGACCAGGCATGCGGCATACATCACGCCGAACCAGGTGAAGGCGGTGCTGATCCCGCCGGTCGCATTGATCGAGTCGCTGATGGCCCGCGGGAGGTAGAACCCACCGACCGCGCCGATCGCGCCCGCGAGGCCGAGTGTCGCCGCCGACTCCCGCTTGGCCGTGAGCAGGTCCGGCGACTTGGCCGCGAAGATCGCCGGGATCATGCGGTAGGTCGAGCCGTTGCCCGCGCCCGCGGCCGTGAACAGCAGCAGGAACGAGCCGATGAACAGGCCCATGCTCTTGGCCCCGACCGCCGAGACCACCCCGTAGGAGCCCAGACCCATGGCGACGAAGCAGAAGGCCGTGACCCGCGCGCCGCCAATCTTGTCGGACAGCCACCCGCCGATGGGCCGGGCCAGCGAGCCGATCAGCGGCCCGGTGAAGGCGAGCGTGATGGTCGCGGCCGCGCCGACCTTCCACACCGGCGCACCCGGGAACTGCAGTTTGAGCACGAGCGGGAATGCGGCCGAGTATCCGAGGAAGCTGCCGAAGGTACCGATGTAAAGAAAAGACATGATCCAGGTATGAGCGCGCTTGACCGTGGCGAACTGGGCGCGGAACGGGGCCTTCGCCACGCTCAGGTTGTTCATGAAGAAGTAGGCGCAGATCGCCGAGGTGATCACCAGCGGCACCCACATCAGCCCGCCGTAGACCAGCCCGGCCGACAGCACGAGCGGCACGAACAGCTGCATGGTCGAGATGCCCACGTTGCCGCCGGCCGCGTTGAACCCGAGCGCCGTGCCCTTCTCCCGCTCGGGGAAGAAGAACGAAATGTTGGTCATGGAGGAGGCGAAGTTGCCGCCGCCGAAGCCCGCGCTGGCCGCGCACAGCAGCACGACCCAGTAGGGCGGCCGGGCGGTGACCGCGAAGATCAGCCCGAACAGCGGGATCAGCAGGAGCAGCGCGCTGACGATGGTCCAGTTGCGGCCGCCGAATCGGGTCACCGCGAAGGTGTAGGGCAGGCGCATCAGTGCGCCGATCAGGTTGGGCAGCGCGACCAGCCAGAACTTCTGGTCCACGGTGAAGGGGAAGAGCGCGGGTGGCAACGCGATGACCACCACGCTCCAGAGGGTCCACACCGAGAAGCCCAGATGCTCGGCGAAGATCGAAAATATCAGGTTGCGCCGGGCGATCCGCCGCCCGGTCGTGGCCCAAAAGTCCGCGTTTTCCGGATCCCAGGTGGTGATGGTCATGTCGGGCAGGTTATGGATTGGTCGTTGCCGCCGTGTTCCGGCCGTGCTAACAGCGCGATGAAAACGGGCGCACCTTCCGGTCGAGTGGGCTGTGAGCTTGCACCCCGGTTTTGCCCTGGGGAACCTCCGGGGGTATCGTTGTCTGCTGTTGCGCTTGCGACCGCCATCTTCTATGTCCCAAACCGCCAGACCCATTGAGCAGACAAGGTAGACCTGTGCGTACGTTCAGCCCGAAGCCGGGTGACATCGAGCGTCAGTGGCACGTCATCGACGCTTCTGACGTCGTGCTGGGCCGGCTCGCCTCCCACGCCGCCACACTTCTGCGCGGCAAGCACAAGCCCATTTTCGCGCCGCACGTCGACACGGGCGACTTTGTGATTGTTGTCAATGCCGCCAAGGTGGCGCTGACCGGCAACAAGCGCGCGACCAAATTCGCCTACCGCCACTCCGGTTACCCGGGCGGTCTGAAGGCCGTCAGCTATGAGGACCTGCTGACCAAAAACCCGGCCCGTGCCATCGAGCTCGCGGTCAAGGGCATGATCCCCCACAACCGGCTGGGCCGCCAGGTGCTGTCCAAGCTGAAGGTTTACGCCGGTCCGGACCACCCGCACCAGGCGCAGCAGCCCAAGCCGTTCGAGATCAAGCAGATCGCGCAGTGAGCGAAGGAACATTGATGACGACTGACGTTACCGTCCCGTCCCCGGCGGAGGTGGCCGAGACCGCCGAGCTCGCGCCGACTCCTGCCGCCAAGCCCAAGGCCGCGCCCAAGTTCCGTGGTGAGCGTCCGATCCAGACGGTCGGCCGCCGCAAGGAGGCCATCGTCCGGGTGCGCCTCATCCCGGGCACTGGCAAGATCACCTGCAATGGCCGCGAGCTGGAGCAGTACTTCCCGAGCAAGGTCGCGCAGCAGTCGGTGCGCGAGCCGCTCGTCACCGCCGACAAGGGCGAGGTTCTCGACGTCATCGCCAACCTGCGCGGCGGCGGCATCACCGGCCAGGCCGGCGCGCTGCGCCTGGCCATCGCCCGCGCCCTGATCGAGCTCGACATCGACGACCGCCCGGCGCTGAAGAAGGCCGGTTTCCTCACGCGTGACGCGCGCGTCAAGGAGAGCAAGAAGTACGGTCTGAAGAAGGCCCGCAAGGCTCCGCAGTACTCGAAGCGTTGACCGTCTTACCCTCGGCCGGGTTGCCCTTTCACGAAACGGGTGGCCCGGCCGTTGTGCTCCCCGAGGAAGGTTTTGTGCCGGTGGGTCGTCTCTTCGGAACCGATGGCGTCAGGGGTCTTGCCAACGCCGACTTGAGCCCCGAGCTCGCGATGTCGATCGCGCTCGCGGCCGTGCGGACGCTGGTCGCCGCGGACAGCAGCCACACGCCGCTCGCGCTTGTCGGCCGCGATCCCCGGGCCAGCGGCGAGATGCTTGAGGCGGCGGTCGTGGCCGGGCTGGCCAGTGCCGGCGCCAACGTGGTGCGCGTCGGCATGCTCCCGACCCCGGGCGTCGCCTTCCTCACCGCCGAGGTCCGCGCGGACCTGGGCGTGATGGTGTCGGCAAGCCACAATCCCATGCCAGACAACGGGATTAAGCTGTTCGCGGCTGGCGGTCACAAGCTTCCCGATGATTTAGAAGATTCCATCGAGGGGTACCTGGGACAGCCCTGGGCCCGCCCGACGGGTTCAGGGGTGGGGCGCGTGCACGACCTCCTCGACGGTACGGAGCACTACCTTCGGCATCTCGTCAGCGCGACCCCGCACCGGCTTGACGGGCTCAAGGTCGTGCTCGACTGCGCCAACGGCGCGGCGAGCGACATCGGCCCGGCGGCGTTCGAGGAGCTGGGCGCTTCCGTTATCGCGATACACGCCGCTCCGGATGGGCTGAACATCAACGACGGGTGCGGCGCGACCCACCTGGACGAGGTCAAGCGGGCGGTCGTTGAGCATGGCGCAGACCTGGGCCTGGCGGTCGACGGTGACGCTGATCGATGCCTAGCGGTGGACGCGAGCGGGGCCGAGGTCGACGGGGACCAGCTGATGGCGATCCTCGCGCTGGCCATGCGCGAGGCCGGCACGCTCACCGACAACACGCTCGTGGCCACCGTGATGAGCAATCTCGGGCTGCGCATCGCCATGCGCGAGGCCGGCATCACGCTCGTCGAGGCGAAGGTGGGCGACCGCTACGTGCTGGAGGAGCTGCGGGCGCGCGGGCTGGCCCTGGGCGGCGAGCAGAGCGGGCACGTGGTGATGCCCGCATACGCCACGACCGGTGACGGCATCCTGACCGGTCTGGCCGTCGCGGCCCGCATGGCCGCCACGGGCAAGACCCTGGCGCAGCTCGCGGGCGTGGTCACGAAGCTGCCGCAGGTGCTCATCAACGTGAAGGTCGGCGACCGCGGCGTGGCCACGAGCCCGGCCGTGCTCGCGGCCGTCACGGTGGCCGAGGCCCAGCTGGGCGACACGGGCCGGGTCCTGCTCCGCCCCTCCGGCACCGAGCCGTTGGTCCGCGTGATGGTCGAGGCCGCGACCGCCGATGCCGCCCAGAAGATCGCGGAGGGTCTGGCCGCCGAGGTGCGGGCAGCCAGTCCCGCATAGGGTCATGAGCGCTTTTCGGTTCGGTTGAGCACCACGACATCCATCGCCGGCCAATTGCGGCTCGGATGCGTGGCGGCGACCCGACGCCACCCGACCCGCTCGTAGATCGCGCGGGTTTCGGCGGCCGGGTTGACCGTAAGCGCGGCAAACGGTTCGTGACGACCGTCCAAAAGGGACTGCATCAGCGTGCGGCCGACACCCTTGCCACGGTGTTTGGGCACGACCGCCCATTCCAGCACCGCGAACTTCTCAACCGCTTTGATTTCAGCGGGGGCAGGCTGGTCGGTATTGCGGAACCACCCGCCGGAAGGCATGGCAAAACCCATCGGCGAAGCCCATCGGCTCATCTCGGCAATGCGCGACAATCATCGTGAAACCTGGACGTGATGACTCGTCGCTGACCCAGCCCGCGAACTTGCGCGCGATCTCCGGGCCTCGTTGTATGGCGGGGGTTTTTCGGCGCACCGGCGTAAGCGCCGCGCCCTGCCAAGCGTTTCCGCAGCTTCCGGCGCTCGGGTGAAACGCGAACACGACGATCCTCTGACACTCCCTATGGCGGTGCCGAGAACACCCTGGCGTAAACGGGTTCAGCCTTTCGGCGGTGAACAGCGCTCGTGGTAGCGCTCAAGGCTTGCCCACGAAAGTGAAGGTACAAATGGCCGCGCCGCTCTTGGGCTCGACCTTCTTGCGCTCCTGACCGTCGATGAGGATGCGGCAGCTCTTGACGGTCGTGTCCTTGCCGCGTGGGACGGCCGACACGAGGAGGCCGAAGTTGTCGTCATTGACGACGATCTCCTTGGTCCAGGGCAGCTGCGCGTTCTCGCTGTCCTGGCCGCCCGTGCCCCGGGCCCAGTTGAGCAGTGCCTCACCGCTGCCCTCGACCTCGTAGCGGACGGTGTGCGAGCCGGCCTGTGCGGCGGGCGGCAGGGCCTCGCCGGTGGGGAGCTGGTCGAGGATCTCGTTGGTCTTCTTCTCGGCCCACCAGCCCAACGCCCAGACGCCCACGCCGCAGCCGACGCAGACAAGCACGACGACGCCCAGGATGATGCCGATGATCAGACCGGTGTTCGATTTCTTCGGCGTGGGTGGGGGAGGGACGGGGGCGTAGGTCATGGCCGGGATCGTAGGTGGATCACGGCGGTGGGCGCTCTGGCCTGTCGGATAACTGATCGTGCCGGAAGTGCGCAATGTCTCTGCTCAAAAGTTTGGCTTTCACGCATGGGGTTTGCGCGATATGGTGCGTGCATGTGTGGGATCGTGGGTTACACCGGTTCGCAGGAAGCCATTCAGGTCGTGCTCGATGGGCTGCGCCGGCTCGAATACCGCGGCTATGACTCCGCAGGTGTGGCGGTTTTGTCAGAGGGTCCGCTCAGAGTCGCGAAGAAGGCGGGCAAGCTTTCCAACCTGGAAAAGGAGGTTGTCGCCGCGGCGGATGGCTTCACCGGCACGACCGGGATCGGGCACACGAGGTGGGCAACCCACGGTGGTCCGACCGACCGCAACGCGCACCCGCACATGTCGGCCGACGGCCGGGTCGCGGTCATCCACAACGGCATCATCGAAAACTTCGCCAAGCTGCGCGCCTCGCTTGAGTCCTCCGGCATCGAGTTCACCAGCGACACGGACACCGAGTGCGTGGCGCATCTGCTGGCGCTGGAGCTCACCGCCGCCGGAGGCGATCTGGCCGAGGCGATGCGCCTGGTCTGCCGCCGGCTCGAGGGGGCTTTTACGTTGCTGGCGGTCGATACCGGTACCCCCGGGAAGGTTGTCGGAGCACGGAGAAACTCGCCGTTGGTGGTCGGTCGCGGACAGGGCGAAAATTTCCTGGCCAGCGATGTCAGCGCGTTCATCGCGCACACGCGAGACGCGATCGAGCTCGGTCAGGACCAGGTGGTGCTGATCACGGCCGATTCCATCGAGATAACAGACTTCCTGGGGGTGCCGGCCCAGGGCCGCGATTTCCATGTTGACTGGGACCTGTCCGCGGCCGAGAAGGGCGGCCACGACTGGTTCATGCTCAAGGAGATCGGCGAGCAGCCGCACGCGGTCGACGCCACGCTGCTCGGCCGGGTCGGCGAGCACGGCGAGATCCTGCTGGACGAGGTGCGCCTGACGGATCAGGATCTGCGCGACGTCGACAAGATCTTCATCATCGCGTGCGGCACGGCCTATCACGCGGGGCTCGTGGCGAAATATGCCATCGAGCACTGGACGCGCATCCCGTGCGAGGTGGAGCTGGCCAGCGAGTTCCGCTATCGCGATCCCGTGCTCGACCGGTCCACATTGGTCATCGCCGTCTCGCAGTCGGGCGAGACCATGGACACGCTGATGGCTCTGCGCCACGCGAAGGAGCAGAAGGCGCGCGTGCTGGCCATCTGCAATACGAACGGCTCGACCATCCCGCGGGAGTCGGATGCGGTGCTGTATACGCACGGTGGGCCGGAGATCGCGGTCGCGTCGACGAAGGCGTTCCTGACCCAGCTGGCGGCGTGCTTCCTGGTCGGGCTGCACCTGGCTCAGGTGCGCGGCGTGAAGTACGCCGACGAGGTCGGCGCGGTGGTCGACCAGCTTCGGGCCATGCCGGCGGCGATCGCGCAGGTGCTGTCCACAATGGACGATGTGCGGGCGCTCGCCCGGTCGCTTGCCCACCAGAAGACGTTCATCTTCCTCGGCAGGCACGTGGGATACCCGGTGGCATTGGAAGGGGCTTTGAAGCTCAAGGAGCTGGCCTACGTGCACGCCGAGGGGTTCGCGGCCGGGGAGATGAAGCACGGGCCGATCGCGGTCATCGAGGAGGGCACGCCGGTCGTGTGTGTCGTGCCTTCGCCGGCCGGGCGGGGAGTGCTGCACGACAAGATAGTGAGCAACATCCAGGAGGTGCGGGCGCGTGGCGCGTACACGATAGTAATCGCGGAGGAAGGCGACGAAGCCGTTGTGCCGTATGCGAATCACCTCATCCGCGTCCCGCGCACGCCCACGTTGCTGGCGCCGTTCGTGACGACCGTGCCGCTGCAGGTGCTCGCCGCCGAGATCGCCGACGCACTGGGGCACGACGTTGACCAGCCGCGCAACCTCGCCAAATCGGTGACGGTGGAATAGCAGCCGAAACGTTTCGTAGGATGGGCCAGACCGCGTCCGGGCCGAAAGGCCCGCGAGGAGGGATGGCCGCGAAATGCCGGGAGATGCCACCGCGCGCCGAGGGCGGCGGCGCGGTGAGCTGACGGTTGCGGCCATCGCGCGGCTGGCCGGTGTCTCGCCTCCCACGGTGTCGAGGGTGCTCAACGGCAGGTCGGGCGTTGCCACGGAAACCCGGCGGCGGATCGAGGAGCTGCTGCGCGAGCACCAGTACCAGCGGCCGCCCATGGTGGTCCCGTCGTCGGGCGTGGAGGTCGTCTTCTACCACGTGCTGACCCACATCGCGGTCGAGATCATGCGCGGTGCGCAGGACGTGGTGAGCGGGCAGGATCTCAGTGTGGGCTTCACCGATCTGCTGGCTTCTCCCTCCACGGAAAGGTCGTGGGTCGAGCAGATGCTCGCCCGGCGGCCGGTGGGGGTCATCGCCGTGCATCCGCACTTCACCGCGCAACAGGTGGCGCAGCTGGCGGCGGGCGGGATCCCTTTGGTGGCACTGGATCCCGCCGGGCAGCCCGAGCATGAGACGCCATCGGTGGGCGCGGCGAACTGGAGCGGTGCGGTCGCCGCGACGCGTCACCTGCTCAGCCTGGGTCATAGGCGGATCAGTGTGATCGGCGGCCCGGGTGTCTATCTGCATGCGCGCGAGCGGCTGGAGGCGTGCCGTGCCGCGATGGAGACCGCCGGGGTCCATATGGATCCGCGACTCGTCCGGAATGGACAGTATTCCTTCGAGGACGGCGTGGCCCTGGGGCGCGAGCTGCTGAGCCTGCCCGACCCGCCCACGGCCGTGCTGTGCGGCAACGATCTGCAGGCGCTCGGCGTTTATGAGGCCGCGCGTCAGGCTGGACTGCGCATCCCGGATGACCTCAGCGTGGTCGGGTTCGATGACATCGACAACGTGAACTGGGTTGGCCCGCCGCTGACCACGGTGCGGCAGCCGTTCCGCGAGATGGGCGCGGCGGCCGCCGACCTGCTGCTCACGCTCATTGCCGGGCAGACTCCCCCGCAGATTCGCGTCGAGCTGCCGACCACGCTTGTTGTGCGTGGAAGCACGGCACCGCCGAGGCACTGATCCTCCATGATCCGCGACCGGCGCTCCGAGACGCCGTCAACGTGGAGCGGTTGGAGCTCACAGACCCTGACCGCCACCCTGCAGCCGCTGTGGAGCGATTGACAAAGTTTGGACGCCAAACTTAGTCTGCTGACATCAACATTCGTCATTCGCTGCGCGGCGGCGTTCCCGGGCTGCCGCCGCTAGCGCCGTAGCTCCAGCGAGGAAACATCATGACGGTTAAGCAAGTCCCGCGCTCTGCCCGGTGGAGGGCGAGCCTGATCGCCGGCGGCGTTGCCGTCCTCGTGGCCGGTGCCGGGCTCACCATCGGCGGCAATGCCTATGCGGCGGCCGGATGCCGGGTCGCCTATTCGGTACCAAATCAATGGCCCGGTGGCTTTTCGGCAAACGTTGAGATCACCAACCTCGGCGACCCCATCAACGGCTGGAATCTGGTGTGGACGTTCGCCAACGGGCAGCGCATCACCAACATCTGGAGCGCCACGCACACCCAACCGGCGGCCACGGTCACGGCCACGAACATGTCCTACAACGCGTCGATCCCGACCAATGGCAAGGTCTCGTTCGGCTTCAACGGTTCCTGGTCGGGCAGCAACACCAACCCGACATCGTTCACGCTCAACGGCACGACGTGTGACGGCAATGTGGGCTCGCCATCGCCGAGCACGCCGCCGTCGTCCAGCCCGCCTCCCTCCAGCCCGCCCCCGGTAGGCAACCCAATGCAGGTGGTGGCGGCGATGCAGCCCGGGTGGAACCTGGGGAACTCGTTGGACTCGACGGGTTCCGATGAGACGTCGTGGGGCAATCCGCGGATCACGCAGGCGCTGATCAACAATGTGAAGACCCAAGGCTTCAAGAGCATCCGGATTCCGGTGACGTGGGGTCAGCATCAGGGCGGCGCACCCGGCTACACGGTCGAGACCGCGTACATGAACCGGGTCAAGGAGGTCGTGGACTGGGCGCTGGCCGCCGACCTGTATGTGCTGCTCAACGTGCATCACGATTCGTGGCAGTGGGTCAACAACATGCCCGGCGACCGCACCAACGTGCTGAACCGGTTCAACGCGTTGTGGACGCAGATCGCGGCGACGTTCCGTAATTCGTCGTCGAAGTTGTTGTTGGAGAGCATCAACGAGCCGCAGTTCACCGGGAGTTCGGGTGAGCAGCAGGAGTTCCAGTTGCTCGACGAGCTCAACCGGTCGTTCCATCGGATCGTGCGCCAGTCGGGTGGGAACAACGCGTCTCGGTTGCTGGTGTTGCCTTCGTTGCACACGTCGGAGGAACAGGCGCCGCTGGACTCGCTGGCGGCCACCATCACCGCGCTCAACGACCGTAACCTGGTGGCTACGGTGCACAACTACGGTTTCTGGCCGTTCAGTGTGAACGTGGCCGGCTACACCCGGTACAACGCTGAGGTGCAAAATGATCTGACGGCTCGTTTTGACCGGGTCTACAACACGTTCATCTCCCGCAACATCCCGGTGATTTTGGGTGAGTACGGGTTGCTGGGTTTCGACCGGCACACCGGTACGGTGCAGCAGGGAGAGAAGCTCAAGTTCTTCGAGTACTTCGGGTATTACGCGCGGCAGCGTCGGATCACGACGATGTGGTGGGACAACGGGCAGCATTTGGGCCGGACGTCGTTCCAGTGGTCGGATCCGGAGCTGTTCAACCAGATCAAGTCCAGCTGGACGGTGCGTTCGGGGACGGCGTCTTCCGACCAGGTGTTCAACGTGCGGTCGCAGTCGATCACGGCCAAATCGCTCACGCTGAACCTCAACGGCACCACCCTGACCGCGGTGCGGCAGGGGTCGACCAACCTGGCCCAAGGCAGCGACTACACGGTGTCGGGCAGCCAGCTCACCTTCACGGCGGCGGCGCTGACCCGGCTGTCGGGCAGCCGTGCCTACGGCGTGAACGCGACGGTGCATTTGGTGTTCTCGCAGGGCGTGCCGTGGCGGGTGAACATCATGACCTATGACGTGCCGCAGCTGCAGAACGTTTCGGGTTCCACGAGCGGGTTGGCGATTCCGGCGACGTTCCGGGGTGATGTGTTGGCCACGATGGAGGCCAAGTATGCCGATGGCAGCAATGCGGGGCCGCACAATTGGACGTCGTTTAAGGAGTTTGATGTGACGTTCGCGCCGAATTACAGCGCGGGCAACATCACGTTGACGACGGCGTTTTTCAATGAGGTGAACGATGGTGCGCGGGTGACGTTGACCTTCCACTTCTGGTCGGGTGCCACGGTCACCTACTACGTGACCAAGAACGGCATCTCCGTCACCGGCTCCACCACGTAAACGCAACCAACCGCCCGCCCACCAAATCGGTGGGCGGGCGGCACTTAGGCCTTCGAATAGCACGTGGGATCTGCGACCTGACGGTAGACCGACTCGCGGATCCAGTGGCACCAAAGCTTCTTGTCCTTGATCTCCAGCCGCGAGCGGTTACCACGCCACGCGGAGACCTCGGGGCGAGCTTCGGTCTTCGAGGCCACAAACTCCAGCGCGTATTGCATGTCGGTATCGGTGGAGAACAGAATGCCGACGTCGTATCGCTTCAGAAGCGCCATGGCAGTGAAGTCCACCGCCAACGCGACGTCGATTCCCTTCTCCTGGGGTCGCGTGCCGGGCGGGCAACGATCGGGCCAGCCGCGCGGATATTTCAAGGGGCGGGCGATCACTTCAACAATAGGCGACGCGGACCAGGGCAATGAAAAGCCCCGCCAGTGAGAGCTAAGCTCCGACGGCGGGGAACATTGATACCGAGTAAACCAGATCCGGCGAGCCGCCGGCAACCGTGTTGGTCATCAGGCCTCCCCGTTTGTGGCTTACGAATGAGCAAATTACATCGACTAGGTCGATGTGTCAAGCGGTGCCGATGGTGGCGATTTTGGCGAGGGTGTCCAGGGCCGGGTTGTCGGGGCGGAAGTAGCCGGAGTGGCCCATGGGGGCAGACTCGAACCGCTGCGCGCCGAAGCGAGGACTGTCTGGGTCGCGACCGAGAAGGAAGCCGGGCACGAGGCGGATGGGGTCGTTGCGGGCGGTGCTGGCCCACACCTGCGACGGGTCGCGGAGGTCGGATGCGGTGGGCACACCCATGCCCGGCGAACCGAGGGCCACGATGTCGTCGGCGATGAGATCGCCCTCGCGCTCCGCGAGACCCACGACAACCGAACCGTAGGAGTGGCCGATGATGGTGCGCTGTCCAATCTCACCGGTGTGATTGGCCTCCAGCCCGGCCTGAAAGCGGCGCAAGGCCTCCGCACCCTCGCGCGCGGACTTCAGCAGGACGGCATCGGCGAAGTCGGGCGCGTCGTAGTCGAGCCACATCACGACCGCGGTGTCGGGCCCAGCCCGCTCGCGCAGCGCCACGGCCCGTTCGAGCTCGCCCGCGCTATCGTGTAGCGAGCTGCCCATGCCCGGCACATACGTCACGATATTGCGCGCCGTGTCGGGATCGCCGAAGGAGACGACCAACCGCCCATCGCCCTCCTCGGAATACGAAAGCAGCAGCGCATCCGAACGGTCGAGAAACGGGATGCCGCCCGGATAGCGCTCGCGGTTGAGCCGGTCGCGTTCCTGCGCCGGCAACAGGTCGAGCGGAGGTTCGGGGCAGAGCCCGATCAGTTGCCGGAGGCGGGCGCAGGCGGCCGCTGCGGCGGTGCCTGACCACGCCGGCTCGAGCTCCGCTAGACACGCCCGCAGCGCGGGCAGGTGCACGGGCGGGCGATCGGCGATGGCATCGAGGCGATCCGCCACGCGGGCAAGGACTTCTGGTTCGACAACGAGTGTTCGCACGGCAATACAGTCTGGACTCCCGTATCCATGAACACACCACTGTGGATAACGTCCTGTGGATAACCGCGATAGGGTCACTTCCGTGATTGTGTCGGTGGGCAACGACGTGGTCCTTGTCGAACGGTTCACTGCGGCCCTGAAGCGCACGCCGCTGCTGGCCGAGCGCCTGTTCACGGAGGCGGAGCGGCGGACGCGCTCGGGCAATCCCCGTTCGCCGGAGTCGCTCGCGGCCCGCTTCGCGGCGAAGGAGGCCGTGGCCAAGGCGCTGGGCGCGCCGAGCGGGCTGCACTGGCACGATTGCGAGATTGTCGTCGATCCGGATGGGCGGCCGTGGCTGACCGTGTCCGGTTCGGTGGCCGCCGCGGCCGCCGATCGTGGGATTGAGCGGTGGCATCTTTCGCTTTCCCACGATGGCGGGATCGCGTCGGCCGTCGTGATTGCGGAGGCCGGCGTATGAGGTCCGTGTATCGCGCGGGTGAGGTCCGGACCGCCGAGGAGCTGTTGATGCGTACCGTGCCCGACGGCACGCTGATGCAGCGTGCCGCCTTCGGGCTGGCCAGGAGGGCGGCGCTCAGCCTTGAACGGGTTTCCGGCTCGCGGGTCGTGCTGCTTGTGGGGCCGGGCAACAACGGCGGCGACGCGCTGTTTGCCGGTGCGCTGCTGGCCGGGCGCGGAGCGGCCGTGTCGGCGTTGCTCTCCGATCCTGCGCGAGCGCATCAGCAGGGGCTCCGCGCGCTTTTGGCCCGCGGCGGGCGGGTGCTCACCGCGTACCCTCAAAAGATTGATTTGATTATTGACGGGCTGCTGGGCATTGGCGCCACTGGACCGTTGCGCGGCACGGCACTGTCTCTTGTGGAGGATGTACCGGAGGGCGTGCCCATAGTCGCGGTCGATATCCCGTCGGGCGTGGAAGTGGACACGGGAGACGTGCCGGGCACGGCCGTCCGGGCTGACGTCACCGTGACGTTTGGCTGCCTCAAACCCGCGCTCGTGGTCGGGCCGGCAGTGGCGCATGCGGGCCAGGTCGAGCTGGTCGACATCGGGCTCGGGCCGTGGCTGCGCGGCAGTCCCGCCCTGCACATCGCCGACGCCATGGACATCAAGGCGTGGTGGCCTCGCCCGCACATCGATTCGGATAAGTACACGCGTGGTGTGGTGGGGCTGGCGACCGGATCGGCGGACTATCCGGGGGCTGCGCTGCTTTCGGTGGCGGGCGCGCTGGTGGGGCCCGCCGGGTTGGTGCGCTATGCGGGCGGCGCGCACGAAATGGTGGTCGCGGCCCATCCCTCGGTGGTGACGGCCCCGCGCGTCGCCGATGCGAAGCGGGTGCAGGCTTGGGTGTGCGGGAGCGGCCTGGGCATGACCCCTGAAGCGGGTGCTGAGCTGCGATCGGTGCTGGCCTCACCGGTGCCGGTGGTGCTCGACGCCGACGCGATAACGATGCTTGTCGACGGATCGATGGCCGGGGAGCTGCGCCGGCGTGACGCGCCCACCATCCTGACCCCGCACGACCGGGAGTTTGCCCGCCTGGCCGGCGAGTCGCCGGGCCCGGACCGGGTGGGCGCGGCGCTCAAGCTGGCCACGTGGACACGGGCGACCGTCGTGCTCAAGGGATACCGGACGATCATCGCGTCGCCGGGTGGGGAGGCGTGGGTCAACCCGACCGGCACACCCGATCTCGCCACGGGCGGCACCGGGGATGTGCTCGGTGGCCTGCTCGGTTCGCTGCTCGCATCGGGTCTGTCCCCGGTGCGCGCGGCGGTCATGGCCACATACGTGCATGGCCAGGCGGGGCGGCTGGCGGCCGAGGGCGGTCCGGTGACAGCGGTCGATGTGGCCTCCGCTTTGCGCGCTGTCATAAAGGGGCTTGCCGCGGAAGGCGCCGGCTGACAGCGGCCGCTGTGGCACACGCGCGGCCATAGAGGGCTTGCCGCGGAGGGTGCCAGCTGACAGCGGCCGCTGTGGGCTCCTGCTACAGGGGTGCTAGTTGACCATGAAGTCAGCGTCGCGACACACCGTCGAACCGACTTAAGTTCATGATCAACGCGAAAGGAACGCCAGCAGGTGGGCGGCCTCCTCGTCGACCGCGCTGCGCTCTGATTTGGAGAGAGGGCGGAAGGGGTCCAGGTGCAGGTCACCGTCCGAATAGGACCATGTGCCTGCCACGAAGCCGTTGACCACGAACATTGGCACACCGCCGGAGGCGCCGCGGGCGATGCGCTGGCGGTCGTCCTCGCTGATCACCCGTGTGCGGTCCTTGTGGCCCTGCAAAGCGTTGTCGAACGCGGGCAGGAATCGGACCGGGGCAGGCTCGTCGCCGGTGGCCAGCGGCGCGTCGGGCAGGTCGTACAGCTTCGTGCCCGACTCGCTTTTATACACCCGCAGATCGAGCCCCTCGACGACCTCGCGCAGCCGGGTGAGCCCCGACCACGCTTGCAGGTCCATCACGCTCGCCGGGCCGAACGAGGCCAGGTAGCGCAACGCCAGCTCGTGCAGCTGCGCCTTGAGCATGGGCCGGCCGAGCCATGATGCCGCCAGCGCGACCGTGATTTCGGCCGGATGCCGCGACGGCCCCCACAGCGAAGCCGGCGGCGTGTGCACCATCGGCTCCACGAGCTCGACCGTGTCGGCGAGCCGCCCGCTGTGGTGGCCCGGGAAACGCTCGCCCAGCAGCTTGCCGAAAGCCCTGCGCGGCAACGCCTGGTCGCCGAGGATGTCGCGTCCCACCGCCGCGACCTTGTACGGATCAAGTCCCTCGATTTCCTTGGCGTAGAACGGATGTTTGAGCGCCACCGTGATGACCGGCTCGACGCTCGGCCGCAGCCACACGAAGTCGTCGCCCGCCGCCAGGTGCTGGGTGCGGCGCATCATCGTGGACCGCACGACCACCCGATCCGTGATGAGCGCCGTCAGCGCGTCCCGCGTGAACCCTTCGAGCCGCGACCACAGCCCGATGTAGGGCCCATTGGGGAACTGTGCCTGCATCGCGACCAGATGCCGGATCGTGTCCAGTGGAGTCTCCGCCACCCGCGACAGCAGGTATTGCCGTTGGAGCAGGGTGCGGTTGAGGATCCGCTGCGAAAGGGTAATCACCGCAACGACTCCACCCGCGTATCCCAGTCGCCCCCGTGGCCAACCAGCTCCACGAGGCGGGTGTCGTCATCGCGGCGCTCGATTCGTACCTCCAAATAGGAATCCGACAGCCGCTCGACCTTGCCGGAACCCCATTCCACCACGGTGACAGAATCTTCCACCGACGCGTCCAGATCCAGGTCGTCGATTTCGAATCCCTGCAGGCGATAGGCGTCGACGTGTACCAGCGGCAGCGGCCCGCGGTGCACCCGTGCGATCACGAAGGTCGGCGAGGTGACCTCACCGCTGACACCGAGCCCCGTCCCGATCCCTTGCGTGAGCGCGGTTTTGCCGGCGCCCAGCGGCCCGTTGAGGATGACCAGATCCCCGGCGCGCAGCACGCTCGCCAGCCGCCGTCCAAACGCGACGGTATCCTCCACAGTGGGCAGTGTTTTCACCATTGCTCCAAGAACTCTTTGATCGCCTCGTTCACCTCGTCGGCGCATTCGAGCATGACGACGTGTCCGCTGTTGGGGATTTTGACATAGCGGGCGCGTGGCAGCAGGCGCGCGATCTCCTCCGAGTGCGCCAGCGGCGTGATCATGTCTTTCTCGCCCGAGATCAACAGTACCGGCAACTCCTCAAGCGTGCGTAGCGCCGGATAGCGGGCATGCGAATATAGCGTGCGCATATAGCGGGCGACCGTGTCGGTGCTCGTGCGCGAGTTCATCCGCTCCACGTAGGACACCAGTGCGGGCGACGGTTTCTCGCTGCCGAAACCATATCGGCGGGTGAGTAGCCACGCCAGGTCCGTGCTCGCCTTGCGTGCCTTGTCGATCATCCCGCCGGTAAGCCGCGAGGCGCCATTGACTATGGTCATCATGGGCGGTGCGGCCCGCCCGATCAGCTTGGGCAGCCCGAACAGCTGCGCGCCGTCGATCTGCCCGCCCGACGTGGCGATCAGTATCACGCCGCTGACACGCTCGGTGAACAGTGACGGGTGCTGTTCTGCCGCGGCCATGATTGTCATGCCGCCCATCGAGTGTCCGATGAGGACGATGTCTCCCGAGGGGACCGCCGCCTTGATCACGTCATACAGCGCGTCGCCCAGTGCCGGAAGCTCGTATTCGCCCTCGCGCAGCGAGCTCGAATACCCATGCCCCGGCTGGTCGTAAAACACCATCCGGTAGGAGCCGAGCTCGTCGAGCATCTTGCGCTGGAAGTGGAATGTGCCCTGGTCGAGGCAGAACCCGTGCACGAACACCAGAGTCGGCTTGCCCTCAACCGGGTTGAGCGGCTCCACCACCTCCACGTGCAGCTCGATCCCATCGGTCGTCGTCACGGTCATGGTCTCGTCATAGGGCAGCATGCCGAACGGTTCTTCCCCATACGGGTCGTCGCCGCCACGCCCGCGCTTGATGATCAGGCGCTCGACCGCAACCCCAGCCGCCACACCGGCCGCGGCCACGCCGACGACCGTGCCGATCAGCCCGGCGCGGCGCTTGCGATGGTTGACGGGCGGATCAGGCGATGCCAATGTGCGTCCTCTGCACCCGCCCGCTGCCCATGCGGGTCACGATCTCATAGGAGATCGTGTCGATGGCGCGCGCCCAGTCCTCGGCCGTGGGCTCGCCGCGCTCGCCCGAGCCGAACAGGACGACCTCGTCGCCGTCGCTCACCTCGGCGTCGCCCACATCGACCACGAACTGGTCCATGCACACCCGTCCGGCGATCCGGTAGCGGGCGCCGTTGATCTGGACCGGCCCGATGTTGGAGGCATGCCGCGGCACCCCGTCGGCGTAGCCGATCGGCACGAGTGCGACCGTCGTGGCGCGCGGGGTGATGTAGGTGTACCCGTACGACACGCCCTCGCCCTCGGCCAGGCGCTTGGTGTGGATGACGCGGGCGCGGGCGGTCATCGCGGGCTTCAGCCGGAGTGTTGTATCGACCGGAGGCAATCCATAAAGCGCGATCCCGACCCGTACCAGATCGAAATGGGTATCGGGCCGGGTCAGCAGCGCCGCCGAGTTGGCCAGGTGGCGCACCCGCGGCGCGAGGCCAGCGCGCTTGGCCGCCTCAAGCGCCTCGTGGAACAGCTTGAGCTGCCGGTCGACCGAGTCGTGGCCGGGCGAGTCTGCGTTGGCCAGATGGCTCCAGACGCCGACGACATCGATCAAACCCTCCGCCTGTGCCGCCGCCGCGGTTTCCAGCAAAGCGGCCCAGTCGGTAGCGGCGGCGCCCCCTCGGCTCAGGCCCGTGTCGATTTTCAGGTGGGTACCGGCCGTGAGCCCGGTGGCTCGTGCGACCTCGATCACGGCCGTCAGCTGAGAGTGGCTCGACACCCCGAGATCGACCCGCTGCCCGATCGCGGCTCCAAGCGGCTGCCCGGGGAGCCACAGCCAGGCCAGCATGGGCGCCTCGATGCCCGCCTCGCGCAGGTGCGCCGCCTCGCCCAGCGTGCACACGCCGAGCCAGGTTGCCCCGCCCGCGAGCGCGGCGCGAGCCGACTCGACCGCGCCGTGCCCGTAGCCGTCGGCCTTCACCACGGCCATGATCTCCGCGCTCGTGGCGGCCTTGAGCAGGTCGGCATTGTCCCGGATCGCCCCGAGATCGATCTCCAGCTCGGCCTGCCACATGCTCCCAACATTACAGATCGCCGCGCGGTCGGCAGGTTAGGCTTAATCACGTGCTCGTGCTCGCCATTGATACCGCCACCCCCGCGATCAGTGCGGCCCTCGCCGAGGTCGGGGAGTCTGGCGTGCGCATGCTGGGGGAACGCGTGACCGTTGATGGGCGCGCCCACGCCGAGCGGCTCACCCCGCAGATCGCGAGCCTGCTCGCGGAGGCGGGCGTCAAGCCGCGTGACCTGGGCGCGCTGGCGGCAGGGGTCGGGCCGGGCCCGTTCACCGGGCTGCGGGTCGGCCTGATGACCGCCGCCACGATGGCCGGGACCCTGGGCGTGCCGGTCTACGGGGTGTCCACTTTGGACGTGCTGGGAGCATTTGGCAAGGGTCGCGTGCTGGCCGCCACGGACGCGCGGCGGCGCGAGGTCTACTGGGCGGTGTATGAGGACGGCGTGCGCACCGACCTGGGCCCGGCTGTGGACAAGCCCTCTTCGATCACGTCGTTGCTCGCCGAGCGTGGCGTGCTGTCCGGGGTGGGCGAGGGCGCCGCGAAATACGCCGACGTGCTCGGCCTGGTTCCTCCCGCCCCCCAGCCCTCCGGGCCCGCCCCCCTTGCCG
>NZ_QJUG01000081.1 GCF_003426775.1 Allorhizocola rhizosphaerae | reverse complement strand
TGCAGCAGCCGGTAACGCAGTTTCTTGGGCTCGGCGCGGGCCAGCTCACCGTCGAGTAGCAGGAGCTGGGTCCAGCGGGTCAGGTCGATGCCAGCCAAGGCGAGTTCCAGCCACGCGGCGTTGATGGGGAACTGGCGGGAGGGGAAACGGCCGAAGCCCGAGGCTTTACCGCAGCGGATGCGGTCCTCGACCCTGGCGTGGCCGCGGTGGCGGATCTCCAGATATTGGATGGAGCCGCCGCCTGCCACGGACGTGTCGGCGGCGAACACCTGGTGCCGCCACCCCTCGATGGTGTCGAACAAGTCCAGCTGCGAGCCAGGGTGTGGCCGTTCCCGCCGGCAGATCAGCTGGGTCCCGGCCGGATATGCGGCCAGCACATCCGCTGCGACCAGATGGGTCAGCTCCACCACCTGGGCACCGTCACGCAGGTCTCATGGTGTCTCCGGGCTCCGGTGCCGGCGTGGCTAATCCGGTGGCCACGCGACTCTCACCCAAGGGGAGTCGTTTCAACATGTCGACGGCACCAAGGCTTACAAGGTGTACATCCAAAACAACGCGCTGTTCAATTCTCGCAACTTCCGTGTTCTTGCTCAGGTGGAGTCGGTCTGATGCTGCCGCACGGAGGTCGTAGCGCATCCCGGCTCTGGCACCAGAAAGGCAGGCGACCGAAATGGCAATGGTAAAAGCCTTCGTCGTTCACGACGAGACGGGCAGGATCACTTCCATCTCACGCCCGGCGATAGATGGAAATGTGACAGTGCTGGGTGGCGACGGAGAATCTGTCCTCGAAGTCGAGGTTGAAGAGAGCAGTATCGCCAACCTGGTTGGTGGTGGGCGAGCGGATATCGCAAGGAAGACTGTGGTCAGTTGAGTCCGAACGGCTTGGCCCATAAGCGAGCTCGCTCCGTCCGTTGCGTTAATCGTTGGCAACGTCGTGGCAGTCTTGGCAGGCCCGAATGGAGGAGCTGGCGGCGTTGGCGTACGCGATGATCGCGGTACAGATTGACCGCGGCCGAGTTTCTCGCGCGCGGTTAACGACGTGATCTCGATGATCTTCGGTGCAGGGACGGGTGTGGAGGCGTTCGATCGCTTGCCTGGGGCTCACAACGCCGAGGATGGGCAGGTGATCTGCCGTCTGGGCGATCCCGCCAACGTCGATCGGATCGTCAAGATCGTGCTCGGCCTGATGAATGAGTTCCGTGGGCGGAGAAAGGTGGCGTCAGGGGTGTGGGGTCCAAAACCTCGTTGCAGTGGTTGACCTGCACCGATTGGCGTTGGGCCGCGCATTTCAGGCATCATCATAATCTATGTGGCTTCGGCTGCTGTACTTCGCGCTCTTACGTGTCTTCGGCTGGCTTGCGCTTCTGGCGGCGACGAGCGCGGCCAAGGATATGGAGATCCTCGTTCTGCGGCATGAGAACGCGGTGCTGCGCCGGCAGAACCCGAAGCCGCAACTTGAATGGACCGATCGCGCCGTGCTCGCCGCTCTAAGCGGTCTGCTTCCTCGGGCATTGCGGGCACACCGCCTCGTCTCGCCGGCCACCGTGCTTTGCTTGGCATCTGCGGCTGGTCGCCCGCCATTGGACTCACCCTGGCCAGCCTGGTCGCCCGCCGGTCGACGCCGAGATTGCCCGGCTGGTGCAGCGGATGGCGCGAGACAACCCCGGGTGGGGATACGAGCAGATCCAGGGTGAACTGCTCGCCCTAGGCCAGCGTGTGGGTGCGTCCACGATCCGGCGGATCCTCAAACGGCTGGGCATACCTCCGGCACCGGCACGCCGTGACCGCACGACCTGGCGGCGGTTCCTGCGCACCCAGGCCGCCGCGATGCTCGCGTGCGATTTCTTCCACGTCGATTGCGCTGTGACGTTGCAGCGCCTGTACGTGTTCTTCGTGCTGGAGGTCGGCAGCCGCTACGTGCACATCCTGGGCGTAACGGCGAACCCGGACGGGCGTGGACTCCGCAGCAGGCCCGCAACCTGTTCATGGATCTAAGCGAGCGAGCCCAGCGGTTCAGGTTTCCGATCCGGGACCGTGGCGGGCGGTTCACAGCAGCATTCGACGCCGTACTGGCCGATGCCGGCATCACCGTGTGCAAGTGCTGTTGTTCCGGACGTAGGTGAGAGACCTTCGTCTTTCTGTTGTCGTAGCAGCAGGTTGAAGCTGGCGACAGCCTGATCCACGGGACGGTGGTGAGGGCGGGAGCAGCCGCGACGAAGCCAAGTGGGTTCAGCACTGTCGGATGAGCCTAGGGCTTGGTGAGCAAGACGGGAAGGCATACGCGAGGAACCGGCGTTGAGGCCTCTTAAGCTGAATGGCCAGCTCAAACCCGATGGATATGGGCTGCTGCGCCACGAGGCGCTTCGTTGTATTCCCAATGGAATTGGGAGGAACTTGGAAGGATGTTCCTGGGTCTGATGCCTTACCTGGAGCTGAAAGGTGAAGGGAACAAAAGCATGGCAGGAAATCAACGGTCGTGTCCAGGCATGGGAGCGGCGCGTTGAGGGACCCGCGCGACATGGTGAAAGCTGGATTGCCTCAAGCCGAATCTCCAGAAGACGCAATATCCCGTCCGCCGGAAAGATGCCCGAAACCGGTGCCGGCCCTGCGTTGGTTTCCCGGCCCTACCAACGCAACTTCCAGGGTGCGGAGCGATGCCCAGTGAGGGCATTCAAGGAGATGAGTCGGCCGCCTAAATCGCGCTGTTACGTACAACGGAGACGAACGTGGGATCGCCTAAGGGACGCGAGTCCTAAGGCGACATAGTGCTCGTAGTAGTCGCCGGGGTCACGTCCGGTCAGGGAGGGCGGGAAAGCCGTCCGCAGGGCGAAGGAGCACAGGTGACTCGGACACCTAACGGAGCTGGGAGGTCTGCGAAATGCAAGATGCCGCAACAGTTCTGGGTGTCCTGCGTGAACGCGGCAGACGCGGTTTGCCGTTGGAACGACTGTATCGACAACTGTTCAACCCGCAGCTGTATCTGCTGGCGTACGGGCGTCTGTACTCCAATAAGGGAGCCATGACCCCCGGCGCTGACGGAGAAACCGTCGATGGCATGTCCATGGCCAAGATCGAGCGCATCATCGACGCGCTGCGTCATGAGCGTTACCGGTGGAGGCCAGTGCGGCGCGTCTGGATCGCCAAGAAAGGCTCGGCGGCCAAGAAGCGCCCGCTCGGACTGCCGTCCTGGTCGGACAAGCTGGTTGGTGAGGTGGTCCGCCTGTTGCTGGAGGCGTACTACGAACCCCGGTTCTCCACCCGATCACACGGTTTCCGCCCCAGGCGGGGATGCCACACGGCACTGTCCGAAGTGGTCAATACCTGGGCTGGGACAACCTGGTTTATCGAGGGAGACATCTCCGACTGTTTCGGATCGCTTGATCACGATGTGCTTCTCGGGATCATCAGCGAGAAGATTCACGATAACCGGTTCCTGCGGCTGCTGCGTCACATGCTCCAAGCCGGATATTTGGAGGATTGGCAATGGAACGCCACGCTTTCTGGTGCCCCACAAGGCGGGGTGGCTTCACCGATCATGTCAAATATCTACTTGGACCGGCTGGACAAGTTCGTCGAGACAGTGCTGATCCGGGAATACACCCAAGGAGACGTTAGACGACCGAGCATCGCCTACCGTGAGATGATCAACGCTATCGCACGCGCCCGCTACCGCGGCGATCGAGCTGAGGTGCGGCGGCTGCGTAAGCAGTTGCGTGTGATGCCCAGCAAGGACCTGCACGATCCTGGCTATCGGCGGCTGCGCTATATCAGGTACGCCGATGATCACCTCCTGGGGTTTGTTGGGCCGAAGGCAGAAGCCGAGCAGATCAAGCAGCGCCTCGCCCAGTTCCTGCGCGATGAACTCAAGCTGGAATTGTCCGAGGACAAGACATTGATCACCCACGGTCGCACCAGTGCGGCGACCTTCCTCGGCTACGAGATCACCGTTCAGCACAACCAGCACAAGCTCACCGACGGCCGCAGATCGGTCAACGGTGCGATAGGGCTGCGCGTGCCCCGAGCGGTGATCAAAGCCAAGTGCGCCTCGTATATGCAGCGGGGCAGACCCGCGCGTCGGTCACGGCTGGTGAATCTCGACGATCATGTGATCATCAGCTCTTACGGGGCCGAGTATCGAGGCATCGTCCAGTACTACCTGCTGGCCGGTGACGTCTTCCGACTCAACCGGTTGCTCTGGGCCGCCCAGACCTCGCTACTCAAGACGCTTGCCTGCAAGTACGACTCGACGGTGTCGAAGATGGCGGCCAGATACAGGGCCACCGTTGAAACGCCTTACGGGCCGCGCAAATGCTTGCAGGTCAGTATCGAGCGAGGTGACGGCAGGAAGTCATTGGTCGCACGATTCGGTGGTATTCCCTTGAAGCGGCAGAAGAAAGCGGTCCTCGAGGACCGTCGACCTGACTCGGCAACTGCCCGCCGCAAAGGCCGAGAGCTGATCGCTCGACTTCGCCTGGGCCGGTGCGAGATATGCGAGCAGCGGGCGGATGTACGCGTGCATCACGTCCGCAAGCTCACCGATCTCGACGCACGGGATCAGCCGCCACCGCTGTGGGCGCAGCTCATGGCAAAGAAGCGACGTAAGACCCTTGTGGTCTGCCCGCCCTGCCACCGCATCCATATCGGACCTCACACCGCGAACACGTTGTAGTCACTGGAGAGCCCGTTGCGGGGAAAGCCCGCCCGGCGGGTTCGGAAGGGGGGCACTGGAAAAGGACCTGCCCAGCAGGCACCTCGCCAGTGCCCTACCTTGTGTGTGCGGCGCGTACCCCGCTGTCCTGGTGGACGGGCGGGGAACTTCCGGGAGGGTGCCACCGATCTGGCCTGGGAGGTCATGGTGAAGGACTACGGCGTAGCCATGACGATGCCGCAGGGGTAAAGCCGGGTGCCTCACCCGTCGACCGGCAAACGGTGAACATGGGAAACGCCTCTGTGTCTCGGTCCATCGGTCTGTCCATGCAGGACAGCCGCGCATGGATAGGCGCGGCGGTGGCGCAACCCCAGCCACAGCTAGCCGCCGCCTAGACTACCCACACAGTTTCACTGATGGTCGCCAACTCGTACACCATCTTTCATGGACGTGACCATGGCCGAATGGCATGGCGCGAAACGCTCCTATAGTCACTGGCCAGGGAAAACGCGGTTCGGATTCTGCCGCTTGGGTCGACAAAACGGGGTATGCGGCAGAAACTGGCGCTTGCGAGCTCGGCACATCGCCAGGCGCCCCTTGGTTCACGGCCTTGAGCTGGGGACGCTTCCATCTGCAAGATTCTTTTGTTCGCGCGTAACCCTTCGTTGCCGCCCTTTTGGGGAGGATGCGCCTGGTAGCAATGCCCCGGACTGCCATCGTGTACCGGAGTAAATGAAACGGCGCAAAGAAAGAGGCACGCAGCAACTCGCCGCCATGAACCGCGAACTTTCGACAGCCGCCGTGCCCTGATCCGGCCAACGATCGTCCCATGTCGTGGGCCGCCTGCGATCTGGGCTCGCATACAGACGTATTTGAGTCTTACGGTAAGGCCATGATCCTAACCTGGCAGGGGGCGGCGTGGAGTTCAGGATCCTTGGTCCACTCGAGCTTGCGGTCGACGGAGGCCAGATCGGTCTACCCGGCAGGAAGATGCAGCGGCTGCTCGCGATCCTGCTGTGCCGCGCGGGGAGTGTGGTCTCCGCCGACCAGCTGATAGAGGCGTTGCGGGACGAACGGCAGGGCCGGATGTCCCGTAAAGCACTGCAGATTCAGGTGCACCGGCTGCGCAAGGCGCTCGGCCGCAACGACGTGATCAGTTACCGGCCGCCGGGGTACATAGCCATCCTGGCGCCGTCTGCGCTCGATGCGCACCGGTTCGAGGCGCTGGCGGCCGACGGTCGTAACATGCTTGCCGCGGGTGACTGCGAGCGCGCCAGGGACGTGTTGCGGCAAGCGCTGGCGTTGTGGCGCGGGCAGCCGCTGGCCGGCCTGCACGACGTCGAGCCGCTGCGTGACGAGGCCACGCGCTTGACCGAGCTGCACCTGTCGGCCACCCGCGACCGCATCGACGCCGAGCTGCAGTTGGGGCTGCACACGGAGCTCGTCGCCGAGTTGCGCACGCTCGTGGACGAACATCCGCTGCGCGAACACCTTCGAACCCAGCTCATGCTGGCGCTCTACCGTTGCGGGCGACAGGCGGAGGCCCTCGAGGTGTGCCGGGAGGGCCGGCGTCTGCTGCTCGACGAACTCGGGGTGGATCCCGGCCCCGAGCTGCGCCAGCTCGAGCTGGCCATGCTGGCCGGCGATCCGGCGCTCGACCCGTGGAACCCGACGGCCCGGCAGGAGGCCGTCGCGGCGCAGCTACCGCACGACATCGCCGACTTCACCGGCCGGGAGGAGATCATCGACCGGGTCACGGGCTCGTTGGCTCCCGGGGGCACGGCGGTAAGCATAGTCATGCTCGCGGGGCGAGGGGGAATCGGCAAAACGGCCCTGGCCGTGCACGTGGCGCACCTGCTACGTCCGTCCTTTCCCGACGGTCAACTCTACGTGAACCTGGCCGGCACCGCCGAGGAACCCCTCGATCCGGCTCGGGTGCTGGGTAGGTTCCTGCGTGCCCTAGGGGTTGACAGCTCGGCGATTCCCACCGGGATCGACGAGCGTGCCGAGCTGTACCGGCAGCGCCTCGCGGCCCGCCGGGTGCTGGTGGTGCTCGACGACGCCGCGGGTGAGGCCCAGGTCAGACCGCTGCTTCCCGGATCGGCCAGCTGCGCGGTCATCGCCACCAGCCGCACCCCGCTCACCGGCCTGGCCGGGCAGCACGTCATCCTCGATGAATTCGACGCGGATGAGGCGGTTCAGCTGCTCGGCAGGATCGCCGGGCAGCAGCGCGTCGCCGCCCAGTCCGCGAGCGCCGCCGAGATCAGCCGGTTGTGCGGTCACCTCCCGCTGGCCATCCGCATCGCGGGCGCGCGCCTGGCGAACCGGCCGCGGCTGCCGCTGTCGGAGCTGGTGGAAAGGCTGACCGAAGCCGGCAGCAGGCTTGATGTGCTGGTGCTCGGTGATATGGGGGTACGGGCATGCTTCGCGCTGAGCTACCGGGCCCTGCCGGACGGGGTCCAGCGCGCCTTCCGCCTGCTGGGGACGCTCGACGTGCCGGATTTCGCCGCCTGGGTACCGGCGGCGATGCTTGACGTGACGGTAGGCCAGGCCGTGAGCCTCACCGACACCTTGGTCGATGCCCAGCTACTGGACGTGACCCGAGTCGACTCCACCGGACAGGTCCGGTATCGCTTCCACGATCTGGTGCAGGACTACGCCCAGGAGCGGGCCGCCGCCGAGGAGAGCGCTGCTGCGCGCGTCGACGCGTTCACCCGCGCCTGCGGCGCCTGGCTGGCGCTCGCGGAGTCGGCCGGCCGGGGGTTGCCGTGCACGAGACTCGCGCCGGTCAGCGGGACGACCCCCCGCTGGGCCGGCGCGCTGGAGCACGACGCCCTGGCCTCCAATGCCTTGGCCTGGTTCGACGAGGAGCACCAGTCACTGCTGTCCATCGCCGCTCAGGCCGCCCGGCTCGGTCTCGAGGGGCCGGCGTGGGAGCTTGCCGACTCGTTGCAGGCCTTCTGCGAGCTGCGCGACCTCTACGACGAGGGGCTGCACGTACACCGCCTCGCCCTCGAGGCGTGCGAACTGGCCGGTGACGCCCGTGGGACCGCCGTCATGCTGCGCAACCTCGCTGGCCTCTGGACCGCTAAGCCGGGCTCAAGCCGCGACCAGCGGCGCGAATACGCCCAGCGGGCGCTGGCGATGCTGCGGCGGCTCGGTGAACGGGCGGCCGAGGCCGACGCGCTGTGCCTGTGCGGCGACTCGTACCGCGTGGATGGCGACCACCGCTTGGCGCTTTCGACGTTGTACGAGGCGGTCGACACGGCATCGGCGGCGGGCCACCGGCCTGGGGTGCTGCATGCCTGGCAGCAGATCGCCGGCATCCACCGGGCGCAGGGGCGCTACGAGGAGTGCGCCGCGTATGCCGAGAAGTGCATAGGGCTTGCGGGCGAACTCGGCAGCTCCCGCGATCTCGGTGTGTCGCTGATGTTGCTGGGAATCATTCGCCGCGAGCAAGGGGAGGTCATCCACGCCGAGGCCTGCTTCCAGGAGGGGATCACGATCTGCGAGGCCTCCGGTGACCATGCCCAGAAGGCATACCTGCTGGCGCATCTCGGTCAGCTCTACGCGGGGCAGCGGCATCCGGCCGCACGTCAAACCCTCGAGCGGGCCGCGTCGCTGAGCCGGCGGCGTAACCTCACCTTCGGGTTGGCGTTGTCGTTGCACGGCCTGGGTGAGGTCGACTTCGCCGAGGGTGCGCATACCGCGGCGGTGGACAGGTTCGGCGAGGCCGTCCGGCTCTGGCGTGACTCCGGTTACCGGTTCGCGCTCGCTCGGACGTTGAAACGGCTGGGATCCGCGCTGGCCGCCAAGGGCAGCGGCAAGGAGGCCGTCGCTGCCTGGCTGGAGGCTCATGTGCTGTACGAGGAGCTGAACAATCCCGCCGAGGTGCGCGAGCTGGCCCAGCTCCTCGAGGCTAGCGGGGCACCTATCTCAGCATCGTCGAGGTAGGGCTGACTTCGAGGATGTAGAGGCGGTTTTCGGTTTCGTCGAAGCTCACCTGGACCGGCTCATTGGAGACGCGGGTCTTGCCGTGCTTGGCGAATCCGGATGCGACCTCAATTACCATCTCGGTGATGCCGGTGTGGCTGGCGAACATATGCGTCGGTCCCGAGCCCGACTTCTTGGCGTAGACGTCCACCCGCTGTGTGCCGTCGCCGGCGTCGGTGATGGTGACGTATCCGCGGTCAGTTGGCAGCGCCACGGTACTCTCCTTTCGTTTTCTGCAGAGGCGGCCGGCTGGCGAACCCATCGCCGAACATGACGCTGCGCCAGTCCCCGCCGTAGGTGTAAACACCGCATGAGGTTTCTATCCCGCGCGTGCCCGGGAATCGGGTCGCCGCGATGTGCTCCTTGACGTTTCCCATGTCGTAAAGGCCGGTTCCCTTGGCCCACAACGACACACTGCGCGCAATCCGTCGGCGCCAGTCGATGTAGAGCCGGATGCCGAGGAAATCCGGTGCTGCCGCCCGCACAGCGGACTTGAGCCGGTGATGCATCCACCAGATCAGCAGCAGGTCGAGGCGGCTGCGGCACTGGAAGGCGGTGACAACGACCACGCTGCCGGAGCCAGCCTCGGTGCCCTCGAGTTTCCTGATGCTCACAGCAGTCTCGCAATCTCGAAGCCCGCCAGCGCCACCGCTGTGGCGCCGCTCGCCCGGCGCAGCCAGGGCACCCATTGAGCCCGTATCCGCAAGGGACTCAACGGATCTGTTAACGTCGACCCGATTCGGGCCACCGTCAGCAGGACCACGCCGGCCGCGAATACCATGCTGACCACCATCGCGGCCAGCAGTACCGGTACGGGTGACCCGGCGAGCACCAGCCCGCCAAGTCCGATCCAGAGCAGCGAGGTCGTCTTCTGCGTGGTGACCAGCAGCCCGAGGTCGATCGCCCAGATCAGCCCGAGCCGGCCGGGTGGCAGGGTACGGGCGAATCGTTGCGGCACCTGGCGCCAGACGTGTGGGGTGCGGTTGAGCAGATCCGCCACGCCCAGCCCGAGGAGCAGTGCGACCAGCGCCACCGCACGCACCGTGGGATTGATCGCCGCCGCGACCTCGGTAAGCAGCAGCAGGGGCATGCTCAGAACTGCCGCGGCCACGGCCGAGCCGACCGCGAAGCCGCCCAGGAAACGCAGTCCATGCCGGCGGTCCTCCCGCCACAAGGGGTCGGAGACTCCGACCATCGACCGGCCTCAAGGACTCAGCAGCTGAAGCACTCCCCCGGCACCCGCCAGCACAAGCCAGACAACCATCGCCGTTGCTTGTCAGGTGCGGTCGCAGGAGTAGGCCGACGCGATGATGGTCCCGGAGCTGTTCTTGCGCTCGCAGCAGCCGCAGCCGACCGTTTGCGTCCACTGGCAGTACCAGGTGTAGTTGGTGTTGGCGCGGCAGGTCGAATAGGACGACGGGGTGAAGACCAGGTGGCAGCAGGCGTAATGCTTGTAGTGCGCCGATGCGGCCTTGCCGGTGCCGAAGACCACCGCCGAGGTGGCCAGTGCGCTGGCGCCGAGCCCTCTGAGGATGTTTCGCCGGCCCGTCTTAGGCCGTTGCGGATTGTCCTGCACTGATGCCCTCCTTCTCGTGGTTGGGGTGGGTGTGGAGCAGTTGAAGCGACGGGGCCGAGGTGAACGTGTGCGCCGACAGCAGGCGACCCCGCTCGAAGACGAGCACGCTCGGGCTGATGTCGACCCCGAAGTTCGTGGTGAGCCAATGGCCCTCCACGTCGAGCGCGACCGGGTGGTCGCGCAGCATGGGAAACTCGTTGAGGAATTCGGTGCCTCGGCCGGCACCGGGGCACGAGATGAGCACGCCCGAAACGCCTGTCAGCAGCCCGGTTTGCCCGCCGGCGATGCGCCGGCAGGTGGTGCAGAGCGTGCTGAAGACGACGATCACCGCATTGTCCGCATTGGACAATTGGGCGAGTTCGGCCGGCCACTGCGCCGGTGCCGCGCCCAGGCGAGCCTCCTCGATCGGCTGAGGCGGCGCCGCCTCCTGCGGCACTTCCTCCTGCGCGGGCACGCGTGAGGAGAGCTCGCCCATCATGGCGAACAGACCGATGACGGCGACGGTGAGGAGGAAAACGGTGACGGAGAGAACGATGTCAACCATTGATGTCGGTACCTTCCCGGAGTCCGCTGAAGGAGCGGAAATGGCGCGTGAACGGGCCGGCCAGGCGGGATCGATGCTTGAACAGCACCCAGGCAAGGGCGATCGCGGATGCTGCCGACAGGAGTAGCTCGTGCCGGCTACCCGTGGGAGATCCTGCGAAGGCCAGGACCGACCCGGCGGCGAGCGCGAACCCGGCCACCACGTTTCCGGCGCCGAGTGGTCTGCCGGCGGTCTCGCCGAAGCAGCCGCATTTCACCGTCCGGCCAAGCCGGATCGCACTCGCTGCGAACCCGGCGATGCCAAGCCCGACCCCACCGGCGAGCACGTAACCAACAGGGCCCAACCAGCCCGTCAGCACCAGGAACGCCGCCGTGAGCTCGGCGGCTGCGACGGCACGAGCGATCCGGATCCTCGCCCGCGGTCGCGAAACCGCCCACCGGTACACCTCGCCCAGCCCGTTCGCCAGCGGCGCCGGGCTCAACAACTTTGATGATCCTGCGAGCAGAAGCGGTACGGCGACAGCGAGACTGACCAGGTCGGTGAGCCAGATCGGCAAATTCACACTGGTCAAGCTAGCGGGAGGCGCCTTCACCCCGGTTTCGCGCCGGTTTCATCGGCGCTGCGGCTGATCCGGAACGCCTGCACCACGGTGGTGTCGGATAAGGGGAACGGGACTTCGACTTTTCGCATGAGCCAGCTGCCCAACCTTCGCCAAGGCCTCTTCGGCAACCCGGTCGAGTCGAGATCGAAACCCAACAGGCCACGATCGCTACGGCCCGTCGACCTGCTTGTCAGCTACTTGATCTGCGCAGCGGCCGTTGACAGGCCGCCAGCATATTCAGCCACATGAACCCGACGACAAAGCGATCGCTCTCCGAAGTAGCTGACAAGGGTCCGTCATTAAGGTGGCTCCTGCCAGGCTAGGCGGCGACTGCTTCGATGATCGAAAGCGGCGCCTTCGTGGCGGTCACTCGGTCAAGCTGTAGCCCGGCGCCGCCCAGCAGCGCTGCGAAATCCGCTTCGCTGCGTTCCCGTCCTGGTACCCCCATCATGACCACATCGCCGGCGGCCACCTCCCACCGGTCCGCAGCGCCCAGGTCGCCCAGATGGTGCCCGATCAGCGCCTGCGGCCGGTCGAAGAGAATCCCGCGCAAACCGGTGTGGCCGGGCATGAAGCGCTCGACATCGCGGCCGACCTGTCGAACGCCCGCGCCACGACGTTTGTCGACCGGCTGGTGGGCGACCTGCGCCCCTGGCGCAGTGAGCCGGTGGTGAAAACTTTGTCGAACGCACCCGGCTGGTTACCGGCCGCTGATGCCCCGATGGGCCATCGCCGCCAGCAGGCCCACCACCGAGGCCGCGCCGACAATTTCACCGTTGGCGATGCGCTCCGGCACACCCCCGCAAACTGATCCAGCAGCTCGCGAACTGCTCGGTTCACGGGCCTATAAGCCAGCGGCGCACAAGCCACACCGCACCCGGCACCCGTACGTGTTCAAGAGCTTGGCCGCCACCCACATCCGGTCGGTGTCGGTGATCTCGTCGTCCGCCCAGACGAACCGGCGTCCGGCGGCCCACTGGACGAGGCGACGTGTTTTCCAGTGCATTAGCGTCTCCACTCATGGGCTCTGCAACGGTGAAGGGCAGCAGCGTTCCGTCCACGTCGAGGAACAGCAGCGGATAATCAGGCCGCGCGTGTCGGCCGCTTACGGCAACCGGGTGCTGGTTCTGGAAGGCGAGTCGTGCATCCGCGCCTCGCGCGATGCGATCAAGCAGATCATCGAGCTTCATGAAGACCTGCCAGCGGCTCTGGCCGCTGACGTCACAGATTCGCGAGATGATCTGGTCTTCGAGATCTGTACCCGTTTCGCCTTCCAGATCTTGTCGGCCAGGCTGACCAGCAGATCCTCGACGCTGATATCGGGAGCGGTCCAGGTTCCGTGGTTGGCGCGAAGCGGGCCAGCCGATGCTCGACGCCGGACTCGATCAGTAGTTCGTATCCTGCCTGCTCGTGGTACCTGCCAGGCTGTGACAGCTCGGCGGTGTGGATCGTCTTGCCGATATCGTGGGTGGCCGCGCCGAACAACACCTCCTCGCGGTCGAACACAAGCTGCGGGTACAGCTCAGCGATCCCCGCCGTGAGGTGCCATGCCGCGTCATGCACGGCACGCAGGTGAGCCGCCAGCCTCGGCGGCGCGGACACCTTTCGTAGCAGAGCGGCCATGTGCTCGGGCAGGGGCCGCACCTGCGCGGCGCCGGTCAGCGCTCGGTCGAGCAGGAGGCCATCCACTCGGTCAGGGTAGCCCGGCATCCGCGATACACCGGCCGCAGCAACCGAACCCGCTCCTTAAGCACCGCCATGGACCGGTCCCAGCCGATCCGCTCCGCGATCACCGTCGCCGGCATCTGCAAAAACTCCTTGAGAAACCCCCGAACCCGCGGCTCCACATCATCCACAATGGACCCCGGCACCGCCCGCACATACCGCGGCGGCTGCACCGAACGCGCCGCGTTACGGACCGTGTTCCGCGCCAGATGCAACTTCTTCGCGATCGCCTTGTTGTGATACGAGGTAGCTGTCGGCGGAAAAGCCGTGGCGGGTCAGAGATGCTTTGGACTCGGTCGCGCCGGGAGGCACCGCCTCGCCTGCCGCGTCCACTTCAACCAGCCCAGGCAGTCGGAACTCCACTCCGCTTTTCCTTTTCGCCGCGCAGGCAACCGCAGGTGTCCGACTGGGCAACGTCGACGTGTCGTGTCCGATGTGGATGCGGTGGCGCTTGCCTTACGGGACTTCACCTAGGGGTTGATAGCAGGTGGCACTCTGCTGTCATGAAGCTTTCGGCGCAGGTAGAAGGCCCGTTCCCGTTTACGGCTGTCGACCTCGGACCGGAGCACCTGCTTGCCGGTGCTCGGCACACGCTTTCCGACTTCGAGCGCTGGCGCGCCGCGCACCCGGCCGCGATAACGGCCCACCTCGATCGGTGCCACGATCACCTGCGCTGGATGGCCACACATCGACGGCGCCGGTGGCTCGGGCGCCGTGACGATCCGGCGCGCGTGGAATTCGCCCGTGAGGCGGCGTATTTCCTCGTCTATGACATGGGCGAGATCCCCAGCCGTGAGATGGTCGACGCCTGCGTGGCCGAATTCCGGTGGCGTCGCGATAGCGCCCGCACTCTGGCCGCAGACCTCGATTGGGGCGATGTGTCCGCGGTAATCGAGGCGATCGAGCGCCGTTTCCCGCGGCTGCGTGGCCTTGCGGAGCGGCAGTGGCTGGCCGAACACCTCGAGCGCCTGCACCGCGGCCTTCCCGAACAGGTCGTCCGCAACGGCGGCATGGGCAAAGTTGTCCGGGCGATGACCGGCGTGCTGGCCATCGCCGTCTACGACACCCTCGACGCCGATACGGCGCAGCGCCGGGCACACCTATCGCATGTCTTGCCCGGGGCGTACGCTCTGGGCGCCGCCTACGCCATCGTCGACGACACGCTGCAGGACTTGCCGGCCGGTTACCTGTCGACGACCGAACGTGACCGATGCCACCGGATGATCCTGCGAGGGCTGTCGACCGGTGAGCCGATCGACAGCGCGGACGTCCCCGACCACCCGCTCGCCGAACAGCTGCACGACCTGTATGAGATAGCGCTCAACCGGTACCCGTTCGGGCTACGCAAAGACCTCTACCAGGCGGCGGAGGCAATGTACTTGGCGCAGCACCGCGATGCCGCCCGAACCGCCGGTCAACCACCCCCCGGCGGCCTGGCCGACATCTACCCGGACGTCTTGCTCAAGGCCGGGCTGAGCCGGGTCATCGCCAACACTCTGGGCCGGCGTAAGCTACCGGAGGGCTTCCATGCCCGCTGCCTCAATACGACCCTCGTGAGCCAGTTCAAAGACGACCTCATCGACCGCGAGGACGACCGCCGCGCCGGGCGACTGACCCCGTTCACGCTGTCCATGCAGGCGTGCAGAGGCAACCCGGTGGAGGACATGATCGCCTACGAGGCGTATGCCGCCGAGAAGATCTTCCAAGGCGACCCGATCGCGGCCGACGCGTTGTCCTACATGGGAGCCTTGAAGATGGCCACTCACCTCAGCTCCCATCCGGACCGTGCAGCCGACCTTGTACGCCTCTATCGCCCCGGCGACGGCGTTGCCCGCTTCCTGGTCGCCGCCGGCGCGGTGCCCGCCCGGGCCGTGGCAGCGCTGAGGCCGGTCGACATGACGCTCAAACTGTCCACCGGGCGTGCGCTCAGCGCGCGCGACCAGTGCAGCATCGATCCCCGGACGTTTGTGCTGGACCGCATCCCGATGATCGAGGAGACCGTACGGCGCTTCAGCCCACCAGCTGCGGGCGATGCTCAGGCCACACCCTCCGAAGTAGACAAGGTCATCGCCTACGCCCTGGATGCCGGCGGCAAACGCCTGCGGCCGGGGCTGACTCTCATGCTCGCCGAGTCGCTGGGCCTGGCATACCACCGGATCGAGCCGCTGCTCGCGGCGGGCGAGCTGTTTCACACCGCGAGCCTGCTCTTCGACGACCTGCCCGCGCAGGACAACGCCACCCTGCGGCGCGGTCGCCCGGCCGCGCATCGGATGTTTCCCGAGGGCAGCGTGCAGCTGGCGGGGATCGCGCTGCTCTCGGCCGGGTTCGGCGCGCTCGCCACACTCGACCGCCACTATCCCGCCAAGACGGTCACCGAGATCGTCCGGTATGCCGGGGCCGTGTTGGGTCCGCAGCGGCTGTGCCGCGGGCAGGCCATGGACCTGCGGATGAGCAGCGAAACAGGCGCAACGACCGAGGAGATCCTGCAGATGTACGCCCTCAAGACATCCACCATGTTCGAGGCTGCGCTGGTACCCGTGATGATGCTCACAGGCAGGGCGAACCCGGAGATCGAGCTGATGCGGCGCTACTGCCACCACGCCGGGATCGCCTTCCAGATCCGCGACGATGTCCTGGACGCCACGGCGGCCGCGGAGCGGATCGGCAAAGACGTAGGCCACGATGCTGGCAAGGTCAACATCGTGCGAGCCCAAGGCGCCGCAACGGCCGCCCGGCTCATGAGGTCGCATGTAGACCAGGCACTGGCAGCCTGCGCACAACTGCCTTTCGACACCCGGCTGTGTGCCGGCGCTGTCCGTTACTTCGCCACGCGTAGGGCTTGAACCACGGCGGCACACGCCAAGACCGAGACGGGCGGAGTTCCGACGCAAGACAGCATCCTGACCTGAACTGAGGTTTGCCCTTCAGGACCTTGCTGGCGAATTCACGTTGGTGAGAGCGCTTGGGAGAGCTTGGTCAGTCGGGATGTCTAGGTAGTGGCGGTGGAGGTGCCCGTGATCCAGGCGTCGAGGCGGATGATGTTGATGGCCGCTGCGGTGAGAACATGTTGCAGGTGCGTCTTTGTCTCTCCGCAGTAGCGGGCTTGGTGCACGTTGGCGCGTCGGGATGCTTGTGCCATGGTGCTTTCCGCTCCGAGGGGAGTTTGCCCAAGATCGTGGACACCCTGACAATTGGATCGTGAGGATCCATAGGACAGGAGTTCCCGTTGGGGACGTCGAAGTACTCGTCTGAGTTCCGGGCTGATGCCGTGGCGCTGTACCAGGCCGATCCAGGGCGTACGTATGCGTCGGTCGCCAAGGATCTCGGGGTGAACCACGAGACGCTGCGGGTGTGGGTGCGTGAGGCCGAGGCTGCGGCCGTGCCCGGGGCTGTGGGGAGCACCGCGTTGGAGAGGGAGAACAGGCAGCTCAAAGCGCGGGTCAGGGAGCTGGAGTTGGAGCGGGAGATTCTGCGTCGGGCGGCCAAGTATTTCGCGGGCGAGACCAGCTGGTGAGCCGTTTCCAGTTCGTCGCCGACCACCACGACGTTTACGGCGTCAAGCGGCTGCTCATGCTCCTTTCGGTGTCTCGGTCGGGGTTCTATCGCTGGCGGCGGACCGCGCCTGCCCGCGCCGAGCGTGAGCACGCCGACCAGGTCCTGACTGAAGACATCGCCGAGGTTCACCGGGAGTCCGACGGCACGTACGGCAGTCCCAGGGTCACCGCCGAGTTGCGTGATCGGGGCCGTGCGGTGAACCACAAGCGCGTCGCGCGGTTGATGCGCCGCGGCGGGATCGTCGGGGTGCACCTGCGCAAGAAGGTCCGTGCCACGATTCCGGCGCCTGACGCGGTGCCGGTGCCGGATCTGATCGGACGGGACTTCACTGCGGCCGAATCGAACCGCAGGTACGTGGGCGACATCACCTACCTGCCGGTCGGGGACGGCAAATTCTTGTATCTGGCAACGGTTTTGGATTTGCATTCCAAGCGTCTGGTGGGTTGGTCGATCGCCGATCACATGCGCACCGAGCTTGTCGCCGACGCGTTGAAAGCCGCGGCCGGCGCCAGGGGCGGGGATCTGCGCGGGGCGATCTTCCATAGCGACAACGGCGCCCAGTATGTGTCCAAGGACTTCGCGGCGCTCTGCCACCAGTTCGGCGTGGTCAGATCACGTGGGGCTGTGGGTGGCAGCGCGGACAACGCCGCTGCGGAATCGTTTAACGCCAGCATGAAACGCGAGACCCTGCAAGGCGCGAAACGGTGGCCCACAGCCCGCGCCGCCCGCCTCGCGGTGTTTCGCTGGGCCACCAGATACAACACCAGACGTCGGCACTCTGCCCTTGGCCAGCAAAGCCCTATCGCTTACGAACAACGATCAACTACGCTAGCCCTTGCCGCATAACAACCGGTGTCCACGATCTTGGGGGAAGCCCCTTCGACCTGCTGGATGAGGTGGCTGATGGCCCAACTCGTATATATTGCACCCCGTGATCGGAGTGGATCACCGCCTCCCGACGGCTGTCTATTGTGGACAGCCATGCCAAGCGCATTGGTGACAAGGGAAGCGGTCTGGCTGGAGTCGATGGACCAACCGACTACCTTGCGGGAGAACGTATCGAGCACAACACAGCAATACACCTTCCCCTCCCGCGTAGGGTGTTCGGTGATATCGGTGACCCACAACTGATCCGGCGCCTGCCGGTCGAACTTGCGGTCCACCAAGCCGCCGGCGAAAGGCGTGCCGTGCAACGGCCTTCGCCGCTGCGACCCGGGTAAGCCGACCAGGCCGGCCCGTTGCATGAGCATCTCGACCGCGCCGTGCCCGACAACGATGCCCGGCCCGGCCGCAACTCGGCTGCACCCGCCGAGGCCCATAGGTGCGGCGGCTGGTCGTGTGGACCTGCCGGATCATGTCGGTCAGCCAGGCGCGGCGGATCGACCGCGGCGAGGGCGGCCGGCTACGCCAGGCGTAGAAGCCGGATTCGGAGACCTGCACCCTCCGGCAGCACACCTGGATCGGCAGGCCCTCAGCGGCCATCGAAGCGACGGCCGCGTACCGGGCTTTTGGGGGCACCGCCTCCTTGAGCAACTCGTTGGCTCGCCGGTGAACGGCCAGCTCGGTCTCCAACTCGGCGATACGCTGACGCGTCGCGACCAGCTTAGCCTGAATCCACGGGTGCGTTCGTTTCAGCGAGTTGACCTTGACTGTCTCCCGCGTGTGCATCGATGAGTGGCGATAGTGACTTGTGTGGTGCGTGTGGTATCCGCCGGGCTCGGATTTCCGGCTTGCTCCAAAAGTGGTTGCGGGGCTTGGGGATCGGTCAGATGGTGGCTGGCGGGCTGACAGTGTTGGTGAACAGTCGCTGCCAGTCGTGTCGCCAGCGCCAGCCGGTGGGCAGGTGCAGGATCAGGCGGCGGGCGTGGCGGGCGATCCGCGCCGGGATGTTGATCAGTGTCGCTGCTCGGGCTTTGGCGTGGACACTGCCGGTGGTGCCGGCGCGGCATCCTGCGGCGCGGGTCAGGTTGTGTGCCATGGCGGCAAGGGTCAGCCAGGCGGCGTTGGCGGCGAACCTGCCGGAGGGCAGGTGGGCCAGGGGTCCGTCGATGAGGTCGGCGAAGACCTGTTCCTGGATGGCGTGGGCGCGGTGGGTCAGGTCGGCCTCGACAGTGGAGCTGTCGTCATCGGTCAGGAACTGGTGGTGGCGCCAGATCGGGAACAGTTCTTCCTGCCCGGCCGGGGCGGGATTCTTCTCGCGGACGCGGCGGACAACCAGCCGCGCGGTGACCTTGTGCTGTGTGGTTTCGAACGCGGTATATGCCGTTTCGGCGACCTCGGCGTCAGAGATCCATTGGCCGGTGGTCTCGTCGAGGACCGCGCCGGGGTAGCGCACCGGCCTCCACGCCGTCTCGTCGATGCCGGCGATCGCCGCGGCCACTTTCGAGTTGGACTGCATCGTGACCGAGAAGTTGGCCCCGGCTTTGCGGCAGGCCGACACGACTGCGCCCGAGCCGAACGAGCTGTCGCCGCGTACCAGGATGTTGCCGTCAGCCCCGCACGCGCGGGCAGTCGTGATCGCCTGGCGCACCAGGGAAGCGGCGGCGCGGGCGGAGGCGGCGTTACCTGCCCGCAGCCTGGTCGCGGCGATCACCGGCGCCGCAGCCGGGGTGCTGATCGTGGCGATCAGCGGTGAGAGCCCCCGTAGTTTCACCTTGTACCCGCCGACCTTGGCATGCCCGAACCCGGCGCCCTGCTTGGCATGCCCGTACACCCGCCGCAACAGCGAGTCCACATCCACGAACACCTGCTGAGCCGCGCCGGGCAGCAGCGGCACCCGTTCGGCCAACGCGGTCAGCAGATCCCGTGAGGCCGCCTCCAGCTGCAGACCGTGTCCCCAGGTGAAAAACCGCAGGAACGACCCCAGCGTCGACGGCGCATACACACCGTCGAACAGCGCCTTCATCCCGCCGTGACGCAGCAGGTCCAGATCGTCGATGCTGTCCGCGCCGGCGACCATGCCCGCCACGACCGCCGCTGCCTTGCCGCCAGGACGAGCCCCGGCTGGCAGCTCCGGGCGCACCCGCCCGTCCACCAGCCCGGCCAGGCCCACCTGTTCGGCCAGGCGCATCACCGGCACCAGCCCGGCACACGACACCAGATTCGGCTCGTCGAACCGGACGAGCACCTCACGCGGCCCATGCGATAACCTCACCTGCGAGGTGTCCTCTCGTAGCGGGTAATGGTTGTCTCAGCAACTTCCATTCTCCCAGCTCAGGGGACACCTTTCTACCTACGTCCACAATGGACACTAAACCGTTACCGGTGGATCCAGGCTTAGCCTGGTCGGTGGAGGTGATTCCCGGCATCTGTCCGGTATCAATGAGCTCCTGCCTGCGCCACACGTAGATCGTCTGGTCGCTGATCTTTAAGCGTTGGCGATCTGCATAACCGTACGTCCGGCCTTGAGCAGGTCGAGCACCTTGCGCCGGAACTCCGGCGGGTAACTCCTTGGCATGGTGTCCTCTCCGGACCCGTCAGGGGCATGCCAAGTCAACCAAATCTTCTCCCCCAAACCGGGGGCACATCAAGGCGTGTATACCTCGCCATCCCCGCATCGGCCGACGAGAGGCTGCGGGTGGTGGGCGCCTGGCCCGGCAGGCTCGGCTGCTGGAAGGCTCACCCAACATTGACGAATTGGTACTTTCCGTACCGGTACCCGGAAATTCTCTCAATGTCCATCACGATGTTTGTCCATATCGGACGGCGGTCCTGATGTGATATAGATAGCTTGGAATTTTTGGATGCGAAGCGTAAAGGGAGTGGCGATGAGACTTCTGCCGCGCGTGCGCGGATCAAGACGCGGTCTGGTAGGCGCTGTCGTAATGGCGATCCTGCTGTCGATGGGAGCACAGGCGGGCGCCTCGCCCGCGACGATCGAGAACCTTCAAGCCTGGCACGAGACGATCGCCGGCGTGCCACACCCATCGGCAAAAGGATGTTTCACCGCAACCTATCCCAGGTTGGTGTGGCGGGAGACGAAGTGCGCGGCCCCGCCCACGACGCCAATGACACCGAAACCTCCCGGACCCACCCCGCTGGTCATCGGCAGCGGCAACAGCATCTCGGCACAGACGCCCGCCGGGCCGATATTCCAGGCGTTCGGGTCGTTCGAGAACGTCTCCGGCGTGACCAGTGTGAGCTCGCCGATCACTCCCGGCGGACCGGCGGTGGCCAACGCCTACACCCTCCAGCTCAACACCAACTACTTCAAGACTCCCGCCTGCGCCGGTGCGGCCTTTCCGGATCTGTGTGGGGGTTTCACACAGTTCGTGTTCGCCAACAACGGCACCAGCGGACTGGTCTACATCGAATACTGGCTGCTGTCATACAACACAACCTGCCCGGCCGCCTTTGCCCCGGTGATTCTGGGCGGTGACACCTTCTGCCGCCAAGCCACCCCGGCCGCGACCGTCTCCACCAACACCCCGATCACCTCCATGGCGAACTTCCTGCTGTCCGGCGACATCAGCGGCGCCACCGACCGCGTCACCATGTCGATCGGCGGCACGGCCTACTCCTCGACCGGGACCAGCATCGTCGATCCCGGCGCCGAGTGGATAATGGCCGAGTTCAACGTGTTCGGCTACGGCAACGGACACATGGCGACCTTCAACTCCACCGCCGCCGCCCACGTCCGCACGAGGATCAACTACGGCGGCACGGCCCCGCCGATCTGCGTGGCCCAGGGCTTCACCTCGGAGACCAACAGTCTCAACTTCGCTTTGCCCAGGCCGCCGTCGACCCCGGGAACCCCACCACAACTGCCGGCGGTCATCATGCATCAGAACAACAGCGGCGGGGCTCCGACCAACTGCGACGCGGCCGAGGTCTGGGGCGATACCCATCAAATAACCTTTGCCGGTACGAACTACGACTTCCAGGCCACAGGCGACTTCGTCGAGGCGCTGATCGAGCCCACGGCCGTGCCGCAGCCCGCGCCCGCCGCCGCGGCGCCGGCTCAGACGCTCTTCGAGGTGCAGACCCGCAAGGTGTCGGGCGCTCCGAACTGGCCGAACACCTCGGTCAACAAGTCGGCGGGCGTGCGGATGGGCAACACCAGGGTGGCGGTGTGCGACGGGACGCGTCTGGTGGTGAACGGAACCACGACCACCCTGGATCCCGACAGGTCGATGTGGCTGTCGGCCGGGGTGGACATCCACCGCCGCGGCAGCAATGTCTGGATCGTGCGCGACAAATCCGGCAACAGCGTGCGAATCCAGGCTAACAGCGGCTACACCGACGTCAAGGTGGGTCTCGGAACATGGCCCGTCCGGGTGCGTGGGCTGCTGGGCAACCCCAACAACAATCCCAACCTCCTGGAGGCCAGGGACGGCACCCAGTTCGCCATCCCGATCTCGTTCAGCGACCTGTACAACAGGTATGGCGCCAGCTGGCGGGCGAACCCGCTGAACTCACTGCTCCAGCCGTGCAACACGGTCGCCACGGGCAATCCGTCCGGGCCGTTCTTCACCGGCCATCTCGCCCCACAGGTCCGCGAGCAGGCCGAGGCGATCTGCCGCCAGACCGGAGTCCCGGCGGCGTGGCTGGACACCTGCACCCTGGACGCCGCCGTGGTAGGCGCGCATGCCGCGCCGGCCTTCGTCGGCATGGAACCACCGGTCGTCGATGCCAACCCGAACGACAACCTGGCGCGGGCGGCGACGGCAAGCGCATCTTCCACGTACTCGGGCTACTCCCCAGCCCGCGTCAACGACGGAGCCCGGGACACCCGCCTCGGCCCTACATATAGTTGGGCCAACAACGCCGGCACGTACCCGCCGAACAATCCCGAGTGGGTCCGGCTCGACTTCGGCGCCGCCAAGACGTTCCGCCGAGTCGTCGTCTACACCAGCGAGGGCTATCCCATCCGGGACTTCGACATTCAGGTGCTGAGCGGCGGTACGTGGGTCACGCCCGCCGGTGGCGCAGTGCGCGGCAACACGCAGCTCAGCCGGACCATCAACTTCGCTACCGCGCAGAGCTCGCAGTTCGTCCGCGTCCTCGGTATGCGCGGGCCGACCCATCAGGATGGCTACGTCAGAGTCAACGAGTTCGAGGTTTATCCACAGTAGACAATCGCGCACGCCCCGGGTAGGGCCCGACCCTCACAGGTGCCGTACCCGGGGCTGGTCCCGTCCATCTATATGTCGGAATGAAGCGCAACTGCCTCTAGGCAGCAACCCAACCAGAGGAGGCACCACCTTGAGAGGACGCCGAGCCACCCTGAGAGCGATCGTCGCCGGTGCCACCGGGATCCTCACGGCGATCGCTCTCGCTACGGTTGTCACGAACGCCGATGCCGCGCCGGGCGAGCGGACCCTCACCCTCGCCGGCGAGCGGGAGCAGGTCCGGCTCGCGGCAACCGGTGCCACACATCAGATAAGCCACGACGCGGGGCGCACCTGGAGCCACCGGCTGCCCACCCCCACCCGGATCCACCTCCGCTCGCGGACGTTCGATCCACTCACGACGGTGACGATCCAGAAGGCAAGCGCCGCCTATATCGTGCAGTTCGCCACCTCGCCGCTGGACAGCCAGCGGCGCGACCTTCGGCGGATCGGCGTCCGGCTGGGGGCCTACCTTCCCGACGCCGCATACGTCGTGCGCATGACGCCGCAGCAGGCACTTGAAACAGCCAAGAAGCCTTACATCCGTTGGGTCGGCGCCTACGAGCCGGCCGACAAGCTCGCCCCGGAGGTGCGGCCGGGGCGGGTCCGGATCTGGCTGACCGAACCGGACGTGGCCGAGCAGGGTGCGCTCATCAACCGCATCGAGCAGATCGGTGGCGCCGTGCAGCTCGCCTCCGCGAGCCAGGCCGTCATCGAGGCCACATTGGACAATGCACAGCTGGATGCGGTGGCGGCCGAAGGAGCTGTGCTCGCGATCGACCAATGGTCGGCGCCGGAGACCGACATGCACAACGCCCGCGAGGACGGCGGCGCCAACCTCATCGAGGCCGCTCGCGGCTACCGCGGGCAGGGCGTGCGGGGCGAGGTGATGGACGGTGGCCTGCGCACTACACACCAGGAGTTCCGCGCCCGTCCGCCGATCCTGCACGGCGCCAACACCACCGACACCAGCCACGGCACCTCGACCTACGGCCAGATCTTCGCCCAGGGCGTGGTCGGCACCAACCGGGGCATGCTGCCGGAGGCGCAAGGCGTTATGGCGACGTACAGCACGGTCACCGACCGATACGCGCACACCGCGCAGCTGGTCGACCCGGCGGGCAACTACCGCGCGGTGTTTCAGAGCAACAGCTGGGGCAGCGCGCTGACCACGTCGTACACCACGGTCTCGGCGGACATGGACCGGATAGTGTTCGACCACGACATCCTGATCTGCCAGTCGCAGAGCAACGCCGGCACGCGAAGCTCGCGTCCGCAGTCATGGGCCAAGAACGTCGTCAGCGTCGGCGGGCAGTATCACCGCAACACGCTGGCGCGTACGGACGACGCGTGGAGCAGCGGCGCGTCGATCGGTCCCGCGGCCGACGGCAGGATCAAGCCGGATCTGTCGAACTACTACGATCAAATCAACACCACATCGTCCGCAAGCGACACCTCATACACCTCAACCTTCGGCGGTACCAGCGGAGCAACTCCGATCACGTGCGGAAACTTCGGTTTGCTGTTCCAGATGTGGGCCGACGGCGTGTTCGCGGGCGGCCCCGGGCTCGGGCGTGACGTGTTCGACTCCCGGCCACACGCCGCGACCGCCAAGGCACTGATGATCAACCAGGCGAATCAGTACACGTTCAGCGGCACCGCGCACGACCTGACCCGGACCCATCAGGGCTGGGGCACGGCCAGCGTGGGCAACCTCTACGACCAGGCGCAGGCCAACGGGTGGCGGCTGCCGGTCCTGGTCAACGAGACCGATCTGCTGACCGTGGGCACGAAGAAGACGTACACCGTCAGGACCGACGGCACCCAGCCGCTGAGGGCGACCCTGGTCTGGACCGACCCGGCTGGCTCGCCCAGTGCCGCCAAGGCGCAGGTCAACGACCTCACGATGAGGGTGACTGCGCCCAACGGCACGGTCTATTGGGGCAACAACGGCCTGGACTCCGGTAACTGGTCGACCGCCGGTGGTGCGCCCAACACCGTGGACACCGTCGAGAACGTGTTCGTGCAGAACCCGACGCCGGGCATTTGGACCATCGAGGTCTCCGCCGACACCATCGGCGCCGACGGCCACCGCGAGACCCCGGCGACCGACGTCGACTACGCGCTGGTCGTTACGGCCCAGGTGAGCGTGCCGCGCCGCTTCACCAACGAGACCGACTTCCCGATCAACGACAACACCACGATCCAGAGTCCGATCACGGTGAGCGGCATCTCGGGCAACGCCCCGTTCACGCTCCAGGTCGAGGTGAACATCACCCACACCCACATCGGTGATCTCGTCATCACGCTGGTCGCGCCGGACGGTAGCCTGTATCTGCTGCACAACCGGGCGGGAGGCAGCGCCGACAACATAAACACCACCTACACGGTGAACGCCTCACACGAGGTGGCCAACGGCACCTGGCAGCTGAGAGTCGCTGATCGGGCCACCGCCGACTTTGGGACCCTCAATCGCTGGTCACTGGTCTTCTAGCCCGAAGTTACTGATGATTTCGGGGTTGATTTGGTTGGTGGCCTGGGGTTGTGGCGTTGATTGTGGCTGATTTGTAGCCAGTAACGGTAGTGACGTCGGTTGATTGTTCGGCTAGGTTGTGGTGGTGGCCAAGCCATCGGGCGCGATGCATGTGTCGAAGATTGTGAGCAGACGCGGTGAGCGGGAGTACGTGTCGTGGCTGGTGCGCCGCTCGTTCCGCGAGGGCGGCAAGGTCCGGCACGAGACTTTGGCCAATCTGTCGGCGCTGCCCGAAGCGACGATTGAGGCGGTCCGGGCCAGCCTGGCCGGTAAAACGTTGGTGGCGGCGGGCAAGGATCTGCGTGTGGTGCGCTCGTTGCCGCACGGACACGTGGCGGCGGTGTGGGCGCAAGCCAAGGCGTCAGCTCTGAACTCGTCGGAGTACTTCGATGGACGTCCCACCTGGACATTCCCTTCCTGAACCAACAGGTCCAAGTTTCAGAGTGCCCACCTCGCGGGTCAAACCTCAGTCGTGGGCCGATGGCGGTGCGTCGTTCAACGGCGGCGGCGCCATCCAGACGGCCGGCCCGGTGGTAGACACGGCTTCGTCGTACACGGTGTCGGCGTGGGTGAAAATCCCTGACGCGGCAGGCGATTACGCGGCGGTGACGCAGCGCGGGTCGCAGGCGAGCGCCTTCTACCTCGGCTACGACACCGGCCCGGGCCGGTTCAGGTTCGGCGCGTATAACGCGGACACCGCCAACACCGGGTTGACCGCGGCGACCGCGACTTCGCCGCCTGCCGTGGGCAGCTGGGTGCACCTGGTCGGCGTGCGTGACCAGGCGGCGGGGCGGCTGAACCTGTACGTGGACGGAGTGCTGCAGTCATCGGTCGTGGCTCCGCCCGCGTTCGCCACCAGCGGCCCGTTGATGATTGGCGGGTATCAGTACAACGGGTGCGCCTGCTACTTCGCCAAGGGCGGCATTGACAACGTGCAGGTGTATCCCAAGGCCATCACGGCGGCGCAGGTTTCGGCGCTGCACGGCAAGGGCCGTGACGGCGCGTCGCTGTCGACCTATCCGACCACGTCGTGGACCTACGATCAGCGTGGTTTGACGATCACGACAACGGACCCCAACGGCAATATCACGCGCACCGAGTACGACGAGGCGGGGCAGCCTGCTATCTCGACCGCGCCGGCCGTGGTGGCCGAGGAGAGTGGTGGCACGTCGGCGCTGGCCGTCCCGGTGATGAGCATCGGCTACAACACCTTCGGTGAGGTGGTCGAGAACAAGGACGCCAAGGGCCGGGTGACCACGACCGTGCGCGATGCGGCGGGCCAGCCGACGCAGGTGCGGCTGCCGGCCTACACGCCCCCTGGCTCGAGTACCCCGATCAGTCCGGTGTCCAAAACGGAGTACGACGACGCCGGTTCAGGTGACCAAGACCATCGATGCGCTGTTGCACGAGACGGCTTACGTGTACGACCAGCTCGGCCGGGTGGCGCGGGTCACCACGCCCAACGCAGGCCAGACCAGGTACACCTATTCACTCAATGGCGAGCAGCTGTCGGTCACTGATCCGAACGGAGCGCGTTCGGAGGCGACCTACGACTTCCTCGGGCGGAAGGTCACCACGACCGCGATCGAGCGTTCGCCCGCGGCCGCCTTCGTGACCGAATACGCCTACGATTCGGCGGGACGGCTGTCATCGCTCAAGCCGCCGGGCCGCGGCGCGACCACCTACGGCTACAACGCCGCTGGCGAGACCACCTCGGTTACCGACGCGGCCGGAAACGTCACGCAGTTCCAGTACGACTATGCCGGGCGCAAGACGGCAACGATCGCGGCGGACCTGTCCAAGCAGACGGCCGGTTACGACGCGGCCGGACGTCTGATCGTGAAGCGGCAGGTAAGCCCGGCCGGTGCGGTCCTGGCCGCCACGTCGGTGACCTACGACGCGGCCGGTCACGCGCTGACGTCGACCGATGCGCGCGGCAACACGACCTCGTTTACCTATGGCGCAACGGGTTCGGTCACGCAGGTGATCGAGCCGGTGTCGGCCACGGAGTCGATCACGACGTCATTCGGGTACGACATCGCGGGCATGCCGACCCGGTTCACCGACGGGCGCGGCAACCGGTTCCTGACCACATACAACTCCTGGGGAAAGCCGGAAGCCGAGATCGAACCCGACGGCGCGGCCTTTACCATCGCCTATGACGCCGCCGGGCGGCCGGTCACCCGCAACGCACCGGGCGGGGTGACGGTGACCAATGCGTACAACTCCATGGGACAATTGATTTCTCAGACGGGTACCGGCGCCGAGGCGCCCACGGCGGGCCGAGCCTTCGATTACGACCTGGGCGGGCGGATGACCTCGTTCGCCGAGGGCGGCAGCACGAGCAGCCTGGGCTACAACGACCGGGGCCTGTTGACGTCGGTGACGGGCGCGGCCGGGGCGTCGTCGTTCGGCTGGACCGGTGACGGTCTGATGGCCTCACGGCAGGACGCATCCGGTACCACATCATATGGTTATGACAACGCCGCACGGCTGTCCACGGTGTCCGATGCCTCGACCGGGCAACAGGCCTCGTTCGAGTACGACACCCTCTCGCGGGTAAAGTCGATCACCTATGGTGGGTCGGGCAACAAGCGCAGCTACACCTACGACGGGCTGCATCGGCTAGAAACCGATAGCCTGGCCCAGCCGAATGGGGCGACCATCGGGTCGATCACCTACGGCTACGACCTCAACGGCAACGAAACCTCCAAGACGACGGTCGGTTTCGCCGGCGCCGGGTCCAACACCTACACATACGACAACGCGAGCCGGTTGGTGTCGCACCACGACGGCACCAACACCACCACGTATGCGTACGACAAGTCCGGCAACCGGACGCAGGTCGGCTCGCGCGTGTTCACGTACAACACGCGTAACCAGCTGACCTCCGACGGATCGGCGACCTACACCTACACGCCGCGCGGCACCCTGAGCGGCACCACAGTGGGCACGGTCACCACACCGTCCACCTTCGACGCCTACGGCCAGCAGATCACCCAGGACACCCGCAGCTACGCCTATGACGGCCTAGGTCGGGTGCTCACCGCAGGCGCGGCATCGTTCGCATACAGCGGCACCGGAAACCACGTCGCCTCCGACGGCACGGCCACCTACAGCCGCGACCCGGCCGGTGACCTGTTCGGCGTCAAGACGGGCGCCAGCGGGGTGTTCGCCTGGACCGACCTGCACGACGACGTCGTCGCCCAGTTCACGTCCACCGGCACCACGCTGACCGGCTCGCGCACCTACAACCCGTTCGGCACCCTGCTCGCGACCGCCGGCATCATCGGCAACCTCGGCTACCAGTCCGGCTGGACCGACCCGAGCACGGCCCGCGTGAACATGCACACCCGCTGGTACAACCCCGACACGGCCCAGTTCGCCTCCCGCGATACCGCCACGGTCTCACCGATCCCGAACTCTATCCGGGCCAACCGGTACGCCTATGGCGACGGCAACCCGCTGACCGTCACCGACCCCACCGGCCATTGGGGCCTGTGGAACAAGGTCACCAGCGCGGTGTCCAGCGCGGTCAACAAGGTCTCCAGCTTCGTCAGCAATACCGTGTCGACGGTCAGCAACGCGGTGTCGTCGGCCTACAACTGGGCCCGCGAGAAGGTCAGTGAGGTCAAGAACTGGGCCGTCCAAAAGGTCCAGAACGTTGTCCAGAACACCAAGAAGAAGCTGAACAAGGTCAAGCAGGCGGTCGTCAAGGTTTACAACGCCAGCCCCATCAAACAGATCGTTGACACGGCCACGCAGGTAGTCAACAACGTCGTGGACACGGTCGTCCAGAAGACCACCCAGCTGATCGAAGAGGGCAAGAAGGTCATCGTCGACGCCTACAAGGCGGCCGAAACCTGGGTCAAAGAGCACAAGGCCGAAATCGCTGGCTTCGTGGTCGGCGCCGTCGTAGGCGTCGCCTGCGGCGTGGCCATCGGCTGGACCGGCGTAGGCGCGGTCGCCTGCGGCGCCCTCGCCGGAGCCGCTGGCGCCTGGGTCACCGGCGCCATGCAGGGCAAGTCCGGCTGGGACCTGGTCGGCGACGTCGCCGCCGGCGCGCTCTTCGGCGGCGTCACCGGCGGCCTGGGCTCCATGTTCGGCGCCGCCCTCAGCAAGGAGGCCGGCGCCCTGTGGAACGGCCTCGGCGGCAAAACCGCCCTCGGCTCCGCCTGGAACGCCCTCAAAGGCGAAGGCGCCAACATCGCCAACGGCTTCCGAGGTGTCGCCAATACAGTCACCGGCGGCGCGCGTAACGCCTGGAACAGCGCTACCACCTCCCTACGCGAGGCCGGTGAGGGCATCACCAGCAGGCTGAGGAACGCCTTCAGCCGCGAAGCATGCCACAGCTTCGACCCGAAGACACCAGTCGTTCTAGCCAGCGGCCAGTCCATAGCCATCGACAAGCTGAAGGTGGGCGACAAGGTCCTCGCGACCGACCCGCAGACCGGCCGCACCGAAGCGAAGCCCGTCACGGCGCTCCACGTCAACCTCGACACCGACCTCACCGACCTGACCGTCCGCGATCACAAGACCGGCCGGACGACCGTCCTCAAGACCACCCAGCACCACCCGTTCTGGGACGCTACGCGCAAGGAGTGGGTCGATGCAGCCCAACTCCGCCCGGGCGACTCCACCCTCGTCGACGCAAAAGGCAACACCAGCACGGTCACGAGCGTCCAGAACCACATCGGCGCGGCCACCATGCGCGACCTAACCGTCGACGACATCCACACCTACTATGTTCTAGCTGGGGAAACGGCGGTTCTGGTCCACAACAACAATGGACTTGGTGCATGCAGAACTGGCGGCGGTCGCCCGGACGGGCAAATCGTGTTCAGCGGGCACGGCGCACTCGAACCCGGGGCGGGTTTGACTCGCATCCCGAAAGGAACTTCCCTGAAGATGTACAGCAAGCATGGCGAAACAATCCTCGACAGCGAGGGTAACGCCATCGAAATCGGTGATGACATTATGCATGTGCAGGAGTACAAGGGTGGCCAGTATGTCCAGGACTATACGTTGTACCCCGGAGATGGCTCGAACGGGCTGCCTAAACTCAATATCATGGGTAACCCAAGAGTCGCAACCAAGCCAACCAGGTTGTCCGCACTGCTTGAACCCAACAAGGGAACTTGCCACTGGGCGGCATGTAGGGAGGTCATAGATTGACCTACTTTGCTGATCTCAGCCCGTACACCTATCTGAAATCCGAACAGGCGGTTGGGTTGTTATGTGTCGGTTGGCTCGAGGCAGGCCATGAATACCCGATCGGGCCCACTCCGCCGAGGTTCGTGGCCAGGCTTGGAAAGCTGTGCGCCGAAAGGAAAACGGCTCAGACCCGCGGATTTCATCGCTGCACCTTTAAACCTTGTGACAAGCTGCCGCATTGGCCGCCTCTGTCTACGATGATCAACGACAGAGAAGTGTTCCTCGGCTCGGCGGAGATCCGGGTTTCTGCGGGCAAGGGCATCAGCTTTGCGGCCCCAGATCTGATTTATCACTACGTTGTTGACCATGGATATAAGCCACCGGCACAGTTCGTTGAGGCTGTAATGCATTGCGACGAGCGCGGCTCAGATATTTGATCCAGTCTCGTTTCGCGGCAATGGCAGTTGGGTCGACGTAACGAGGCATTAGGCCCCGACAACGTGTTCAGCCATGAGTGCGAAATAGCATACCCGGGTCATATTGATCCAAGGTGTATCGTGTCCTGTACGCTGCCGGATGGCACGGTCGTGCAAAATCCAAATTTTGGGAAGAGAAGTGATGTGAACGTATTCAGCTACGAGCGGTGAACAACGAGCGAGATACTCGGTTCGTGAACTTCGATGTCCCTGCTGAGCGACCATTCCGCCTGCTAATGACCTTCGGTGACCGAACCTTTGAATTTGTCGAAAACGACTTGTTTGCAGCGCTGATTTCCGCCCGAACGGAATTGGAACGGGGGCTATCTGCTTTGCTGCCAGGGTGCCAGGCCCAACGTGTTTCCTCGGGATTGATGCGGCAGATGAACAACGGCCGGTTCGCCTACGCGCTGACCCGGGACCATCCTTTGTCCGAGGAGGACATAGTCGATTGTTTCGCTGAGTCGGATGCATCCGAAGTGGGAACAGTTGAACAGCAGAACTCTTTTGAGCATTATTCGTGCGCCCAGCAGAGTGGAGGTTGACCATGTAGGTGGTTGATCTTTGTTTGTAAGCTCGTCGTCGCTTGCCGGTGTGAGTCCGGTCCGGGTAGCTGTCAGGAGGCCCGGTAGCAGACTGGCGGCTTGGTCTGGAAACGGGCCGGGTCGAAGCCCAGTGTCGAAAGCCCTTGTGGGGGAGCGACTGTGCGGTCCGTAGCATGAAGCGAAGCCTGCGGCGTCGTTACTCTGCTGCCTTCGGGTGGCGCGTGGGAGTGCCGAGCCTCTCGAATGCGGGGCGAAGGCCATGGAAGCGGTGAAGATCCTGAATGTGCAGCCGTGATGGACTCCTCGGCGTATGGGGCGCGGAACGTGCAGATAGTGGCGGCGGGAACTGGGGAGGCCCTCCCCGGCCCGGCAACCTGCGGATGGTGTTGCTGGAGCGTGGTGTCCTATAACCGATGATCTCGGGAAGTGGATGGCTGGCCGGGAGGGTGTCGGAGGCGGCCGTAGTACTGGTTGAGCCGGGTGGACAACATAACCGCCGGTGAGGGAAGGGCCGCTGCTTCGTCGATGCGCAGTGCTGATGAAGGGGTGCCTGGTGAGTGCCGTTGAGGCTAGTTCCACCACATCGGGGTCCAGGTTGGATCCGGTTCGTGCTTTGCAGCATGCGCTGTACCGGGCGGCCAAGGCTGATCCCGGGCGTCGGTTCCATGCGCTGCGAGACAAGGTCTTCCGCAGAGACGTCTTGTGGCGGGCGTGGGTGGCGGTGCGCCGTAACGACGGCGCGCCCGGCATCGACAGAACCACTTTGGACCATGTTGAGCAGTATGGGGTGACCCGGCTGCTCGACGAACTGGCTGTCGAGCTCCAGGAGGGCAGTTATCGGCCGCTGCCTGCGCGTCGGGTCTGGATACCCAAACCCGGCACGAAAGAGCGGAGGCCGTTATCGATTCCTGCGGTTCGTGATCGCGTGGTGCAGGCCGCGGCGAAGATTGTGCTCGAGCCTATCTTCGAAGCGGACATGGCCGAGTGCTCGTTCGGGTTCCGGCCCAGGCGCTCGGCCCACGACGCCCTCCAGGTGCTCATTGATGAGTCTGGACGGGGCAGGCGATGGGTGGTGGAAACGGATATCGCAAACTGCTTTTCGGCGATTCCGCATGACAAGTTGATGCAAGCGATTCAGGAACGCGTTAGTGACCAGGCGGTCCTCAAGCTCCTGCGGGTGATGCTGCGCGCGGGTGTCATGCAGGACGGTCGGGTCAGTCGTGAAGACACCGGCGCCGCGCAAGGCGGGGTGATCAGTCCCTTGCTCTGCAATGTGTATCTGCACCGGATCGACCGTGTGTGGGACACCCGTGAGCATGGGGTGCTGGTCCGTTTCGCCGACGATGCGCTGGTGATGTGCAAGTCGCGTGAACAGGTCGAGGCTGCCCTACAGCGGTTGCGGGATCTGTTGGCAGAACTCGGATTGCAGCCGAAGGAGTCCAAGACCCGTGTTGTTCAACTCGCCGTCGGTGGTCAGGGAGTAGATTTCCTGGGCTTTCACCACCGGCTGGTGACGATGCGATCACGTGATGGTCAACGCGCAGCGACGTTTCTGGCCCGCTGGCCCATGAACAGAGCGATGCAGCGTGCTCGCGACAAGGTCCGTGAGCTCACGGGCAAGCGCAGGCTGCTGCTGTCACCCGAAGTGGTTGCGCAGGACATGAATATGTTTTTGCGCGGATGGGCCGGGTATTTCCGATATGGACACTCGGCTCGGCACTTCGGCAAGATCATGCTTTATGCGCGGAGCCGGCTTGCGCACTTCATCAGTAAACGTCATCGCCGAAGCCGAAGCTTCGGCTGGTGGGTGCTGTTGGAGGCCAAGCCCCGTGAATTCGGCCTGATCAGACTCTCCGGAATCGTTGTCCAGCCCAGGGCGGGTAAGCCCTGGCGGGAGAAACCGAATGCCGGCGGTGAACGACGTCGGTGAGCCGTGTGCTGGAGAACGGCATGCACGGTTCGAGGTGGCGGGAGCTGGAAACGGAACCTACCTGGTCACGGGAAGGCAAGTGGGACGGCCCAACGGGAAACCTTGGGAGTAAAGGCTTGCAGCCCTACCGCCAGCACAGGAGACCGCGCCAGTTCCCGACCCTACAGTCGATGCTGATCGATGGCCTTAACGGGACGTGTCGCTCGACCAGGAAAAGCGTCCTAAAATGGACGCGACGGCCGCGTTCGGGTAGACCTCCTGGTCTGTGACCACACAGAAAATCTTCGCCGACCGGCCGTCGCGGGTCGAGAATATGACGGGTCTGACCTGCGATCAAGTCGACCGGCTCGTCCTCGACGTGTACGCCACCGGCGACCTGGACCCTGCCCGCCGTCGAGCGCTCGGCCCGTACCGCACCGTCCTGGTCGTGCTGCTGTACCTACGCCATAACCTGTCCCAAGCCTTGATCGCCGAACTGTTCGGCTGCTCCCAGCCCACTGTCTCACGCCTGGTCAGCAGGCTCACCCCGATCATCAG
>NZ_QJUG01000080.1 GCF_003426775.1 Allorhizocola rhizosphaerae | reverse complement strand
CGCGGAAGGTGGGTGGAAGGTTGGTGGAAGGGGGAAGGAAGGTGGGGCGCGGATTCTGCGTCGCGTGAGGACTTTCCTGGCGGTCGTGCTGGTTGTGTTGATGGTTGGGGTGCTGCGGACGCCTGAGCCTGCGGCTGCTGCGGGCCCGTCGACCGAGCTGGAGCGGATCGATCCCGTGCCCGTCACCCAACAGGTGATGGGCGGACGTGGCCCGGATCAGGCCACGTCCAGCGCGCTGTCGGGCAATCAGCCGCCTGGCAGCGCGCCCAAGGAAGGCGGCGGCACGCCCGGCGCGAGCCCGCTGTCGCCGTCGGCCAGCTGGCAGGTCTCCGGCCATACGGGCGACTTCACGTGGTCGTATCCGCTGCGCGTGCCGCCCTCGCCCGGTGGGCTGGAGCCGCAGCTCGCGCTGTCGTACTCATCGTCCACTGTGGATGGCCGGACGAGCGCGACCAACAACCAGGCGTCGTGGGTGGGCGATGGCTGGGACCTGTCGGCCGGGTTTGTCGAGCGGATCTATGGCGCGTGCGCGACCGACGGGCATCCGGACAGTGGGGATCTGTGCTGGCGGACGGACAACGCGGTGGTGTCGTTTCCGGGCGGCGGCGGGCAGCTGATCCGTGAGGCAGGCCGTATTTGGCGGCTGGAGGCGGACAACGGGGCGAGGATTGAGCAGCGTACCGGCGTAGTCAACGGCGATGATGATGGCGAGCATTGGGAGATCACGACGGTCGACGGGACGCGGTATTTCTTCGGGTCGCGTCCGGAGTCGCAGTCGACGTGGACCGTGCCTGTCGTGGGGGACGACGCGGGGGAGCCGTGCCATCAGACCGGGCGGTGTGTGCAGGCGTGGCGGTGGAATCTCGACCGGGTCGTCGACACGCATGGCAACGAGTTGACGTATCGGTATGAGGCGGAAACGCATACGTATGGGGCGAACCTGACGTATGTCAGGGGTGGGACGCTTAGGGCCATCGATTATGCGGGCGGGCGGGTCGACTTCGTCACGGCCGATCGGTGTGTGCCGGGTAGCGAGTGCACTCAGGCGCGCAAGGAGAACTGGCCCGACGTGCCGTGGGACGGGGACAAGTCCGCGCCGAGCTTCTGGACCGGCAAACGGCTGGCGAAGGTGACGACGACCGCGCGGAACGACGGCGTGGAGAAGCTTGTCGAGTCGTGGACGCTGGAGCATCTGTTCCCGAATCCGGGAGACGGGGGCAAGCCCGCGCTGTGGCTGCGGTCCATTACGCGCACCGGGCATGTTGGCGGGGAAGTTGCTCTGCCGCCTGTGGTTTTTGAGGGGCAGCGGCTGGGCAATCGGGTGCACCTCGACGATGCTTACGCGAGGCTCAATCGGTACCGGATAAATGCCATTGTGACCGAGACCGGTGGGGTTATCGATATCCGTTACCGCGCACCGGATTGCACCCCGACGTCACTTCCGGCAGCGGCGCAGGGCAACACGAAGCTGTGCTATCCGGTGAAGTGGAAACCCAAGGACAGCCCGGAGCGCGCGGACTGGTTCATCAAATACGTGGTCGAGGCGGTCAGCGAGCACGACCGGATGGGCAGCACGCTGGCGCACACCACCAGCTATGAGTACCTCGACGGGGCCGCCTGGCAGTTGGACACCGGCGAGTTCACCGAGCAGAGCAAGCGCACGTGGAGCGAGTATCGCGGGTTCGCCCGAGTCCGGGTGCGCAAGGGCACCCTGCCCGATCCGAGCGGGCTGGTGGGCATGACCGAGTATCGCTATCACCGCGGCATGGACGGCGACACCGGCCCGGATTTCACCTGGCTGGCCGGTTTCCAGCATTACACGGCCGTGCACCTGGGCGAGACCGAGACCGTCGTGAGCAAGAGCGTGAGCACGCCCACCTGGCAGGGCCCGTTCGCGACCCGCGGGGCGCTGAAATCCTATCTGGTGCGCACCGGGCAGACGCAGACCTCCAACGATGTGCGGCAGACCCGCAAGGTGTCCACTTTCGACGATCGCGGGCTGGTGACCTCCGTCGACGACCTGGGCGACATCGCCACACCCGACGACGATCGGTGCACGCGCACCACCTACGCCCGCAACACGGCGGCGTGGATCCTCGACCGTGCCTCGCGGACGGAGGTGTTCGCGGTCAGCTGCGTCACCACCCCGGCCCTCCCGCGCGACGGCCTTGCCGACGTGCAAACCGCTTACGACGGGCAGGACTTCGGGCTGCCACCGTCCAAAGGCGACCCGACGCGAGTGAAGAGCGCCAAAGAGTGGGGCGTCTATCAGGACACGATGACCACCCAGTTCGACTCGCTGGGCCGTCCAACCAAGACAATCGACGCGCTGGGCCGCGTGACCACGACCGCCTACACGCCGACGACGGTCAGCACGACCAACGCGTTGGGGCACACCGTGACCACCACCCTCGAACCCGCGTGGGGGCTGCCGACCAAGAGCGTGGACGCCAACACTCACCTGACGGAGACCGCCTACGACCCGCTCGGACGGGTCAAGGAGGTGTGGCTGCCCAACCGGCCGCGCACCAAGTTTCCGGCCGCGGGCAGCGAGCGATATGCCTATCTGGTACGCAACGACGCGCCCACCGTCGTGAGCACCACAACGCTCGGGCCGACCGGCAACTACGTCACGTCCAATGTGCTCTATGACGGCCTGCTGCGCATGCGGCAGACGCAGGAACCGGCCCCCGGTGGCGGGCGGCTGATCGTCGACACCCGCTATGACACGCACGGGCGGGCCTACCTGACGACCAGCCCGTTCTACTCGGACGGCGCCGTCGACGACAAACTGTGGCTCGCGCATGACACGAACGTGCCCGCGCTGACGGTCAACCGGTACGACGGGGCCGAACGCGTGACCGTGACCGAGTTCCGCGTGCACGACCACATGACCAAGCGGACCACGGTGGTGTACGGAGCGGACCGCGTGCACGTCACGCCGCCGCCCGGTGCGCCGCCGACCACGACCGTCACCGATGCGCGCGGCCGGACCGTCGAGCTCATCGAGGCCGGAAAGTCCACGCGCTACACCTATTCGAAGTCCGGCCAGCTGGCGTCGATCACCGATCCGGCGGGCAACACGTGGCGCTACGAATATGACCTACTCGGGCGGCAGACGCGGGCCGAAGACGTCGACAAGGGCGTGGCAGTGTCCACATACGACGCCGCGGGGCAGCTGACCACGGTCACGGACGCCCGCGGGAGCACGCTGAGCCATGAGTATGACGCGCTCGGCCGCAAGACCCGTGTCAAGCGGGGCACGGACACGCTGGCGGAGTGGACCTATGACACGGTGACCAACGGCATCGGAATGCCTGCGCGCTCCACTCGGTACCAGGAAGGAAAGGCTTATATCACCGAAATCAGCGGCTACTCGACGCTGAAACAGCCGACGCGCACGAAGGTCACGATTCCGGACATCGACACCAGCTTCACGACCTACTTCACCTACAACACCGACGGCAGCCGCAAGGAGGAGCTCCTGCCTCCGGTCGGCGATCTGCCGGCGGAAAGCATCACGCACACCTACGACGACGCCGGCCGTCCAATCAAGACATACGGCGGCTTCCCCGGCAAGACCGTATGGTATGTGTCCAACACCGAATACACCCGCTACGGCGAGGCGACGCGGCTGCACCTGGGCGAGGGCACGACGCGTGCCTGGCTGACCGGCTATCACCAGCTTGGCACCCGCTGGCCGGAGCGGATGGTGGTCGACGCCGAGGCGCCCGCGCCCAAGGTGTCCGACTCGACGCTGCGTTACGACGAGGCCGGCAATATCACGTCGATCGAGGAAACCGATGAGCGGCAATGCTTCCGCTACGACCCGCATCGCCGGCTGACCCAGGCGTGGACACCGGTCGGCGACTGTTCGACCCAGCCGCTCGGCGGTCCCGCGCCCTACCGGCAGGCATTCACCTATGACGACGCGGGCAACCGCACCAGCGACCTGACGCGCCAATACACCTACACCCGGGGCCATCGTCTCGACGGTCACGAATACGACGCCGCCGGAAACACCGTCTCCCGTCCCGGGCAGCGGCTCGAGTGGGACGCCGAGGGCCATCTGTCCAAAGTGGTCAGTGAGGCGGGCGAGACGAGCTTCGTCTACACCGCCGACGGCGACCGGCTCATGCGCAAGGATCCGTCAGGCACGACGATTTATCTTGCGGGGCAGGAGTTGCGCATCGACCGGGCCACCGGTGTGCGCAAGGCGACCCGCTACTACACACACGCGGGTGCTGTGGTGGCCGTACGGGCCGACGGCCGCCTGACCTGGCTGGCCGGCGACCACCAGAACACCGCTCAGGTCGCCATCGACGCGGAAACGCTTGCGGTGCAACGCCGCAGGTTTGACCCGTTCGGCAACCCGCGCGGGGATCAAGGCGCTTTTCCAAGCGATAAAGGCTTTTTAGGGGGTACCGCGGACGCCTCCACCGGGCTGACCCACCTCGGTGCGCGCGAGTACGATCCGGCATTGGGCCGCTTCATCTCCGTCGACCCGATCCTCGCCCCCGACGACCCCCAGCAGCTCAACGGCTACGGCTACGCCAACAACAGCCCGGTGACCTACAGCGATCCCAGCGGGCTGTTCCGCGCCAGCTGCCCGGACGGCGAATGCCGGTTCGGCGGGTGGGCCAAGAACAAGAGCCCGGCCAGCACGTGGGGCAACACGAAGCCGTTCCAGCACCGGTGTGCAGATGCCGCCAAGAGGTGCCGGGCGGCCGAACCGACGACGACCAAAATGAGCAGCGGGATGGTCGTGCGGCGCAGTGTCTACGGCATCACGGTCAACCGGCTGGCGATCCCGCACATGAGGGACTCGACGGCCCTGATCGAAGGCATGAACCGGTTTGCCGGGGACGGCTACTTCGAGCGCAACTCCGACATCGGCCACCGTGACTCGCTGTGGGCGCTCATCGGCGCGTGCGAGACGTACGCGAAGGACGCCTGCTCGAACGAGCTCTACATGTGGGCGCACGAAATGCAGCAGCCCAACATCGACCGCGAGCTGAAGATCCTCGGGCAGGTATTCGCCCCCGGTGTTCGCGGGATGCCGGCGGTCCGGGGCGGCGTCTCCACGCCGAAAACGGGCGGCGGCACCACGGCCGGGTCGGCGAAGCCGTGTCACAGCTTCGATGGGTCCACCCCGGTGCGCATGGCCGACGGCACGGACAAGCCGATCCGCGATGTCGAACTGGGCGACGAGGTGCTCGCCACCGACCCGGAAACGGGCCGCACCGAGGCGCGGGAAGTGGTCCTGCTGCACCGCAACCGGGACTACGATCTGGTCGACCTGACGGTGCGCACGGCCGGAGGCGAGACCACCACGCTGAAAACGACCGCCACGCACCCGTTCTGGGTGAACTCGCGGGAGTCGTGGGTGGACGCCGCCGAGGTGCGGGTGGGCGACCTCCTGCACGGCCTCGGCGGCGGGCTCGTCGAAGTCGTTGGCGCGCAAAGCTTCGCGGGCGACAAGATCATGCATGACCTCACAGTCGAGGGCATCCACACCTACTATGTCGTTGCCACGCGGACGCCGGTGCTGGTGCACAACAACAATGGCTTCTGCGAGAAGCACCCGATCCCCGGCTGGACCGATCCGCGCTACAAGGGCCCGTGCACCTGTCCCGCCGGGTCGCAGATGAAGGGCGCGCCGGAGCGGCACCCCGGCGAGGGCGTGCCGTCCCAGCCGCAGACGGTGTTGGGTGCCTCGGCCAGGAGCGCGAAGCTCATTGACGACGCGCTGGAGGCGGGCGGGGATCCGACCGTCGGGATCGTCGTCGGCTCGGTGGCCGCGGCCGGCGGGATCGCCCGTGGCGTGCGCGGCATCGGAAGGTGGTGGCGAGCGCGCTGACGCGCGGGCACGCTCAGCCGGCGATCGTGGGGTCGGATTCGAACCCGGGAAGGTGAGGTTCCGCGCGGCGGTATATCCTATTTATGCTATTTGCCCCTACCATCGCAGCATGGCTAATGCGATCGGCGTTGGGGGGACGACGCCGTGCTGACCCCTCTGCTCATCGTGGTCGGCACCGTTGTCGTTGTGGGAATCGGCCTGCTGGTCGTCCGCAGGGTCATCCCCGGCGAGGCCAAGCAGCCGCATCACGACGTCGCCGCCGCGATCTTCTCGATGGTCGGTGTCCTCTACGCTGTGATCCTGGCCTTTGTGGTCATCGTGGTGTGGGAGAACCACAACGGCACCGGCGCCGAGGCGAACGTCGAGGCGAACGAGGTGTCCCGGCTCTACTTCACCGCTCGCGCCCTGCCGGAGCCCCAGCGCAAGGAGATGATGGAGCTCGCGAGGGACTATGCCGGCACCGTGGCGGGCGAAGAGTGGGCGCTGATGGCGCAGGGCCAAAGCAGCCCGAAGGCCCGAGCCCAGGTGGCCCGCATGCGAGTCGTCGTCCAAGGAATGCAGCCGACGACGGCACGCGATGAGATCCTCATGAGCAACTCGCTCGACGCGATCAACGCGTTGGTCGACGCGCGGCGGGCGCGAACCGGCGCGCTGACCTCGCCGGTGTCGCCCATCATGTGGATCGGCCTCATCGCGGGCAGCGTGATCACTGTGGCGTTCACGTTCATCTTCGACCACTCTCGCTATCTGTTGCATCTGCTGATGGTGGGCTCCATGGCCGCATTGATCGCCTTCACCCTCTGGATCGTCCGCGACCTGAGCCTCCCGTTCGCCGGCCTGAACGCGATCGGCCCCGACGCCTTCACCCAGGTGCTGCAACGGTTTCGGGAGTTCCCGCCTTGAGATTGGAGAGTTCGGCATGACAACACGACGCACCCACCTGACCCGCTTCGGGCTGGCTGCCGCGGCCGGGTTCACCGCCGCCGCGACCACAGCGGCTGGGCCCGCCGCGGCCGGTGTCCCCCGGCGAATGCAAGACCAGATCGTGCTGTCCGCGCGGCGCAAGCAGATTACGCTGCCCGTGTTACCGGCACTGGGCGTGGCATACATCGCGACGTTCGACCTGTTCGACCGCAGCGGAGCGACCGTCGGCACCGCGGCTGCCGGGGCAACCGTGGTGGATGTGACGACGGGCGGCCCGGTCGTGCTGGCCCACGTGGTCCTCGTGCTCGCCGACGGGGAGATCCACTATCAGCGGCTGATGAACCGGTTCGGCGCCTATCCCCGGACCGCCACCGGGCCGATTGTCGGCGGCACCGGCATTTACGCGTGCATCTGCGGCGAGGTGGACATCACCTGGCCGGACGCTGAGCGGATCGACCTGGTAGTGCGACCGACGGCCGGGGTCGCGTGACGAGGACCCGTTTCAGGGTCAGGTGATTAGATGTATCGCCCGATGACGTCGCGGATCAGGCCGTCGCGGATGAGATAGGCGTAGGTGAAGCGTTCCTGGCCGCCCGACCGCGTGGTGAAGCGGTAGGTCACGGTCAGCCGGTCGCCCTGCCACTGCTGCCCGGTCGATTCGTAGCGGCCGCCCACCCGCAGCACCTCGGGCACCAGGAAACGATCCATGATCTCCTGCCGGTTGGAATAGATGCGGCCCACGCTGTCGAACCGGGCATCCTCGGCGAACAGGGCCGCGACCCCCGCCTCGTCTCCCGCGTTGGCCGCCTCCAGGAAGCGCTGGGCCACCTGTTCGGCGACACCGGCCGACTCCGGAGCGGCGGCCGGGGTTTCCAGCCCGTCCACATTGGATGACGCGGGCGTCGTCGTGCAGGCCGACAGTGCGCCGAGCAGCACCGCCGCCGTCACGATTCTCTTGAGTGTTCGCATGGTTTGAGCATGGGCGGGCGCCAACCGACGGGTCCAATACCCGCCTTTATGCCGTTTGGTTATCACCACCGGTCTTGGACAGCCCGGCGATCGCGGGCCCATGGTGGACGCGTGACCAATCAACCCATTCTCTCGGCTCGCGTCTGGCTCGTGACCGGTGCGAGCAGCGGCCTCGGCCGGGCGATCAGCGAGGCGGCGGCCCTGCGCGGCGATGTCGTCGTGGCCACGGCACGCCGGCCCGAGGCGCTCGAAGACCTCGTCTCCGCGTATCCCGACCGGGTCGAGGCGGCGCGGCTCGACGTCACGGACGCCGCGGCCGTCGCCGCGGTGCTCTCCGATGTGCAGGCCCGCTATGGCCGCATCGATGTGCTTGTCAACAACGCGGGCCGGGGCCAGGTAGGCGCGGCCGAGGAGACCACCGAACGCGAGCTGCGCGACCTGTTCGAACTGCACGTCTTCGCCCCGGCCCGGCTCGTGCGGGCGGTGCTGCCCGGCATGCGGGCCCGCCGCGCCGGGGCGATCGTGCAACTCTCGTCGTTCGGCGGGCAGGTCGCCTATCCGGGCTTCTCCGCCTACTGCGCAACGAAATTCGCGCTCGAAGGGTACTCCGAGGCGCTCGCCGCGGAGGTCGGTCCGCTGGGCATCCGGGTGCTCATCGTCGAGCCCGGCGCCTTCCGCACCAGCTTTTCCGGGCCCAGCCTGGTGGAAAGCGCCGTGCTGCCCGACTATGACGGCACGGTCGGCCCGATCCGGCACATGATCAAAGGTATCGATGGCGTCCAACCGGGAGATCCGGCCAAGGCGGCCGAGGCGATCCTCATCGCGCTCGCCGCCGACACAACACCGTTGCGTCTGCCGCTTGGCGATGACGCCGTCGATGGGATCAGGACCCACCTCAACGCGGTTGCCGCCGAGGTCGACGCGTGGGAGGGCATCTCCCGCGCCACCGGCCATCCGGCCTGAGCCGTGGCTCAGACACCGCGGCCGGCGATGAGGCTCCGCTCCCTGCCTATGATCGTCTCGATCTCGATCTGGTCGTAGTTGCACAGGAGCACGCCGAACCAGTCCAGGTCGCGGTAGATGGTCCAGTTGGTCGACTCGCCGGCCGCGCCGCCGCCGTGGCCGAAGAGCAGATGGTTGTTCCAGATGGGTGCGGGCGCCCCGTAGGCGGTGAAGCTTCGGGCGGCGGGGTCGCCGGCTCCCCGGGGCCGGTTGGGGAACTTCGGGCTCAGGTAAAGCTCGGTGTAGGCCCGGTTGAGCAGCGTGCCGCCCTGCACGGCGCGTGCGAAGCGGAGCAGATCGGCGGCGGTGGAAAACGCGTTGCCGCCTCCGGTGCCGATGAACATGCGCGCCGCACCCTCCCCGGCGCGGAGGGCATCGACACGTTGGCCGGTGAGGCTGAGCGCGTAGGGGTGGGCGAGGCGTTGGTCGGTCAGCCACTGCGGCCGGGTGTAGTAGTCGGTGCGGGTCATGCCGGCCGGCGTGAAGATGTGTCCGCGGACGTAGTCATAGAAGGACTGCCCGGAGACCTGGGCGACGATCGCGCCGAGGGTGTCGTAACCGTTGTTGCTGTAGCGGTTTTTTGTACCCGGAGGGAACTCCAGCGGCTCCTTGCGGATGATGCTCATGGTCTCCGCCATGACCTCGGCGGCGCTGGTCCACGTGCCTGCCTTGTCGCGGAACTCCTGATTGTTGAGCAGGTCGCCCATGCCCGAGGTGTGGGTGAGCAGGTGGTGAATGGTGACCGTGTTCGCGATCTCGGCGGGAAAGCCGCTCAGATAGGCGCCGAGCGTCTCGTAAAAGTTGATCCTCCCCTGCTGGGCGAGCTGAAGGATGGCCAGCGCGGTGAACGGCTTGGAGGCCGAGGCGAGCGCGAAGATGGTGTCGACTCCGTTCGGGACGGCCCGCTCCCTGTCGGCCATGCCGTAGGCGCGGGCAAGGACCGTCCTGCCGCGGTGGGCGAGCAACACGGTGCCGGAAAACCTGTCCTCCGCGGCGAGCTGGGCGATCAGCCGGTCGTACTCCCCGCCCGGCCTTAGCTCATGCGGTATCCGATGGGACTGAGCGCCGGTTTCAGCGTGGGCGATGCCTGAGGCTGCCAGAGGCGCCGAGGCTGCGAGCGGAGCCGCGCCAAGCGCTCCCAGCAGAGTCCGCCGGCGGGTCGAGCGTTGGTCTCCAGACATGGGGATGGGTTTCCCTTCGGGGCAGAACGTGTGAGGTCCCATAACTTCTACCGGCGCGCGTGTTTCGCGGGCGTTATCTACAGCGCAAAAGCCGCCCGGCAGGCCGGCGACAGGCCCGTGGAAGGGGCAGGCCGGATGCTGATGGACGCGCCATGCGCGCGTGTCCAATCAGGAGGGAACCCCGGTGAGCAAGCTCTGGCGACGGATCGGTCTGATTTTGGCAATCGCGGTCACTCCCGGGATTCCCGGCTCGGCGCCGTCCGGCATGGGCGAGCGGCAGGCGCCCGCTGCGCCCATCGCCGCCATCACCGACGCGCCGGACGCGGCGACGGCGTCGGAGGCGGCGAAGCGGCAGCGCAGCGCGGTGGTGGTCAACGACATGACCACCGAGACGCGCCTGGTCGCCGCCCAGCCGGACGGCGCCCTGACGGCCGAGTTGAGTGTGGTGCCCAAGCGGACCGCACGCGACGGCCGCTGGGTGGACATCGACACCACCCTGGTTCGCCGGGCCGACGGAACGATCGGTCCCAAAGCGACAACGATTGATATGGCTTTCTCGGGTGGCGGTTCGAAGCAGCCGCTGGTCGCCCTGCGGGTCGCGGGTGGCCACGTCGAGTTGAGCTGGCCGGGCGTTCTCCCCCCACCCGTCCTGTCCGGCTCGGTCGTCACGTATCCGGAGGTATTGCCCGGCGTGGACCTGACTCTGCGCGCCGAGGCTGCCGGCTATGTCAAGCATTTCGTTGTCCGCACCGCCGAGGCGGCCCGGAACCCGGCCTTGGCCCAACTCCGCCTGGGAGTGCGCAGCCACCTGCTGTCGCTTGCCACCACCCCCTCCGGTGGCACCGAGGTCCGGGATGCGGCCGGTCAGGTGATCCTGACCGGCCCACCCCTGCTCATGTGGGACGATGCGAAGTCCACAACGGACGGTCCCGGGGAGGGCGCCGTGGTGGCCCCGGTCGGGCTCTCCATGGACAAGGAAAACCTTTATCTGGTACCGGATGAAAAGCTTCTAAAGGATCCGAAGACTCGTTTCCCGGTCGTCATCGACCCGGGGCAGCACGAGGCGGGCCGGCATCACTGGACCAAGGTGTTCAAGGGCAAGCCCACCGCCAGAAACTGGGACGGCGGGGGCATCGACGGCGGGGAGGGCAAGGTCGGCTACTGCGGCTGGGCCGGCTGCGACGGCATCGGGGAGGTGCGCACCTACTGGCTGTATGACACGAGTTTCCTGTGGGGCCGGACGGTGCTGGCGTCGAGGTTCAAGGTGCACATGGACTCCGGCCCCGACTGCAACGCGCCACGCAACCACGCCCTCTTTCAAGCCAACCACGCCATCGTGCCGGAGACCGACTGGAACAACCAGCCGAACGCGCGGCACCATCTGCACACCGTGTCGGTGCCGGGCTGCCAGCCGGGCTACGTGACGTGGAACCCGGGCACCTACGTCGACGCCGGCACATCGACCTACTTCCTCGGCGCCGAAACCGAGGGCGACAAGAACACGTGGCGCAAATACAACGCCAACTCGGCCATGCTGTGGGTCGAGTTCAACCTCCCGCCGAGCATTCCGGGCGATGTCCGGCTCTCGCCGGCGCTGCCCGCACCGTGCCGGTGGTGCGACGGCGTCCCGTACATCCGCGCCGACGGGATCACGCTGCAGGCCTATCACGCGGACCCGGATGGGGACCGGGTCACCGCGGACTGGTTCGTCAAGGACACCGCCGGCGAGTCGTGGCTGTCCAACGCGAGCGACCAGGCCAGCGGCACCTGGCACAACTACTACCTCGCCCTCGGCGACCGGGATCAGCGGACCATCACCCGGTGGGCCGCCCGCGGACGGGACGCCTACGCGGGCGGCCACGGCGGATGGCGGGATGGGCCCGGACCGTTCGCGGTCGACCGGATCGGCGTGCCCGCCACCAACCCGCCCAAGGTCGAGGCCACGATCTATCCCGACGACAACCGCTGGCACGGCGGCGTGGGGGTGTTCGGCAGGTTCACGTTCAAGCCCAACGGCGTCAGCGACATCGACCACTACCGGTACGGCTGGTCGGACCCGCCGCGCGAGAAGGTGGACGCGGAACGGCTGGGCGGCGACGCGACCGTGACCCTGGCCCCGGACCGCGACGGGCCCAGAGACCTGTATGTGCAAAGCTTCGACCGCGCCGGCAACCCGAGCACGGTCACGGTGCACCGGTTCTACGTCAGGGCGGGCAACGGTCCGCTCGCGCAATGGTCGTTCGAGGGCAACACCAAGGACACCGCATTCCTGGGCTGGCGCGACGCCACCGGCACGGGAAGCTACGCACCCGGCGCGGTCGGCACGGGCATCGGCCTCGACCGCACCAAGCGGCTGACCGCTGCCGGCAACATCCGCACCGACGACAGCTTCTCCGTCACCGCGTGGGTCAGGATCGACCGGCTGGACGCGGGCGAGGCCGAGGTGATCCGGCAGGACGGCACGAACATGTGCGGGTTCTGCCTGCACTACGAGCATTGGAACCAGGCGTGGGTGTTCGTCGCGCCGTTCGACGACTCGCCCAGTCCGAGCGGGTATCACTTCGTCAAGTCGCCGGCGCCGCCCATCGCCGGGGAGTGGACCCACCTCGCGGGCGTCTATGACGCCGAGGCGGCCCAGATGCGCCTGTATGTCAACGGCGTGCAGGTGGGCGCCACCGCCCGCACGGCGCGGTGGAACGCCGAAGGCCCGCTGCGCATGGGCGGCTTCCCCGGAATGCTGGATGAGGTCAAGGTCTACGACCGGGCCATCACGACGGCGGAGGTCCGCGCGCAGGTCGGGCACGACAATGTCCAACTTGGATACTGGAAGTTCGACGACGAGCTGACGAGCCGCACCGCGCTCAACGCCGTGCCCGGTGGCGCGGCGGGGGTCCTCAACGGCGGCGCGAAGTTCGTCAAGGGCGAGGTCGCGGGGGCCGTGCAGCTCAACGGCGACGCCGACTTCGTGTCCACCGGGACGCCCGTCATCCGCACCGACCAGAGCTTCACCGTGGCCGCGTGGCTCAAGGTGGACAAGGCCGCGCCGGCGCAGCACGGCTACGCCGCGGTGTCGCAGGACGGCACGGTCAACAGCGGGTTCTCGCTCGGCTATCGCCAGCTCGCCGACGGCGGGACGTGGGAGCTTTACGTGCCCTCGGCAGACCAGCACACGCCGCGCCCGGCGGACACCCCGGTGCGCAGCGCGCCCGGTTCGGCCGTCGTCGGCGAGGCCGCGCACGTGGCCGGGGTCTACGACGCGGCGACCAGGCAGCTGCGCCTCTTTGTCAACGGCCGGCCCGCCGGCACCGTCTCGCGTCCGAGCGCGTTCCCGGCGACCGGGGAGCTGCGCGTCGGTGGTGCCATCTTCGACAGCGTCCGGAAGAACCCGTGGTTCGGCACCGTCGACGAGGTGCGCGCCTACAACCGCGCGCTCTCGGCCGAGGAGCTGCAGGGCCTGGTGAGCCGCGACGCGGTGGCCAAGGCGCGGTGGGCCTTTGACGGCAACCTCGTCGCGGACCCGGTCGACTTCAACGGCGTCGACGACGGGCACAGGGTGGACTACATCGGCGGCCAGTCGAACCTGCCCGCGCCCGGAGACATGGCCATCAAGCTCAACGGCTCCAACTACGTCACGGCGCCGCACGCGCTCAAGACAGACGGCAGCTTCGCGGTGTCGGCGTGGGCACGGCTGGACCGGATCGGCGGCCACCCGTCGGTGATCGCACAGGACGGTGCCACCCGGAGCGTGTTCCGGCTGCAGGCGAACCCCGAGGGCAAGTGGGTGTTCGCATTGGACCGGGCGGTCGTCGGGCCGGCTGTCCAAACTGGAGCGTGGACGCACCTCGCCGGGTCGTACAACGCGGTGAGCAAGCGCGCCGAGCTCTACGTCAACGGCGTGCTCGTCGGCTCGCTCGACGACGTGACCGGCGTGGACTTCCCGGAAGGGAAGCTACAGATCGGCGCCACGTTCGTCGGCGCGATCGACGACGCGGCGGTGTGGTCGCGGCCGCTGTTCGCCGACGAGGTGAAGGTGATGGCGGGCCGGGATCTGACGCTCGCCCATCACTGGCGGCTGGACGAGCCCGGCGGGCGCAACGTCTTCGACTCGGTCGGGTCGCGCTCCGGCGGGCTGTCCGCCGACGCGAAGTTCGTGCCGGGCCGCAGCGGCAATGCCATCGGATTCGACGGCAGGGACGACGCCGTGGCCATCCCGGGCGTGGACGTGCGCACCGATCAGGCGTTCACCGTGGCGGCCTGGGTGCAGGTCCCCGCGGGCTATTGCGATCTGAGCTCGGTGTTCGAGTGCAGGACCGAGGCCGTGAGCATCGACGGCAAGTTCCGCATGGGCCACCTCATGGACAACGACAGTTCGAGCTGGGGCGCGTGGTATGTCGAGATGCCCGAGCCCGACGGCACGGTGACCAAGGCCTCGGTGGCCGCGGCTCCGTACGACTTCGACCGGTGGGTGCACCTGACGGGCGTCTACGACCCGGCGACGAAGATCGTGGTGCTGTATGTGGACGCCGTGCGCCACGACGAGGGCACGCTCAACACGGCATGGAACAAGACCACGGGGTTGAACTTCGGCAAATCGCTGACCGGCAACGTCGATGACGTGCGCGTCTACACCGGCGCGCTGGATCACCTGCGGATCAAGACGCTGTGGGAGTCGTATCCGGCCCCGGACGGCCCGGCCGACGTGCCGCCCGCCGACGCGGGGCACTGGAAGTTCGACGAGAGCACCGGCACCACGCTCGCCGACTCCAGCGGGAACAACCGCACCGCGACCATCAAGGGCGGCCACAGCTGGGTCGGCGGGCGCACGGGCCACGGCGTCCTGTTCGACGGCACGACCGGCTACGCCGAGACCACCGGGCCCGCCCTCAACACCGAGCGCGACTTCACCGCGGCGGCGTGGGTCTATCCGACCACGACCGACAGCGTCAACCGCATGGTGGTGGGCCAGGACGGCAACCGGGTGAGCGTCTTCCAGATCGTGTACGTCGCCGCGACCCGGCGGTGGGCCGCGGTGGTGTCCGAAGCGGACCGTGATGACACGCCACTGGTGGTGCTGCAGTCCGGCGAGCCCGTCGCCGTCGGCGAATGGGTGCACGTCGCGCTGACCTACAAAGCGGATCTGGGGCAGCTGCGGCTCTACGTCAACGGCGTGCTGGCCGCGGCGCGGGCGGAGGTGAAGGTGCTCCCGTCATCGGGCCCGGTCTCGATGGGCCGGTCGAAGGCGAACGGGGTCCCCGCCGGCCACTGGGCCCGGGGCGTCGACGAGGTGCGCCTCTACCAACAGACTCTGTCGGCCGGGCAGATCCGCCGCATACACGACGAGGCGCCGCCGGTCGACTTCCAGTACCACCGGTTCGACGACGGCACGACACGCGACTTTTCGTGGCGCAAGAACGACGCGACACCCGCCGGGACCGTCGCCTACGCCCCGGGAATCAGCGGGCAGGCGCTGCAGCTGTCGGGCACGGGCGAGGCCGTGTCCGCCTATCGCGGCGTGCACCCGACCGGCAGCTTCACGGTGTCGGCCTTCGTCAAGCTGAGCCGCAACGACCGCGTGTCAACGATCCTGAGCCAGGACGGCGACCGCAACAGCGGCTTCGTCCTGCAGTACCGTCCGGGCCTTGACCGCTGGGTGTTCGGCCAGGCAACGTCCGATTCGGACGGTGCGCCCCTGGTGTACGCCCACTCGCTGCTGCCGCCGACGCTCAATCAGTGGACGCATGTGGCCGGCGTCTACGACTACCCGGCCCGCCAGTTGCGCCTCTACATCGACGGCAAGCTCGCCGGCACGCGCGACAACGTGGCCATGTGGCAGTTCAAGGGCAAGTTCGTGCTGGGCCGGGCCAAGGAGAACGGGGCGTCCACCGGGCACTTCCACGGGCTCATCGACGAGGCGCACGCCGCCCTGGGCGTCATCGGCGAGGCGGCGTTGGCCCAGCGGGCCGGGTGGCCGCAGCCGCCCGCCGATCAGCTGGGCCGGTTCATCAACACGGCGGGGGAGCGGTACACCGACAGCACGAGCGCCAAACCCCGTCCGGGATACCGGTTCCACGCGGCGCTGGGGATGCCGGCGCCCGAGGGGCCCGACACGGTCATGCTGCGCCTGTGCCAGTCGGGCGCGGACCACTTCACGGCCACCGCCTGCGGCAGCGCCACCCACGTCTACGACATCGGGCGGGTCTACACCACGCCACCGGCGAGCACGCCGACCGTGCCGCTGTACCAGTGCACCACCGGCACCGACCGGTTCGACTCGCGCGACGCGAACTGCCTGGGCGCGACGAAGCTCGGTGTGCTGGGCCACATCGTCGCCTACGCGGCGCTCGCCCGCTATTACCTGCCGGCGCAGGACCACTTCACCACGATCCACGACACCCCACCCACCTATAGATACGAGGCGAGACACGGCTATCTGGGCCTGACCCAGCCCGCGGGCACGGTCTGGCTGTACAGCTGCACGGACGCCGGGGACCAGTTCGTCTCGCTCGATCCCGCCTGCGAGGGCAAGACGCTCATCAGCCAGCTGGGCACGCTGTGGTCGCAACCACCGGCCGGGAAACCGAGCACCCCGCTGTACCGCTGCCTGATCAACGGGCAACGCTTCACCAGCCCCAGGGCAGACTGCGGGGGATTCACCCCCGACGGGCTGCTTGGTCACATACTCACGGAGCTCAGCGCATGACCTTGCAACGCCGCCTCGCGGCCGCACTCACCGTCCTTCTGACCATCACCCTGACCGACATCGTGCTTGGTCCGGCCGCGGACGCGGCCACCGGGCCGACGGTGCCCTTGGAAAACGTCTCCTCGGTACCCGTCACGGCACAGAACATGACCAGCCGCCCGAAGGACGAGGCCACGCTCGCGGCGCTCAGTGGCGAGCAGAAGCCCGGCACGCCCAGTCTCGGCTCGGGCTCGCTGTCGGCCAGCCCGCTGTCGCCGAGCGCGACCTGGCAGGTGTCCGGCCACACGGGCGCGTTCACGTGGTCGTATCCGCTGCGCGTGCCGCCCGCGCCCGGTGGGCTGGAGCCGCAGCTGGCGCTGTCGTACTCATCGTCGAGTGTGGACGGACGGACCAGCGCGACCAACAATCAGGCGTCGTGGGTCGGTGACGGCTGGGACCTGTCGGCCGGGTTCATCGAGCGGGTGTATGGGGCGTGTGCCACCGACGGGCACCCCGACAGCGGGCATCTGTGCTGGCGCACCGACAACGCCATCGCGTCCTTCCCGGGCGGGGGTGGTCAGCTGATCCGCGAAGCCCCCGAAAGCAAGGTGTGGCGGCTGCAGGACGACAACGGGGCGCGCATCGAGCGGGAGACCGGAATAGTCAACGGCGACAACGACGGCGAGCACTGGAAGATCACGACGGTCGACGGGACGCAGTACTTCTTCGGCTCCCGGTCCGACGCCAGGTCCACCTGGACCGTGCCGGTCGTCGGCGACGACGCCAACGAGCCGTGTATCGGCATGGCCCACTGCACGCAGGCGTGGCGGTGGAACCTCGACCGGGTGGTCGACGCGCACGGCAACGAGATGACATACCAGTACGAGCCGGAGACCCACACCTACGCGGCGAACCTCACTTACACCAGGGGCGGGACGCTGCGTGCCATCAACTACGCGGGCGGGCGGGTCGACTTCGTCACCGCCGACCGGTGCGTGAAGGACAGCGTGTGCACCCCGGACCGCAAGGCCAACTGGCCGGACGTGCCGTGGACCGACGCGGCGCACGCCTCGCCCACGTTCTGGTCGACCAAGCGGCTGGACAGGGTGACCACCACCGTGCGGGCCGGCGGCGCGGAGCGGCTCGTCGACTCGTGGACGCTGGAGCACCTGTTCCCGGGCACGGGCGTCGCCTCGGACAAGGCGTCGCTGTGGCTGCGCTCCGTCAAGCACACCGGGCACGTCGGCGGTGAAATCGCTTTGCCCGCCGTGGTTTTCGAGGGTCAGCTGCTGGCCAACCGGGTGCACTTCGGCGACGTCTATTCGAAGCTCAGCCGGTACCGGATCAATGCCATCGTCTCGGAAACGGGCGGTGTCATCGATATCAAGTACCGTGAGCCGGAGTGCAAGCCCACGTCCCATCCCAATCCCCACGACCTGCGCAACAACAAGATGCTGTGCTACCCGGTCAAGTGGACGCCACCGGACACGGCCATGGAGCGCACCGACTATTTCCACAAACTCGTGGTGGAGTCGGTCAAGGAATACGACCGCTACGGTTCGGAACATCCGGCCGTCACCAGCTACCAATATCTCGACGGCGCGGCGTGGCATCTGGACACCAGCGAGTTCACCGAGGAGAACAAGCGCACCTGGAACGAGTTCCGCGGGTTCGCGCGGGTGCGGACGCGCACCGGCCAGGCCAACGACCCCGGCGGATCGCCGATCACCATGTCGGAGCAGAGGTTCCACCGGGGCATGGACGACGACACCGGCCCGGACTACGGCTGGCTGGCCGGCTTCCCTTACTACCAGGCGACCCACCTCGGCGAGTCGGAGACCGACATCGTCGAGAAGACGGTCAACACGCCCGTTTGGCAGGGCCCGTTCGCGACGCGGGGCAGGCTGAAGTCGTATCTCGTGCGCACGGGGACGGTGCAGTCGTTCACGGCACTGAGCTCCGGAGGCTGGCGCGAAACCAAGACCGAATCGACCTACGACGAGCGTGGGCTGACGACCAAGGTCAGCGATCTGGGCGATGTGGCCACCCCGGAGGACGACACGTGCACGACGGAAACGTATGTGCGCAACCAGACCGCGTGGATCCTCAACCGCCCGTCCGAGACCAAGACCGTGGCCGTCGCGTGCGGGCCGGGCGCCTCAGTTCCGGACGGCACGCGGCTCAGCGCGGTGCGCACGTCCTACGACGGCCAGACTCACGGTGCGGCGCCCACCAAGGGTGACCCGACGAAGGTTGAGGTGGCGACGAGCTGGTCTGCCACCGGCGATCCGCACTACGAGACCATGGGCACGGCCGAGTTCGACGCCGTGGGCAGGCCGACGAAATCCGTTGACGCGCTTGGCCGCGCGATGACCACCGCTTACAGCGCGACCCAGACGGTCGCCACCAATCCCTTGGGGCACACGCTCACCACCACGCTTGAGCCCGCGTGGGGCCTGCCGACGAAGACGGTCGACGTCAACGGCCACGTGACCGAGGCGACCTACGACCCGCTCGGCCGCGTCACCCAGGTTTGGCTGCCCAACCGCACGAAGGACAGGTTCCCCGACCGGGGCAACGCGAAGTTCAGCTACCTCCTGCGCAACGACGGGCCGACCGTGATCAGCACGACCAGGCTCGGGCCACGCGGCAACTACGTCACGACGAAGACGCTCTACGACGGGCTCATGCGGCAGCGGCAAACGCAAACCCCGGCGGTGAACGGTGGACGGCTCATCACCGAGACCCGCTTCGACACCCACGGGCGGGCGTTCAAGTCCACGCAGCCGTTCTTCAACGACGGCAACGTCGACGACCAGCTGTGGAGCGCGTTCGACACGAACGTGCCGGGGTTGACCCGCAGCACGTTCGACGGCGCGGGCCGCGTGGTGAAGGAGGAGTTCCGTCAGCACGACGAGCCGGTCAAGCACACCACGTACGTGTATGGCGGCGACCGGGTGCAGGTGACCCCGCCGGCCGGGGCGCCGCCGACCGTGACCATCACGGATGGGCGCGGGCGCCCGGTCGAGCTGATCCAGGCGGGCGAGACGACGAAATACAGCTACGACAAGGCGGGACATCTCGCCTCGGTGACCGATCCGGCGCAGAACACCTGGCGTTACAGCTACAACATGCTGGGCCAGCGGGTGCGCGCCGAGGACGTCGACTCCGGCGTCTCCACCGCCACCTACGACCTGGCCGGGCAGAAGATCACGTCGACGGACGCGCGAGGGATCACGCTGTCCTATGCCTACGACAGCCTCGGCAGGCGCACGAGCGTGAAGCAGGGCAACACCGACCTGGCCACGTGGACCTACGACACCGTGCACAACGGCAAGGGCATGCCCGCCACGGCGACCCGGCACCACAACGGCGCCAGGTACGTCACGAAGATCACGGGGTATTCCCTGCTCAAGCAGGTCACCGGCGCCGAGGTCGTCATACCGGAGGCCGCGGAGACGCGCACGCTGGCCGGGACCTACGCCAACTTCTTCACCTATAACGCCGATGGCAGCCTTGCCAGCGAGTTCCATCCCGAAATCGGCGGCGGCATCAGACAGGAAACCATCACCCATACCTACGACGACTTCGCCCGTCCAATGCAGACATACGGCGGCTTCGCCGGGGAAACCGTCTGGTATGTCGCCAACACCGAGTACACGCGCTACGGCGAGGCCAACCGGATCCACCTCGGCGACCCGCTCAAGAACCAGCGGGCCTGGGTCTCGTGGTACCGCGAGACGGCCACCCGGCTGCTGTCGCGGATCGTCGTCGACGCCGAGGTCCCGGCGCCCAACCAGGCCGACACGAAGTTCGAGTACGACCCGGCGGGCAACATCCTGTCGATCGAGAGCCTCGACGAGCGGCAGTGCTTCCGCTACGACCCGCAGCGGCGGCTGGCCGAAGCCTGGACCGAGGACTGGGTGCAGGGTGGAGACTGCCGTACGCGGGAGTTCGGCGGGCCCGCCCCCTACCAGCGCGCCTACACCTACGACCTGGCCGGCAACCGCACGAGCGACTCCGTCCGCCAGTACACCTACGCGAAGGGCCATCAGCTCGACGGCCACCAATACGACGCGGCGGGCAACACCATCGCCCGCGCGGGCCAATCGCTGGCGTGGGACGCCCAGGGCCACCTGGCCAAGGTGTCCAAGGACACGGAGGAGACCACGTTCGTCTACTCCGCCGACGGCGAACGGCTGATCCGCAACGACCCCACCGCAATCACGCTCTATCTGCCGGGCCAGGAATTGCGGCTGGACAAGGCGACCGGGGCCGAGCGGGGCACGCGCTACTACGCCCACGGCGGCCACCCCGTGGCGGTGCGTGAGGGTGGGCGCCTGTCCTGGCTCGCCGCCGACCAACAGAACACGACCCAGGTCGCCATCGACGCGTCGAGCCTTGAGGTGAGCAAGCGGCGCTTCGACCCGTTCGGTGCACCGAGAGGCACCGAGAGTGCCTTCCCGGGAGAAAAGTCCTTTGTGGGGGGTACCAGGGACGACTCCACGGGGCTGACCCACCTCGGTGCGCGCGAGTACGACCCGGCGATCGGCCGGTTCATCTCGCCCGACCCGATCATGGTGCCGACCGATCCGCAACAGCTCAACGCCTACGCCTATGCCAACAACAACCCGGTCACCTTCAGTGACCCGAGCGGGCTCATCCGCGTCAGCTGCCCCGACGGCGAATGCCGGGGCGGCGGCTGGGACAAGGGCAAGAGCCCGGCGAGCAATGCCCTCAACCGCCCGACGACCATCAAGAACGGCCGCATCGGCAACCAGCAGGCGGGCCGCTGCCCCGACGGCGCGAAAACCTGCAAGGCCGCCGTGGGCTGGCGCCCGGCCCCCAAGCAGGCACCGGCAAAGCCAAAGCCTCCGCAGGACATGTGCCTGTCCGGCGGTAGCTATGTGACGAAGTGCAGCCCGCCCACGCCCGATTGCGTTCCCGGCGCCGGCTACCCGGCGGTCTGCGACGGGCCCATCAGCAGCGGCAAGCCGATGACCCCCGAGCAGGCCAAGGAACTGGCCAAGGAGCTCAGCGGCTACAACGACGCCAAGGCGTGCTTCGACGAGGGCGACATCGCGGGCTGCGCGTGGATGGTCGTCGGGCTGATCCCGGTCGGCCGGCTCGCCAAGGTGGCCAAGCTCGGCACGGTCGCCGACACCTCGGTCGACGTGGCGAAGGCATACTGCAGCTTCTCCGGCGACACCAAGGTGCTGATGGCCGATGGCACGAAGAAGCCCATCCGTGAGATCCGGGTGGGGGACAAGGTGATGGCCAAGGATCCCGAGACGGGTGCCGGCGGCCCACGCGAGGTGCTCGCGATCTGGGTGCACAACGATGAGCTCGTCGACCTCAGGGTGGGCGGCTCCGTGGTGACCACCACGGACGATCACCCGTTCTGGAACGCCACGGACAAGCAGTGGCAGGGCGCGGGTGAACTCGGCCACGGCGAGCACCTGCTGGCAGCCGACGGCACACTGATCCCGGTCGGCGGGCTCATCGCGGGCACCGAGCGGCTCGGCGCCGCATACAACCTCACGGTCGCGGGCATCCACACCTACTTCGTGCTCGTGGGTGACACGCCGGTCCTTGTCCACAACGACAACGCACCGCCGCTCGGGCCGAACGCCGATAAGATCTTCTACGGGGACTACTCGTATCGGCTCGACAAGGTCCCCGGTGGCTCCGGACAGTTCGAAATCCATGTGTTCCACAAGCACACGGAGGTCGGCTTCTTCGGCAGCGAGGGCTGGTTCAACAAGCATGGGCACAAGGGTTCGACGGGCATCAACCCGCGCGATCTCGCCGAGGTCGAGAGAAGTTTGAAGGGCATCGCCGTGAAGTACATGCGCGAGTCCGGCCTGCTGAAGCCGGGAGAAAGCGTCAAGGGTGACAGCTGGAAGCGTCCCCGGTGCTAGGCGGCGGGCGATGACGCTTCAATACAGCCGGGTGGAACGGCTCCGGGACGGTTTCATGGTCGACCCGGGGCCGTACCTGGAGATCCTGCCCGAGTTGGCGGGCTCTCTGCCGCCCGGCGCCTACCGGTTCGTCAGCGACCCCGAGCACTACGACTTCTTCTCCGAGCGGGCGATCAAGGATCTGAAGATCGAGCGGTTGGAGTTGGTGGACGCCTTCGCCGTGCTCGGGGTCGAGCTTCGCTTGGCCTACAATGAGTTGCCGGATGTGCCCCGGTTGACGATCACCTACCGCGAGGTCACCAACGTTTCCGTCGACGTGCGATCGGGCTTCCAGATCCGCGAGGATTGGATCGTCGCGGGGATCAAGCGGTTGGGTGACGTCCTCATCGACGAGGTGCGCCCGAGCCCACAGGGCTGCGTCCACGTGATGGAAATGGTGCACGGAGCGGTCTCCATCACCTGCAAGGATCTCGACGCCGCGTGGAGCTGACCAATCACGACAGTCGGTCTCGGGGATGGCCCGTGTAGGGACGGGCCATCCCCGGTTCGCTATTCGCTTGGGACGTGGGTCCAGGCGAGTTCGTTGCCGCGGGCGTGCGCGACGGTCGTCAGGGCGATGGCCGTGCAGCGCCAGCCGTCACGGGTGCGGATCAGCCGGTGGGTGTAGTGGCCCCACACCTCCCAGATGGCGTCGCCGAGCGGGCGGATCAGGCGGTTGAACGCGTAGCCCTTGGATCGGACACCGGCCCTGTCGCCGGTGATGGTGATGTCGTGATTGGACCGCTGGTGGAAGCTGGTCTTCTCGGCGTACAGGTTACGCCGCCAGTTCGCGATGAGTTGGTCCGCCGGGATGCGCGCGGGTGCGCCGCCGCCCAGCGACGCGAAGTCCACGTCGACCTGATCGGTGAACAACGCCCGGCATCGGGCCCAGTCCTTGGCGTCCACCGCGTCGTCGATGCCATCGACCGCGGCCCGGATGGCGTTGACATCGTCCACACGCGACAGTCCGGCAGGGGATGCCGCCTGTGCGCCCGGTGCCATGGCAATCGCACCTGCCGCCGCGCCCAGTGCGCCCGCCACAACGGTGCGGCGCGCGATGTTGTTCGTCTCTACGCTGCTCATGTGACCGATGGTGGTCCCGCACCGGGCGCGCGGTCCAATACCCGTTGCCATAGCCAGCCGTTATGACCGGTCTTCCGTGCGTCTTCCGTGCGCCTGCCATCCGTTCAACGCCGACTCAGCGTGTCAACCTTCGGTGCCCGCACGGCGTTTATGCTCACATGAGGATTCTGAAGCCCGCGGCCACGGCCGCTGTGGCGTGTGCGCTGGTGCTCGCCCTTCCCGGTGTGGCACAGGCCCAGTCCGACCTGTTCGCGCCGGGCGTGATCTCGTCGGATCAGCAGGAGTACCGGATCACGTTCACCCGCGACGGCAACACCGCGTATTTCACGCGCGCCAACGGCGACTGGTTTTCGGCGACCGAGTCGCGCATCCTGGTGTCGCGCCGGACCAACGGGGTCTGGGGGCAGCCGACTGTCGCGCCGTTCTCCGGTACCCACAAGGATATAGATCCTTTTATCACCCCCGACGGCAAGCGGCTTTTCTTCGCCACCATCAGGTCCGGCGAGGACTCCGACCTGTGGGTGGTCCAGCGCACCCGCTCCGGCTGGAGCGAGCCGGTCGAGGTCACGGGTGTCAACGGGCCGGGCAACGAGCTGTATCCCTCGGTCGCGATGGACGGCACGCTCTATTTCGGCAGCGACCGCACCGGAGACTGGGACATCTACCGCGCGCGGCTGCGCCCGGACGGCACCTATGGCGAGCCGGAAAACCTCGGCCCGGTCATCAACACTCCCGGGCTGGACTTCAACCCCGAAATCACCCCGGACGGCAGGGTGCTGCTGTTCGCCGCGCTGGGCCGTGAGGGCCAGTCCGGCGGCCAGGATGGCGGGAGTGACATCTACGTGTCGTTCCAGCATCAGGGTGGCGGCTGGACGAACCCGTTCAACCTCGGGCCCAACGTGAACACCCCGGCGTGGGAGTTTCATCCGACGCTCGCGCCGCGCGGCGACCGGCTCTACTTCGTGCGCATCACCGAGTCGAACGACTTCTACTCGATCCGGCTGCGCGACCTGTTCGACGTTACTCAGTAGGGGTGAGTGTGCGGCCGTGACGTTTCCCGTAACGGCCGCACACTCCACTTTGGACCAGCTACCAGACGCCCGTCACCAGGCGCCCGCCGACCAGGGCCAGATCGAACGTGCCCGAGTCGTACCACCCCGCCGGGCCGGTGTAGGACCAGCCGCTGAGCCAGACGTGGTAGCGGAAGTCGGACCCGTAGTCGTATGCGGCGATGATGTCGTCGCGGCCGTCGTCGTTGACGTCGCCCACCGCCATGCGGTCGCCCACCATGGACAGCGTGTAGCCCGAGGTGACCTCCCAGTCGGGTGAGGCGAGCGTGAACTGGCCGCCGTTCGAACTCCACCGGAACAGCCGCGCGTGGCTGCCGCCGTAGTGGTAGAACATGGCCGGCTCGTCGGTGCCGCTGCTGTCGAAGTCGCCCACGACCATGCGATCCCCGACGTTGGCGAGGCTGAAGGCGCCCGACTGATACCAGCCCGATGGTCCACTGTAGACGGTGCCTTCTTTCCATATGTGGTACCGGAAATAGGTCCCGTAATCGTAGGCCGTGACGATGTCGTCGCGACCGTCGGCGTCGACGTCACCGGTCGCCATGCGCCCGGCGACCTTGGTCAGGTCATAGCCCGTGGAGGTGCTCCAGTCGCCCGACGTCGTCTTGGCGAGGGTCGCGCCGTCGGACAGATAGCGGTGCAGGTGCGCTCCGGCCGTGCCCGCCACGGCCTCGAACAGCGCCAGGTCCGCGCACCCGTTGCCGTCGAAGTCGCCCGCGACCATGCGCGCGCCGATCGCCGACGGCGCGATGGCTGCCGCGCCCCAGACGCGCGGCCCCGAGGTCGTGGACTTCCCGTCCCACACGTCGAAGCGCAAGGCCCCGCCCGTGTCGTAACCCGCCGCTATGTCGTCCACCCCGTCGCACGTGAAGTCGCCGGACACCATCCGGTCGCCCACCTTCGCGAGGTCGTAGCCCGTGCTCTGCTGCCATCCGAGACCAAGCTGGAACGCGGTCTCGTCCGACTCCCAGCGGTACATGTGGGCACTGCCGCCGCTGCTGCCGTAGAGCATGGCCGGACCGGCGGGCCGTCCATACCACTGCGACATGATGAGGTGCGACTGTCCGTTGACCGACTGGACCGCGAACTTGCGGCCGGTGTTGGCCGCGGCGAAATATCCACCGGTCCACCCGCTCGGGGCGGCGTTGGCCAGGGTGGTCGGGTTCAGTTTGAGGAACCGGCCCACTGCGGTGCCGTACATGTACCCATCGTGCGGGTCGAAGACCAGGTTGACCGCACGCGGCTGGAAACCACGGACGTTGGTCCACGGGTAGGACACCAGTGTCGTGCTGCCGAGCAACTGCCGGGTGCTCACGTTGTAGCGGAACGCCTTGCCCGCGGTGATGCCGACGATGACGTTCGGGTCGGTGCCGAAGGCGAGCGCGTTGACGCCCCGCTCCCCGGCCAGCGGCACGGTCTGCCACAGCTTCGCGCCCGTGGTCACGTCCAGCGCGAAAAGCGTGCCGTCGCTTGGCGTCGCGGCGGTGCAGCAGTTCATCGACCCGCCGTAGAGGATGCCGTTGCGGTAGGCGAGCGCGCCGATCTCGCCCGCCCCGGCGATCCCGTTGAACACCCGATACGAGCCGTCCGCCGGGTCGTACAACGTCACCGCGCCCGCACCGTCCGATTTGGAGTTCTTCGGCGTGGTGCCGATCGCGACGTACCGCCCGGCGGAGATGACCGTCCACGGCCGTTCCTGACCGTAGGTCCGCAGATCGAACAGCTTGCGCGGGTTGCCGGATCCGAACGGCCGCGCCGGATCGTATTCGTAGAGCGCACCGTTGGGGTAGACGCCCAGGTACAGCTTCCTGCCGTGGGTGGCCATGCCCTCGATCTGGTGCGGGAACGGGTATTCATGCCAGCGCTCGGAGTCCGGGTCGTAACCGGCGAACCCGCCCGCGAAGTAGCCACCCAGATAGGCCCAGCCGTTGGGGCCGATCGCGAGTGAGCGCAGGGGTGTCAGGTTGGGCACCAGCTCGACCTTGTCCCACGTGAGATACGACCCCGTACGGGTCACCAGGTCGTACCGCGCGATCGCCCCGCTGGCCTGCGAGGTGACCACCATCTCGTGGCGGGTGTCGGGATCGACCACCCGCTGAATGCCTTTGGCCGCACCAAGATGCCCGTCGCCGGTGAAGCCGGTGCGCGTCACGGCGCCGGTGTCCGGGTTGTAGCCGACGAGCTCGCCGGACATGACGAGGTAGACCAGCCCGTCCGGACCCTCGTCGGAGACCGTCGCGCCGTTGTATCCCACAATCTCGCGCACCCATTGCTGGGTCACCAGGTTGTAGAGCCAGCCCTTGGCCGGTGAGGTGCCGCCCGCGAAGTACACGTACAGGTAGTCACCCGCGTCGTCGAGCTGGTACGTGTACATGTCGTTCGGGATGCCGGGCGGCAGCGGTATCGGATAGTCGTTGCCCGTGGCCGGGTCGTGGCGGTAGAAGCCGGTGTATTGTCCGAGGCCGACGTAGACCTGGCCACGCGCGAACTCGACGGAGCGCACGTACTCGTACTGAGTGCCATATCCGCCGTGGTTGGTCCAGCCGGTGCCCGGTCGCCAACTGGCCAGCAGACCGGCCGTCTTGGTCGAGGCCTTGCCCTCGTATGTTCCGATCCACAGGTTGCCCTGGTCGTCGGTGTCGCCCTCCCACAGGAAGCTGGTGTTCGCGGTGGGCGCGCCGAGGTCGACGAACGAGCGCGGGCTGGTGTAGGTCAGCCGGTAGGCATGGCCCGCGCCGTAGGTCATGGCGTAGACATACCGGCCGTCGGGGCTCACCGCGACACCCCAGGCGCCACCGGCCGTCGGCATCTCATACTTGGCGAGCATTTTCCCGGTGAACGGGTTCACCTCGGCCAGGTAGGCCGGGTCGTTTTCGACGGTTGTGCCGCTGACCACCACCCAGGTGCGGTAGGCGCCGTCGGCCATGCGCGCGGTTTCGCCGCCCGCGGCGGTCACGCCCTTGACCGGTGGGCGTCCCAGATCGATCGACTTCGGATACGGTCCTGCGGCTTTCGCGGACTCGGCGGGGGTCACCCCTGCCACCACGGCGGCGGTGGCCGCGGTCAGAAAGATTGCCAGCAGTGCGGTGCCGGCGCGACGTGAAAGATCACGAGCCATGTGGGCACCATATTTCGGGCCTGACCGTAAGTCAATAGATCCTTGGCGATGGGGCACATCAGCTCTTGAACAGCGGGACCAGGATCTCATCGACCATCTGCCCGATCACGTCGCCCGGGACCGGTACCCCATGGAACAGAAAGTGATGTCGCAGCAGCGCGAGCGGCACCTCCAGGCGGCGCGGGGTGATCGCCGACTCGTCGATCTCACCGCGCGCGGCCGCCCGGCGCACGATCGTCTCGACCATGCGCAGCCCGGAACCGTGCGAGCGGGCGCGCAGCTCGGCGGTGCGCCGGGCATCGCTCAGCGCATCGGTCAGCACACCGCGCAACGCCTCGCCGGCCGGCCCGGTGAGCATCTCGGCGCTCTGGCGCAGCAGCGAGATCAGATCATCGCGCAGGCTGCCGGTGTCGGGCGGCGTCATCGGGCCGCGCAGCACATGCTGCACGGCATCGTGTACCAGCTCCATCTTGGTGGGCCAGCGCCGATACAGCGACGCCTTGCTCGCCTTTGCCCGCTCGGCCACCCGTTCCATGGTGAGCTTCGCGTATCCGACCTCGGCGAGCTCGTCCAGGGTCGCCCGGTAGATCGCGTCGTTGAGCGCGTCGCCCCGGCGCCGGGGGAGCTTGCGATGGTCAGTCACCATGCGCGGTCACCCGCCCGGTGTCGCCGTCCACCGTCACCACCTGCCCGTCCACCAACGTCGAAGTCCCCGTGGCCGTGCCCATGACGGCCGGAATACCGTACTCGCGCGCGACGATCGCGGCGTGCGAGGCGATGCCGCCCGAGTCCACCACGACGGCCGCCGCGCGTTGGAACAGGGGTGTCCATGACGGATTCGTGTACGGACACACCAGCACATCGCCGCTTTCGAGCTTGCCGAACTCGGCCGGATCGCGGACCACCTTCACGGGCCCGGTGACGATGCCACCACCCGCGGCCGCGCCCGCCACGAGCGCGTCGCCTCTGTCGGTCGCCGGGAACACGGCTCTCGGGTCGATGAGCCGCACACCGGCCAGCTCGTCGCGCTTGGCGGCGCGCTGCCGCACGATCGCGCGCAGTCTGTCCTTTTCGGACTCGCTCAGGCCCGCCGGGAGCCCGATCGCCTCAATCTCCTCAAGCCGCAGATGGAATACGTCCTCCGGCCGGACGAGCACGTCCACTTCGGACAATCGGCGGCCGATCTCCAGCAGGCAGCGGCGCAGGATCGGCAGCGGCTTGGTGAAGTAGAAGTGGCTGTCCTCGCGGAACGCGATGCCGGCGCGCGCCTGCTCGACCAAGCGCTGGATCCGTTGGCGGCGCTTGGGATCGCGCAGGCGCGGGTGTTCCAGCAGCCTCGCGAGCGCGTCATCGACCGGCTTGGCCGGCTCGGGTGCCTTTGCGGCCAGCACCTTGATGAGCCCGAGCACGGTCTCCGGAGACTCGGCCCACGTGGGCGGGGAGACCAGGATCGGGCTCGTGGTCTCCCGATGCCCATACTCCTCAAGGAACGACGCGAACCGGGCCGCGAAATCTCCCTTGAGGCGCATGAGCTGGGCGAGATCTTCGAGCGCGCGGTTGGCGTCCGTGGTCCGCGTCCGCGCGCCGGCGATGAGGTCACCGAGCATGTCGGCGCGGCCAAGCCGTTTGAGCGCAAGGAAAAGGCGCAGGAGCGCGAGGCCCGCCGCGGGCAGATATCGCGTGCGGAAGTCGGTCACGGGTTCGACGAGCGCGAGCGCCTGCCGTGGCACCTGCAACAGCCGCTGCCACGTCATGGTCGTCAAATCCTGCGCGCCGAGGTCGCGCGCGCGGGACAGGAACTCGCGGAACCGCGGGTCTTCGGTCCAGTGGGCGGGGTCGTAGCGCCGGGCGAGCCGCACGAACCGGAAGAGTCCGCGCACGATCCCGAGCGTGGGGCGCGGCGCGCGCGGGACCATCCGAACCACGACTCCGTCCTCCTCGGGAAGGAAACCCTCGAACGGGCCGCGGATGCCGAAGTGTTCGGCGATTTTGTTCATGAGCCCGGCCGGTCCGTGCGGCAGCCAGGTGGTGGTGTCGATCGGGTATGGGCGCACAGGCAGGTACTCCAGCAGCACCGAGCCGATCCGGCGCTCGATCCGGTTGAGCTTGAGCGGGGGCGGCGGCAGCGCCGTCATCGGCCGTGCCTGCAGCAACACGATTTTCTTTTGGGTGTACGCCCATTCGATGTCCTGTGGGCGTCCAAAGTGGACTTGGACCCGCTGACCCAGGTGTGCCAGTTGCTTGAGCGCCTCATCGGGCAGGTGCAACTCCGTGCCACCGGTCTCATGGATGACGCCGCCGCCCGCCTTGGCCTTGACCACGACCTCACGACGGCCGGGCGTGAACTCGCGGACCCGGCCTCGTGCGTCGAGCACGTAGTGGTCGGGCGTGACCAGCCCGGAGACCACGGCCTCGCCGAGCCCGCTGCTCGCGTCGATGACGACGTGGCCACGGTCGCCCGTGACCGGGTCGGCGGTGAACATGACGCCCGCCATCTCGGCCTCGACCATGCGCTGCACCACGACGGCGATGCTCACCTCCCTGTCGTCGATGCCGAGCCTGCGCCGGTAAGCCACGGCGCGCTCCGTCCAAAGCGAATCCCAGCACCGGCGCACGGCGTCGATGAGCGCTTCCTCACCGACGACGTTGAGGTAGGTGTCCTGCTGGCCCGCGAAGGCCGCCCCGGGCAGGTCCTCGGCCGTGGCACTCGACCGGACGGCCACGGGCCCGCCGCCGAGGCTCGCGTAGGCCTGCGCGATGGCGTGCCGAAGCGGATCGGGCACGTGGGCGCCCCCTTTGGCGTAGGCGTCGGCGCCCTCTTCGGCATGGGCGTCGGTTGCCTCTTCGGCATGGGCGTCCGTAGCCCTTTGGGCATGGGCGTCGGTGGCCCTTTTGGCATAGGCGTCGGTGGTCACGACGAACCCGGCGGGGACCGGGAACCCGGCCCGGATCAACTCGCCCAGGTTGGCACCCTTGCCCCCGGCGAGGGCCAGGTCGGCCCGCCCGAATGCGTCCAGTGGTGCGACCAGTGTCATCGCTTTCCCTCCGCCGCAGAACCCCATAGAAAACGTATCGTTCTCTAACGAGGCTAGACTTCACCGCGAAGAAACGCAACGTTCACTAATTCGCCTTGGCCGGCTCCTGGATGTCCGCGTCATCGCCGGGCTGGACCGGCGGCTGTGCCTCGGGCACGCCGGGCGCCTTGCCGGTCAACCGCTGCCAGCCGAGGGCCGCCGCGGCCGGCACGAGGATCAGAAGGGGAAGCGAGTATCTGAAATCGATGGTGGACAACGCGAGCGAGACCCCGATGAGGCACGCGTCGACGAGCCGTCAACCGTCTCCTGAAAAAGCGCGCTCTCCGCACCGGGCGGCCGGTGCCGAGAGCGCGCGGTCATTCAGCGCTCCTGTTCCGGTTGCCCGCCTGTTGCGTCGCTGTCCCCAAAATCGTCGAAGTCCAGCGGACCGTCCTCGTCGCGGAAGTCGGTCGGACCGTCCTGGTCGCGGAACTCGACCGGTTGCTGATCGTCACCAAAATCCGTTTCCGGCTTCGTTTCCGGCTTCTGCGGCTCCGGAACGCCCGCCGGAGGCGTTCCCTGTGTCATCCCTTCGCCATACCCACGAGCTGCCACAGCATTCATGTGGCGCGGGATCGCGGCCGGGACGTCCCGTGGAATGTCCGGTTGAACGTCCGGTCAAACGTCCTGGTCCGGTGGTGGGCGACGGGTTTGGATGGGCTATCCGGCCGGACGGGGATGGCCGTTTAGCGAAGGAGGTCCCTCGATGACCCGTATCCTCGGTGCGCTCGCCGATCGCATGGTCGGTTTCGTGGCCCCGAAGGCGACAGCACAGGCCGTCTGCGGCAACGAGTACTGGAAGTTCTGTTACTGCAGCGGAATCCAGCGGTTCGCCAGGCTGTGCGTACGGTACGGCAGCGCATGCCAGTACGAGAGCTGCGGCGCCTGCGAGTACCGCGACCAGGGCTGCTGACCGGCGCGCACGTCGCCCTGGCACGCGCCAGGGCGACACGCGGCCGACCTGACTGACGAAAGCTGCGGAGGAGACTCGATGGCGTATCTCATTGGAGCGGTGGTCCTGATTGGACTGATGGCCGCCGCCAACCTGTTGTTCACGTTCGGTGTGGTCCGCCGGCTCCGCGAGCAGACGCGGGAGCTGGCCGAGTTGCGCGGCGGGCGGATCGCCGGCGGCGACGTGGCGTTGACTGCCGGCTCGCCGGTGGGCGAGTTCAGTGCGACCGGTGTCGACGGGCGGCCGGTGAGCCTGGCGGGCCTTGGGGACCGGCCGTTCGTCGGCTTCTTTTCGATGGGCTGCAGCGCGTGCCACGAGCGCCTGCCCGCCTTCCTGGCCTTCGGGGCGGCGCGCCCGGGTGGCCGGGACCGGTTGCTGGCCGTGGTCGCCGGGCCGGCCGAGGAGGCCGTAGATCTCGTGCGGCAACTGGAAACGGTGGCGACCGTGGTCGTGGAGGCCGAAGGGGGTCCGATCCAGCGGGCGTTTGAGGTCACCGGGTTCCCGGCGTTCGTTCTCGTGCGCGATGGGGTGGCCGAGGCGTCAGGGTACGACCTGACACCCGTGGCCGAGCGCGACTCCGCGCTGCTCATCGAAGTCGCATGAACAGAGCCCTCGCCCTCGCCCGGCACGCTGCCCCGGCCCAGATCGCGGCGTATCTGGGCCTGGCCGTGCTCGGTGGTCTCGCCCCGCTCGCGCTCGCCTGGCTGACCAAGCTGCTCGTGGACGGCCTGGCGGACCGGCTCATGCGCTGGCCGCAGGCGGCGGTGTTGGCCACGGCTCTCGCCGTGTCCGGGATAGTCATCGCGCTGGTGCCGCACGCGAGTCGGTACCTCCGCATAGAAATTGATCGTCGAATCAGGACGGTTGCGACCGAGCGCTTGTACGCGGCGATGGACCGGTTGGTGGGACTGCGGCGCTTCGAGGATCCCGCGTTTCTCGACCGGGTCCAGGTCGCACGATCCAGCGGCGTGACCGCCCCGGGCATGGTCGTGGACGGCGGGCTGGGCATGGTGCAGGCCGCGCTGACCCTGACCGGGTTCGCGGGCACGCTGTTTCTGCTCAGCCCGTGGATCGCCGCCGTCGTCGTGCTGGCCGCGGTGCCGGGGCTGCTGGCGGAGCTGTCGCTGAGCCGCCGCCGCGCCCGGATGGTGGTCAATGTGGGCCAGGCGGAGCGGCGGGAGTTGTTCTACGCGAGCCTGCTCACCGACACGGTGGCTGCCAAGGAGATTCGCCTGTTCGGCGCGGGACCGTACCTGTGGCGGCGCATGGCGGCCGAGATCCGCACGATCAACACGGCCCACCGGCGGGTGGACCGCCGCGAGTTGACCGTCCAAATTGGACTATCGTTGCTCGGCGCGGCACTGGCCGGGGCGCTGCTGCTGTGGTCGGTCCGCGCGGCGCTTGACGGGATGCTCACGGTCGGCGATGTGGCGCTCGTGTTCGCCGCCGTCGCAGCGGTGCAGGGCGCGCTGGCCGGGCTGGTCACCCAGATGGTGTCGATGCATCAGGCGCTCCTGCTGTTCGGCCACTACGTCGCCGTCGTAGCCGCGGAGCCCGACCTGCCGGTGCGCCACCCGGCGCGGCCGGCGCCCGCGTTGCGGCACGGCGTCGAACTGCGCGACGTCTGGTTCCGTTACGCCGACGACCAGCCGTGGGTGCTGCGCGGCGTCGACCTCGTCCTGCCCGCGGGCCGAAGCACCGCGCTCGTGGGGCTCAACGGCGCGGGAAAGTCCACATTGGTCAAGCTGCTGTGCCGGTTGTACGACCCCACCCGTGGCGTGGTGCTGTGGGACGGGGTGGACCTGCGCGACCTCGACCCGGCCGAGCTGCGCCGCCGCATCCGCGCGGTGTTCCAGGACGCGACCCGGTACGACCTGACCGCCCGCGAAAACATCGAGCTCGGTGACCTGACCGCGATCGGCGACACCAGCCGGGTCGAGCGGGCGGCCCGCCGGGCCGGGGTGCACGATGTCCTAAGTGGGCTCCAGATGGGATACGAAACCCCGCTCACACGGATGTTCCACGACACCATCACCGGTGTGGAGCTGTCCGGCGGGCAGTGGCAGCGGCTCGCGCTGGCCCGCGGCCTCGTGCACGAACAGCCCGACCTGCTCATCCTCGACGAGCCCAGCTCCGCATTGGACGCCGAGGCCGAACACGAGATACACGAACGGCTGCGCGATTATCGGCGCGGCCGGGCCAGCCTGCTGGTCTCGCACCGCCTCGGCGTGGTCCGCGAGGCGGACCACATCGTCGTGCTTGCCGAGGGCCGGCCGGTCGAGCGCGGCAACCACGACGAGCTCGTGGCACTGGGCGGCGCATACGCCCGGTTGTTCGCGCTCCAGGCCTCCGGATACCGGGTCGCGGCGTGATGACGGCGCTCCTGCTCGGTGTGGCGATTGCCATCGTGGCAACGATCGCGGTGATCCGTGCGCGCATCGTCGTGATCCGGGTGAGCGGCATCAGCATGGCTCCGACGCTGCGCCCCGGCGACCGGCTGCTGGTCAAGCGCAACCCGGCCCAGGTGCCGCGCGTCGGCGACATCGTTGTCCTCCCCGAGCCGGGTCCGTGCCGCCCCGGCACGCGAGCGGGCGGCCGGGAGCTCTTCGGCACGCGAGCGGGCGGCCGGGACCTCTTCGGCACGCGAGTCGGCAACCGAGCGCTCTTCGGCACGCGAGCAGGCAACCGAGCGCTCATCGTCAAGCGAGTCGCTGCCGCGCCGGGGGATCCGCTGCCCGCGTGGCTGCCGCCGTGGGAACGGGGGCAGGCCGACGTGGTGCCGCCGGGAAATCTGGTCCTGCTGGGCGACAACCTGCCCATGAGCCGGGACTCACGCCACTTCGGGCCCGTTCGGCTTGACCGGCTCATCGGAGTGGTCGTCCGCCGCCTCGGCGAGGGCAGCGAGGCTGCGCGCCTGTAGCGCCGGCACACCCATTTCGGTCCAGTACGCGAGCGAACGCCGCAAGCGTTCGACGGCAGTGGCCGCGCCGCGGCGGACCTCGACCTCGCCCAGGCTCAGCTCGGCCAGCGCCAAGCCCCACTCATAGCCCTGGTCGCGGAAGATGGCTTGCGCGGCGGTGAGTGCCCGCTCGGCCTCCGCCCACCGGGCCGGGTCGCGCGCGATCGCCTCGCCCAGCGCCCGCCGGCTCTGCCCGGCGCCGATCGGGTCACCGATCCGCTCGAACAGCGTGGCCGCCTTGCGCGCCGCCCGCTCGGCCTCCCGCGGCCGGCCCATCGCCATCAG
>NZ_QJUG01000008.1 GCF_003426775.1 Allorhizocola rhizosphaerae | reverse complement strand
ATCGTCAAACGCGCCATCTCCAAATACCAAGCCCGCGGCCCGAACGTCAACCGCACCAGCTACAAGGCCACCCTCAACATCGACATCCTGCCCCCGCCCAGTCCTTGACAGGGCGAACGATGCCTTATCTACACGGCCTTGCGGCTAGCCCACCACCGGCGGTGCTGTCCGATGTGGACGGCACTCGGGCACCGGCGACTCCAGCCGGTCCGCAAGGCGGCGCAGGGCACGGGCGGCTCGATCCCGCACTGGATCGATAAAGTTCCGGCGTGAAGAGCGCGGCGGGCGCCGCGGGGTGTCGAGGCGGGCGGCATCGAGGTGTTCCTCGACCGCCCGCCTAGCCATGATCATGCCTAGCGGGTCCATGATGCCCCTTCGTCGTGGCTTCCGGTTTCCTTGTCGCGTCCGGCTTCCTTGTGGGCCCGGCTGCTTAGCTGCGTCCTGCTTCGTTGTTCGGCCCCGTGGATGCCCGGACCATGAGCTCGGTCGGCAGGACGACCTGCCGCTCGGCACGCTCCGCGTCGAGCAAGAGTTCGCCCGCGATGCGGCCCTTGTCGAGCGCGGGCTGCCGGATCGTGGTGAGCCGGGCCGCGGCGGCCTCCGGGATGTCGTCGAAGCCCACGACCGAGATGTCACGACCCGCCTGCAGCCCACGCGTTTCCAGCGCGTCGAGCACGCCCAGCGCGAGCAGGTCGGCGGCGGCGAGGATGGCGGTCGGGCGCGGGGCACGGTCGAGCAGGTGCGCGGCGACCGCCGCGCCCTCCTCCCGGCTGTTGTGGATGGAGCTGATCGTGGTCACCTCCGACCAGTCGACGCCGACCTCGGCGAACGCGTCGCGGTAGCCGATCAGCCGCTCGCGGGTCACGTGGTGCGGCGCGTCCTCCGGCCGCGCCAGGGTGATCGGGCCGCTGTGCTGCACTGGACCGATCCAGTGGGCGATCACCGCGATGCGGCGGTGACCGAGCGCCGTGAGATGGCGGGCCGCGGTGCGCGCGGCGGCCATGTCATCGATGCCGACCACGCGCGTGCCGGGATCCGCGTTGGCGTGCCACTCGGCGATCACCATCGGCAGGTTGCGGGCCAGCGCGGCATCGTATGAGGCGTGCCAGGCGGGCACGCAATAGGCGCAGAACCCGTCCACCACGGCGTTTTGCACTGCCTGCGCGGCAGCCTCGCCGTCTGACAGCAGGGGGATCAGCAGCAGCCCGGTGTTGTGGCGCTCGGCCGTCTCGGCCAGCCCGCGCAGGAACTGCACCGCGTAGGGGTCGGTGAACGCGTATGACAGCTCGGCACTGAACAGCACGCCGATCGCGCCCACCTGTCCCTTGCGCAGTGAGCGGGCGGCCGGGTGCGGGCCGGTGTAACCCAGACGTGCGGCCGCTTCCAGAATCGTCTCGCGCAGCTGCGGCGAGAGCTGGTCGGGCCGGCTGTAGGCGTTGGACACCGTGCTGCGCGACACCCCGACGGCGTCGGCGACGGTCTGCAGCGTGGGTTTCACGGCCCGGCTCACCCTTCTGTATCGATCCAGATTCTGGATCGATACAGTATCGCGCCCAGCGCACGGCACGCAAGCCATGCTCAGCTGTCGGGCGGAACTTCGGACCCGCAGGATCGCTCAACTCCACGATGAAGTGCCCTCGCGCGGCCACGCCATCGCTTCATCACAAGTTGATCATCAATCTGCGGTGGCGGTCTCTCCCATCACCGCCTTGCCGATCTCCGCCTGGCACACCTCGGCGGAGTACGCCATCAGCGCCCCGGCCTGCGCATCACGGAAGTGCCGTTGGATCGGCGAGGTTTTGAGGTACCCGGAACCGCCGCCCACCTTGACGCCGAGCGCGGCGACGTCCTTGGCGACCTCGTTGGAAAGCAGCTTGGCCTCCAGCGAGCTCGGGTTGGCCATCGGCGAGCGCTGATCGGCCAGCCACGCGGTGTGCCCGGCCAGCAACGTGGCGGCCCTGAGCCGGACGTGCGCATCGGCCGCGGCGAACTGCACCCACTGCATGTCTGCCAGCGGCTGCCCCGTGGTCGGGATGACCCGGCCGCGCGCGTGTTCGCGCAGGGCCTCAAGCGCGGCCTCGGCCACGCCGATGGACAGGAACGGCAGACCGATCGGGATCGGGTTGGGTTCGTCGGTGAGTTTGGTACACCTGCGCGACGCGGGCAGCAGCGTGCCCTCGAAGGTGATCAGCTGACTGCGGGTGGCACGCAGCCCGACACTGTCCCAGATCGGCACGAGCCGCAGCGTGTCGTCCGGCGTGATCCCGAAGAACGCCGGAACGTCCTCGACCAGCGCATTGACCAGCAGATAGTCGGCGATCTCGCAGCCCGACACGAACCGCTTCGCCCCATCGAGGACGAACCCGGCGTCGACGGGGCGCGCGGCCTGCAGCGGCATGAGGAACAGGTTGCCGCCCGTGGGCTCCGAAAGCGCGTTGGCGAAACGCTTGCCGCCCGCCAGCTCGTGCGCGAAAAAGCGTGCGTTGTCGTCGTCGCTCATGTGGACCAGGCCGTACGCCGCGCCCAGGTGCATGAGCCAGATCGTGGCCGTGGACGGGCACGCCTTGGCTATCGTGGCCAGCACGCGCCCGAACGTGACCCACGAAAGTCCTTGCCCACCAAAGCTTTCCGGCAGCCATGCCACATCGAACCCGGCTTCGTGCAGTGCACGCAGGTTCTCGATCGGCAACTGCGCCGTCTCGTCAAGCTCGGCTGCACGCTGCGCGAAATCGGCGGCCAGCACGGTGGCGCGCTCGGCCCAGGACATCTCGGCGGTGGGCGGGTCCAATGGGGACGGTGTCATGATCTGCATCCTGACACACGGACGGCCGACTACGCATGACCGAAGAGCCGGGATGGCAGGCCCGGCTCTTCGGTGTGTGCGAAAGGGTTACTTGACTTCGTAGGCGCAGATGACGATCTGGTCAACTGTATTTCCGGCGCGTCCTCGACCTTGGCTCGCAGCGAGACCAAGCCGGCCGCGGACGGGTTCTTCACCGGCGTCGCCGTGTCGCTTTTGGACACCGGGCGCCCCGGCGAACGCATGCGCTCAAACCGTGCCGGTCACTGCGACGCAGCAGCAGCCGGGTTGCGGTGCGAGCTCGGCGCGCGCGGGTGAGCCCTGGAGCATGCCTGCCACAAACGACAGGTTCAGCGCGCAGATGAGCTCGGTGTGCGCCTGCGCCAGCTCCTGGAACGGGCAGTTGCGCAGCACGATCCGGTCACCGCGCCGCTCGGGCTCGAACCCGAGCCCGTCCAGCGCGCCCACCCCGTAGGCCGCGCCCAGATCATGCGCCGCCCGATGCGCCGCACGCTCCACATTGGACGGCTCGTCGGCCACCGCCCCGGCCAGGATCCGCGCGAGGATCTCGTAGTGGCGCTGCGGGATGGACACGTTGACCGCGACCGGCGCGAAATAGACCTTGGGCGAGCGACCTCGCCCCGGGGTCGCCGCATAGCGCGTCGAAAGCAGCCCCACCTCGGCCAGCTTGTCGAGGTGAAACGCGGCCAGCCCGCGCGACATCCCGGTCGCGTCGGCGGCCTCTTCCCTGCTCACGGCATGATCCTGGCGCCGGACGTAGTCGAACAGCGCGCGACGGGAGGCATCGGCGAGCGTCGTAACCGCACTCCACGGGTCAACCATGGCGATGATAATATCACTAACCGTCGTTGTTGAAATTATCGGGATGTCGGTGCAGGATGACGACCTATGACCATCACCACCGCAGACGGCCGGGCGGGCGCGATAGAAGACCACGCGGCCGGCGCGAGGCCGAGGCGAAACGCCCGCCGCGATGAAGCTGCGCCCATTCGCGACCTCGCGGCCGCGCAGATTGCGGCGGCCGCGTTCGTGCGGGCGCTCGGGCTCGAGCTCGACCCGGAGACCCCGGGCCGGATGGCCCGCGCCTACGCCGAATTGTTGACCCCGCGCGACTTCCAGCTCACCACGTTCGACAACGACGAGGGCTACGACGAGCTCGTGCTGGCCCGCGACATCCCGATCCGCTCCGTCTGCGAGCACCACCTGCTCCCGTTCATCGGGGTCGCCCACGTGGGGTACTTCCCGGGCAAGCGGATCCTCGGGCTGTCCAAACTGGCCCGGGTGGTCGAGAAGTTCGCGCACGGCCCACAGGTCCAGGAGCGGCTCACCAAGCAGATCGCCGACTGGCTGTGCGACCAACTCGACCCGAGCGGTGTGGGTGTCGTCATCGAGGCCGAACACCTGTGCATGACGCTGCGCGGGGTGCGCGCCGCGGGTGCCCGCACAGTCACCTCCACCCTGCTCGGATGCCTGCGCGAAGACGCCCGTTCGCGCGCCGAGTTTTTCACCCTCACTGGGAATCGAGGCTAGCCATGTTTGTGATCGTTGGGGCGTCGCTTGCCGGCGCCAACGCGGCCGAGACGCTGCGCGCCGAAGGCTTCACCGGCCCGCTGACCATGATCGGAGCCGAGCCGGAGCGGCCCTACGAGCGACCGCCGCTTTCCAAGGGGTACCTCATAGGAAATCAGGATCGTAAATCGCTCTACGTCAACGTGCCCGACGACGTGGACCTCTACCTCGGGACGGCCGCAATGTCGCTCGACCCGGCCGGGCACACCGTGACCCTGGCCGACGGCACCGTGCTCGGCTACGAAAAGCTGTTGCTGGCAACGGGAGCCGGCCCCAAGCGGCTTGACGTGCCGGGCGGCGACCTGCCGCACGTGCGCTACCTTCGCACGCTCGCCGACAGCGTCCAGCTTCGCGCCGACATGCAGCAGGGCACGCAGGTGGTCGTCGTCGGCGCGGGCTGGATCGGCCTGGAAACCGCCGCGGCCGCAAGGCATTACGGCTCCAGCGTAAACGTGGTCGAGCAGGACAGGCTCCCGCTGCGCACGGTGCTCGGCGACGAGCTGGCCACCGTGTTCCGCGACCTGCACGAGGCGCACGGCGTGATGTTCCACTTTGGACGTGCCGTCGCCGCGATCGAGGACGAGTCAGTGCTCCTCGACGACGGCTCCGTGCTGGCCGCCGACCTCGTGATCGTGGGAGTGGGTGTGGCGCCCAACGTCGAGCTGGCCCAGCAGGCGGGGCTCGCGGTCGGCAACGGCGTGCTGGTCGGGCCCGATCTGCGCACGTCCGATCCGGACATCTTCGCGTGCGGTGACGTGGCGAACTGGCAGCACCCGCTGACCGGGGCCCGGATCCGGGTCGAGCACTGGGAAAACGCGCGCCGCAGCGGCCAGGCCGCCGCACGCGCCATGCTGGGCAAGAACGTGTCCTACGACTGGATCCCGTACTTCTTCAGCGACCAGTACGACCTCGGCATGGAGTATTCGGGCTTTGTCGAGCCGGGTGGATACGACCGGGTCGAGTTCCGCGGGGACGTCGGCAACCGTGAGTTCATCGCGTACTGGATGAAGGGTGAACGGGTCATCGGCGGCATGAACGTCAACGTCTGGGACGTGCAGGACGAGATCCGGGAGCAGATAGCGGCCGACCTCATCCCCCGCTGAGGCCGGCCGGCCGCGTCGTCAAACCAAAGAGCTTGCCTTCACCACGTGCATCGCGAACTCGGCGGCCGGATCGCTGGTGCCGCCGACGGCCTTGACCACCAGCCAGTCGATGCCCGCCCGCTGTGCTGCCGCGAACACCGCCGTGCCTTCGTTTTCCGCGGCCATGGCGCCCGGATGCGCGTCGAGCGCCGCCGCGCACTGGGCGGGCGTGTCCACGACGGACTCCGCGGCGGGGTCCATCGACAGGATCGGTCCAAAGTGGACTCTGCCCCGCCGCCAGCCGACGGTGGCCAGGGTGCAGCGGTCCAGCAGCCGCACCGACGGCGGCATCAGCCGGCTCGGGCCGGTCTCCAGCGGCTCGAACCGGCTGCCGACCGGCCGCAGGGCGGTGGCGACGACGATGTCGCCGGGCCGGTGGTGCTCCAGCGGGCCGAGGCCGACGGCCGTGCCCACGCCGATCACCATGTGCGGACGCAACGACCGGATGAGCGCGTCGGCCTCCGCCGCTTCGTCGCCCCGGACCATGGCGATGTGGGGGACCGCCCCAAGCACGCGCGCCGCGGCCCGCCTCACCGCGTCGTGGGCGGCGCTGTCGCCGACCACGAGAAGGATCTCCTTCACCCCCAACACCACGACCCGGGCGGGCACGGCCACCTCCCATTGCTGCATGATTGTCGTCACGAAACTCCCCCTCCTGTGGGTGTCGTGCTGCTCGTCAGTCGCACAGGGTCACCGCAAGCCGGGGCGTCCGCGGTGGCAGGCTGCTCATCATCAACGTGTGCACCACGAACTGCGCCGCGTTGCCCGCGGCGAGAGCCTGATGCTCGTTGGTCTTGTTGAACCCCCAATCGGCGATGGCCTTGACGACGATCCAATCGACCCGGTCCTTGGCCGCCGCCGCGTAGAGCGCAGCACCCTCCATGTCGCCGCCGATCGCGTCCGGGAACTCCTTCTTGCAATTTTCTCTGTACCGCTTTGAGTCCACGAGGGTGTTGGCCGACAACACGAGTCCGAAATGGATGCTCGGCCGCGCACCCCGCCCGATCGTCGCGGCGTTGAACCGATCGAGCAACAGCACCGATGCCTGCACCCGAGCGCCGCGCCGGATCGCGATCGTGGCTCCCGACGGGCTGTCGACCACGCGTTGATGGTCGAGCTCCTGGACGTTGCGCGACACCAGGATGTCGCCGATGCGCTGCTCGTTTTCGAGCAGGCCGTAGCAGATGCCGACCAGGATCAGATAATCCGGCCGGCACGCGCGCAGCAGCGACGCCGCCGTCAGCATCGTGCCGGCCGGGCCCACCCCACCCTGCTCCCCCGCCTGGGCCAGCAGGATCTCTGCCCCGCCCAGGCTGCCTAACCGGAAGACCGCGTGATCGCCGAAGGTTTGCCGCTCATGGGCGGTGCCGTTGGCCGCGCGCACGGCCCGCAGCACGGCGTCGCGCTCGCCCTGCGTCACCACGAGAATCAGGATCGAGATCCCAGACATGGCTGTGCCTCCCCTTCCGCCAGGCGCAAGTTTGTGTCTAACTGACGATAGCTACTATCCTACGCTGCCGTCACAAACTTACGACGTGCATGTGACAGTGACGCGATACGGCTGTTGCCCCATCGGGTGGCGATTCCCTTGCCGCTCTTGGCTTTGCTGCTCGAGTCCCCCGCGCTGACCGGCCGCGACCTCGGCCGGCCCGCGTCCGGCGATCTGGCACACGCCTACGAGTTGCTCTTCGCCGGCGGCGTCGGGCAGCTCATCGCCGGGTTCACGCCGCTGCCGGTGATCGGCGCGCTGCGCGAGTGGTTCTTCCGGGTCGACGCCATCGTCAGGGCCTGGCCCGAGGCACAGGTGCAGCAGACCGTCACGCAGCCGCTGATCCTGCTCGTGGCGGTCACGTTCGTGCTGCTCGGCGCGACCCGGCTAAGCGGTGACGCGTTCTTCTATATGCCGATGCTTGCCATCGCTGCGGTCAGTGAGCTCAATAGCGCTCTCGCAGCATCGGCGGATAGAGCGTGACCGCCTGCGCCGACGCCTTGCGATAGAGCGTCGCCGGGCGGCCGTTGGCCTGCTGCCGCTTGGCACGCGTGGCCACGACGAAACCCTTGGTGCTCAACACCTTGCGATGGAAGTTGCGCGGGTCCAGCCCGCCCACGCCCCACACGATCTCATAGACCCGGCGCAGGTCCGCCATCGTGAACCGGGGCGGGCAGAACGCGGTCGCCAGCGTGGTGTGCTCAAGCTTGCGCCGCGCCGCCTCCACCGCATCGGCGAGGATCCTGCGATGGTCGAAGGCCAGCGGCACCTGCCCGGACAGCAGTGACGCGACCGGATGCCAGTTGGGCCGGCCCGCTTCGGTGTCGCTGGCGTGGTCGCTCACGCTGGGCTGGATGGCAAGGTATGCCACGGCCACCACGCGCCCCCGGGGATCCCGGTCACGCGCGCCGTAGGCGTGCAACTGCTCCATGTGGATGTCGCTGGTGTCCAGTCCGGTTTCGGTGGCCAGCTTGCGCGCGGCCGCCGCGTCGAGATCGTTGTCCGTGCTCCACAGGAACCCGCCCGGAAACGACAGCTCCCCCTTGCACGGCTCGTGCCGCCGCACGATCAGCAGCACCTGCAGCTGATCCTCCCGGATGGTCAGCAGGACCGGGTCGACCGCGACTTGCACCTCTTGCTTGGTCACGGCACGAGGATAAAGGTCATCTTGACGCGAATTCAAACCGGCCAACCGGCGAGCAGCTCACTCTCGCGGGCCGGGCTGAGACCCGCCCTGCGCGAGCGATCCAGGCCCAGCGTGCGCTCCCAGACGAGTGTATCGGCGAGGAGCTGCGCCAGCGGGCGGTGGCGCAGACCGGCGTTGGCGGCCGCGGTGCCATTGCGGGCCGACCAGCCCGCATAGTCGGGGTCGGGCAGCCACAGCGGCAGCGACTCGTGGCCCATGTACGGCTCGACGCCCTGCGCGAGCAACCACTGGGGATCGGCCCACACGACCGCGCCGGTGTGCCCGCCCACCTCGCGCGCCAGCTCCAGGAACTGCCCGAACGGGACGACCTGGCCGACCGCGTTGAACGTGCCGGTGGTGCCGGCCTCGGCGCAGTCGAGCAGCCATGCGGCCAGGTCGCGCACGTCGATGACCTGGGTGGGCGCCAGCTGCGCGGCGGGCGCGAGCATCGGCGAGCGTGGAGCCCGTGCCGCCCGCGCGACCCAGTAGCCGGCGCGGTCGCTGGCGTCGCCCGGCCCACCGATCAGCCCGGCCCGCGCGATGAGCAGACGATCGCCCACTGCCGAGAGCGAGGCCAGCTCGCACGCGACCTTCGCCGCGCCGTAGTCCGAGCGATCGACGGCTTCCAACGCTGTAGGCGCGAGCAGCGGGGCCGATTCGTCGGCGTCGACAACGGAGTGGGAGGCATACACGTTGCCCGACGACACATATGTCCAGTGTCCAGCGCGCGTGCCCAACGCCTGCAGGGCACCGCGCACCATGCCGGGCTGCCAGCTCACCTCGAACACCGCGTCGAACGCGCGCCCGGCCAGCCGCCCGTAGGCGCCGGGCTGTGTGCGGTCTGCCGTGACCAGGGTCACCCCCTCGGCCACTGTCCCGCTTTCGCCTCGCGCGAGGCAGGTCACCGCGTGTCCACGCGCATGGGCCTGGCTCGCGATCTCACGTCCGAGCCAGGCGGTGCCACCCAAGACAAGAATCTCCACGCCGTCCAAAATATCTGCGTGCAGGTTCTTGAGGCCGTCCTTGAGCGCATCACCTATGCAAACGAGGAGACCGGCTACACGATAGCGAGGGTCGCCACCGATCGCTCCGGCAGCGATCTGCTGACCGTTGTCGGGCCGCTGCTGGGCGCACAGCCCGGCGAAAGCCTTCGGCTGCAAGGGCGCTGGACCACACATCCGCGCTACGGGCGGCAGTTCGAGGTCGAGTCCTACACGACCGTGCTGCCAGCCACGATCAAGGGCATCGAGCGCTATCTGGGCTCCGGGCTCATCAAGGGAATCGGGCCCCGGCTGGCCGAGCGCATCGTCGGGCACTTCGGCGTCGACACCCTGCGCGTCATCGAGGAGGAGCCGGCACGCCTGGTTGAGGTGCCCAAGCTGGGACCCAAGCGCACCAAGATGATCGGGCAGGCGTGGGAGGAGCAGAAGCAGATCAAGGAGGTCATGGTCTTTTTGCAGGGCGTGGGGGTGTCGACCTCCCTGGCCGTGCGGATCTACAAGCAATATAAAGATGCTTCTATTTCTGTGGTACGCAATGAGCCCTACAGGCTTGCCGCCGACGTCTGGGGGATCGGTTTCAAAACGGCCGACACGATCGCGAAGGCCGTGGGCATCCCCCACGACAGTCCGCAAAGGATAAAGGCGGGACTCCTCTACACGCTCAGCGAGGCGGCCGACAACGGGCACACCTACCTGCCCCGGCCCAACCTGATCGGCGACGCCGCGAAGATCCTCGACGTCCCGGCCACGCTGATCGAGCCGTGCCTCGCCGACGCCGAGGGCCTGACCCACGAGCACATCGGCGGCGTGCCCGCCGTGTATCTGACCCCTTTCCACCGGGCCGAGACCAATCTGGCCTCCTCGCTGTTGGGCCTGCTGAGTGTCGACAAAGACCGGCTGGCGGTCTTCCAAGAGGTCGACTGGGACAAGGCGTTCGCGTGGCTGAAGGGGAGTGGGCCCACGGGGCCGGGGAGCGGGAAGTCGGCGGCCGATTTGGCTCCCGAGCAGAGGCAGGCCGTGCAGATGGCGCTCACCCGCAGGGTGGGCGTGCTCACGGGCGGGCCGGGCTGCGGCAAGAGCTTCACCGTGCGGTCGATCGTGCAGCTGGCCCGCGCCAAGCGGGCCAAAATCGTGCTCGCCGCGCCCACCGGACGGGCCGCGAAACGCCTGACCGAGCTCACCGGGCACGAGGCGACCACCGTGCATCGCCTGCTCAAGCTGCAGCCGGGCGGCGAGCCTTCGTTCGACCGGGACAACCCGCTCGACGCCGATCTGGTGGTTGTCGATGAGGCGTCCATGCTCGACCTGCTGCTGGCCAACAAGCTGGTGAAGGCCGTGGCGTTGGGCGCGCACCTGGTGTTCGTGGGCGACGTGGACCAGTTGCCGAGCGTGGGCGCGGGCGAGGTGCTCAAGGACATGCTCGCCACCGAGGCAATCCCGCATGTGCGGCTGACGCACATCTTCCGGCAGGCCAGCGAGTCGGGCATCGTTGTCAACGCGCACCGGATCAACCGGGGCGAGTTCCCGCAGCTGAAGGGCTTCCCCGACTTCTTTTTCTTCTCGTGCGAGGACAACGACGCGGTGGCGCCGCTGATCGTCGATCTGGCGGCCAAGCGGGTGCCCCGTCGCTTCAACCTCGACGCGAGGCGCGACATCCAAGTGCTCGCGCCGATGCACCGCGGGCAAGCGGGCGCGGGCAACCTCAACACCATGCTGCAGGAGGCGTTGACACCGGGGCGCGACTCGGTACCGGAAAAAAAGTTTGGGGCAAGGGTTTTCCGGGTCGGCGACAAGGTGACCCAGATCCGCAACAACTATGAGAAGGGCCGGGCCGGGGTGTTCAACGGCACGGTCGGCGTGGTCACGGCGCTGGACACCGAGGGCCACAGCCTGACCGTGCGCACGGACGAGGACGAGGACATCATCTACTCGTTCGACGAGCTCGATGAGCTGATCCACGCGTACGCGATCAGCATCCACCGCTCGCAGGGCTCCGAATATCCCGCCGTAATTGTGCCGATCACCACAGCGAGCTGGATGATGCTGCAGCGAAACCTGCTCTACACGGCCATCACCCGGGCCAAGAAACTGGTGGTCATCGCGGGTTCGGCCAAGGCGCTCGGGGTCGCCGTGAAAACCTTGGGTGCTGGAAGGCGACATACTGCTTTAGAACACCGGCTGAATGGGGTAACCCCATTTCATGAGCACCATTGAGAAGACAATCGACGTACATGTTCCCGTCCGCACGGCCTACGACCAGTGGGCTCAGTTCGAGACGTTCCCGAAGTTCATGGAGGGTGTCGAGCGGGTCGAGCAGACCAGCGGCACCCGCACGCACTGGGTCACGAAGATCGCCGGCGTGACGCGCGAGTTCGACGCCGAGATCACCGAGCAGACGCCCGACCGCCGCATCGAGTGGCGGACCGTCAACGGCCCGCAGCAGGCCGGCGTCGTGACGTTCGACCAGCTCGACCCGACCACCACCCGCGTCGCCCTGACCATGCAGTTCGAGCCCAAGGGCGTGGCCGAGACGGTCGGCGACGCGACCAACATCATCGAGCAGCGGATCGAGGGTGACCTCGAACGCTTCAAGGAGTTTGTAGAGTCAGGCCGTGATTCCGACCGTGCACCTGGTTATCGAGGCGACGAGTTCGACACCGGTCTATGAGCAGATCCGGAGTCAGCTAGCTGAGCAGATCGCCAAGCAGGAGCTGCCCGCCGGCACGAAGCTGCCCACCATCCGGGCGCTGGCGGCGCAGCTCGGCCTCGCGGTCAATACGGTGGCCCACGCCTACCGTGAGCTCGAATCGGCCGGGCTTATCCACACCCGGCCGAGGCACGGCACGACGGTCGCTTCGAGCAACTCGTCACGCGCGCTGCTGCGCGAGGCGGCGCGCGACTACGCGCTGCTGGCGCGGCGGTTGGGCGTCGCACGCGACGACGCCCTCCGCGAGATCAGCTCATACCTCGAACCGTGATGAGGCGCATGCCCCGAACCGTGACTCAGCGCATGCCCCGAACCTGATTCCATGCCGTGACCACCCACTCGACCTGTCCCAGCAACGACAGGCCGGCGGCGACCAGGAACAGTCCAATCGCGACATGAGACAGGATGGCGCCCCGCCGGGGGCGGTGCAGCACGCGCTCCACGATCACGCTGCCGGCGAGGCGGGCCACGGCGAACAGGCCGGCCGCGATGATCATGATCAGAAACAGGACCAGTGCGGCCCCGGTGGTCGTCGACTGGGCGGCCCACATCGCCCAGCACACGAACAGCACGACCGCACCGAACACGCTCCAGCGCCCGCCCTTGCGCAGATTGCGCAGGCGCACGCGCAGCGGCAGCTGCGGCTGACGACCGGTCATCGTCGGGTCGGAAATCAGCACGTGCGTGGGATCGGGCTGCTCCGGAATCGTCGCCTTGCCCGGCCGGTACAGCTTTTCCGTCGGAAATTCCCTGGTGCGGTCCAGACGGTTATTCACGTTTGGAAGCGTAACTGGCTTGCTCAACTTTGCCGAGCCGACTAAGAAGCACGTATGGGGTACACCGTGCGCACGGGGGCGGCAAGCGATCTCGAACCGGTCATGCAGCTGCTGTTCACCGCATTCCACAACGAGTCCTACGACGCCGAGGCGGTCGAGGCCACGCGGCTGGTCTACGAACCGGAGCGGTCGCTGCTGGCGGTCGCGGATGACGACGAGCAGATCCTGGGCCACGTTTCGGCGTTCGGCCGGGAGCTCACCGTGCCGGGCGGGGCCGCGGTGCCGACCGCCTTCGTGACGATGGTCGCGGTCGCGCCGCAGGCGCGGCGCCGGGGCATCGCACGGGAGCTGTTGGTGCGGCAGCTGCGCGACATGCCCGACCCGCTGGCCGTGCTGTGGGCCAGCGAGGGCCGGATCTATCAGCGGTTCGGCTACGGGAGCGCGGCCCGCATGCTGTCGATGAACGTCGACACGCGCGAGGTGCGGCTGCACGCCCAGGCCCCGGCGTCCGGCAGCCGCATCCGGGTGGGCAAACCGGCCGCGCTGCGCAAGGAGCTGACCGAGGTCTACGAGGCCGTGCGGTTGCACCGGCCCGGATACGCCGGCCGGACCGAAGCCTGGTGGGACTACGTCATGACCGACCCGACGTCGCGCCGGCACGGTGCCGGCGAGCGGCAGGCGATCGTGCACGAGGGACCGTCCGGAGTGGACGGTTTCGCGCTGTTCCGGATCAAGGGCTCGTGGGAAGCCGCCGGACCCAACGGGGAGGTCTGGGTGCAGCATGTCACCGCGGCCAATCACGTTGCCTATCAAGAGATCTGGCGATACCTGATGAGCGTCGACCTGACCCGGACGGCATCGTTGTCCTACGGCGCCGTCGACGAGCCACTCTTCGAGATGGTCAACGAGCCGCGGCGACTGGGCACCACCGTCAAGGACGGGCTGTGGCTGCGCGTCGTCGACGTGCCCGCCGCGCTTGCGGCGCGCGGCTTCCTCACCGGTGACGACCTCGTGATCGAGGTGCGCGATGAGCTGCTCCCGCACAACACGGGCAGTTACCGGCTCAGCGGCGAGCGCACGTCCGCTCCCGCCGACGTGACCATGGACGTCGGCGCACTGGCCGCGTTGTACCTGGGCGGAGGGCAGGCCGGCGCGCTGGCCATGGCCGGGCGGCTCCAATCCGCGAGTGAAGAGACGCTGGCCCGGGTCGACGCCGCGTTCCGGTGGCATCGGGCTCCTGCCGGGATCGAGATGTTCTAATGGACATCGTGGGCATGCATCCGGACGACCAGGACCTTGAGCGCGGGCTGCGCGGGCTCATCGGGCCCGGCGCGTCGCAGGTGAGCATCTCGGCCGCGCTGCGGGCGCGCGATGCCGCGCGGCCGACCGACGAAGACCTGGCCCGCGCGGAGGCCGAGCTCGAAATCGTGCGCCGCGGCTGGCAACCCCGCGACCCCCTGCGCTGAACCGCTTTTGGGGGAAGGCTCGCGCCACGCGGCACGACCAGCGATATTGCCGCCGGCATTGCTGATGATATTGGGACTGATATCGTCTGCGACGTGGCCGTCACCGTGTCGATCACCATGGACGAGGACCTCTGCCGCGACCTCAACGACGCCGTGGCGGGCGGCAATCGATCGGCCATAATCTCCCAGGCGGTCCGCGAATATCTGGACCGTCGCAACATCGCCGCGGCCGCCGCCTGGCACGCCTCCTTGGCCGCCGACGACGCCGCCAAGCTCGCCAGGTTCGACGCGACGTGGTAGAACGCGGTGACGTCGTCGACTACACGCACGGCAGCTGGCGGGTCCGGGCTCTGATCGTCAGCGACACCATCTACAGCGAGCACTACCCCGTCGTCGTGCTCATCCACGACCGCGCCGACGGCAACGTGCCAGGCATCCTGCTCCCGCTGCCGCGCGAGATCGCGGGCGGCGGCACCATCGACCTGTCCCGCATCCGCTTCGCCGACCCCACCGCGATCGGCCAACACCACGGCCGCGTCGACGCCGACCTCATGGCCAAAGTGGACAGTGGCCTGCGCCGCCTGCTGGGGCTTTAGAGGCGGTCGATCTCGGTGAGGTCGATGTCGATGTCGAACGGGGCATTCAGCTTCAATGTGTTGTGATAGATGCCCGTCATCGTGTATCGACGGGCGATCGGGTCGAGCTCGTAAACGTAGACGGCCATTTTTCCGCCGCCGGTGTTCTCGACGAGCCAGAAGTGTTTGATCCCGGCCTCGGCGTAGAGGTGCGGCTTGCGTTTCCGGTCACGCTCCTGCGAGTCGGGCGACACCACCTCGACGGTCAACACCACGGCCTGCGGCGGATAGGTGGTCAGATCGGCGTCGGTGTCCGCATCCGCGTGAACCACGGAACGTCCGGCTCCGGACGCTGGCGCTCGCTGATGGTGACCGTCATCTCCCGCCGCGCCCGCAGGTTGTCGGGCGCCTGGCGGCGCAGCCCGGAGGTCAACAGGTCGACGGCGCGCATGTGAAACAGCTTCTGCGGGCTCACGAAGACCAGGCCGCCGTCGATGAGCTCGGTGTGGGGCGGAAGGTCAGCGATCCGGTCCAGATCAGCCGCCGTAAATCCGTCCGGTGGGGGCACCGGCCATCGGTATGCACCCTGGACACTCACGACAGCCATCCTCCAGTCGCCGACGGAGCACCTCCGCGCTTCACAGCCTACCCAACCGGTGCATCGGTCCGGACAGCGATAACGCCTTAGCGGGACTTCTCGTAGTCGGCGATCTGGTGGATGCGGCGGGTGTGGCGTTCGTTGCCGGAGTATGGCGTGCGGAGGAACTCGAGCACGATGTCGGACGCCTCGGCGGTGGAGTGCTGGCGGGCGCCGATGCCCGCCACGTTGGCGTCGTTGTGCTCGCGGGCGAGATGGGCGGTCTCGACGCTCCACGCCAGCGCCGCCCGCACGCCGGGCACCTTGTTGGCCGCGATCTGCTCGCCGTTGCCCGAACCGCCGATCACCACGCCCAGGCTGCCCGGGTCGGCGACCACGCGCTGCCCCGCGTCGATGCAGAAGGCGGGATAGTCGTCCTCGGGATCGTATGCGGACGCGCCGACATCGACGACGTCGTATCCCTGCTCGCCGAGGAACCCGACCAGGTGGGTCTTGAGCTCGTATCCGGCGTGGTCCGCGGCCACGTAAACGCGCATGGCGCCGATCATAGTTGGGCCACGACAAGGCCGGCCCGCGCCTTGGGCACGAACCACGTGCTCTTGCGGGGCATCTTGCGCCGGGCGAGGTTGACCTCGATGAAGTCGTCCACGGTCACGGGCGCGATGAGGATGGCCAGGTCCGCCCGGCCGGCGTCGACCTCGCCCATGAGCCACGACTCGGGATAGTCGCCGCCCACGTAGGTGATGCGCTTGTCGCCCGGCTGCAGCGCCAGCGATGCGCCCAACAGCACGCGCTCGACGAGCGCATGATCCAGGTTTTCGACGAACCCGAGCGCGGGGTCGCGCGGCAGGCCGATGGAGCGCATGCCACCGTCGCGCGTGTAGACGCGGACCGTCTCGCCGGGCTCGAACGACGGCACGACCACGTCGCGCACGAGCCGGTTGTAGGGCGCGATCTCGACCGACGCGGGCGTGGTCACCACCGCAAGGAACCGGGGCAGGCCGCCCGTCTGCGCGGCGAGGCTGCGGTGGTTGCCGTCGGCCACCACAAGCTCCCCGCCCCCGGCGAGCGCGATCAGCTCCCGGGCGAGTGGCGCCGACCCGTCCAGTGGCCAGATCTCATGCCGACCGCCGGCGGCATCCGCGTCCGTGACGGCCGGGCCCTGAGCCGAGCAAGCACGTGCGAGTGCGGCATGGAGCTCTTCGCCGCGGGCGGTCTGCAGCAGCAGGACGGGCGACAGCAGGTGGCCGAGGGTCTCGGCGAGCATGACCCGCTCGCGTACCTTCTCCGGGAACACGTCCTCGTTGCGGATCACCAGACCCGGCTCGTCGGCGCTGGTCGAGATCTGGTCGGTGTCGACCATGCACCACAGGCCGTACGACACCCGGTCCCCGCGCGTGATCCGATAGAGCACGACGACGTTCTCGTGTGGCGCGTAGAGCCCGTCCTCCTTCGCGCAGGACAAGCGCGACGAAGCGTCCGGCAACGCGGCAGCGAACGTCTTGCCCAGGCTGTCCGGAGCGTAGTGCGGCATCTCGATGGCAAGCGCACTGCGCGGGTTGGCCGCGATGATCGAAGTAATCTCGGTTTCGTCAGCGAACTCGTCGTAGTTCTGCGCGCCTGTACCGCCCTTGGTCAACCAGGCCGCCCGAATCGGATGCACGACTGTCACGACTGCCCACGCTAGCGTGCGCCGTCGGGCTCGCAGCCTTCGGCCCCTCACCCGCCCGGCTCCTGAGCCTCTCCCCGTCGGCGGGTGCGCCGCCGCTGCCGAGGGTTCGATGCCTCCCGCGATAGGCGTCCACCGCCCACCGATTGTCGGCAAAGCTCACGTATCCGCGACCCGTAAAGCGGGCCACGGCTTCCTTTGGTATGTCCACGTTCTCACCAACGAGGGGGACGTATGAAAGACTTGCTTCGTGACCGGTATCCGTAACCTCACCCAGAGCGAGGCCATCACCAGGGCCAAGTTGCTGGACGTGATCTCTTATGACATTGCCCTGGATCTGACCGACGGCTCAGGCAATCCCGGCGCCACGAGTTTCCCGGGAGTCACCACGGTGCGCTTTTCGTGCGCGTCACCCGGCGAGTCGACGTTTATCGAGCTGGCCGCGCAGTCCGTGCAGCGGGCCGTGCTCAACGGGGCCGACCTGGATCTGAGCTCCTGGACCCCGGAGACCGGGCTGGCCCTGCCCAACCTCGCTGCGGACAACACGCTCGTGGTCGAGGCCCGCTTCCCGTTCTCGTCGTCCGGGCAGGGCATGCATCGCGCCGTCGATCCGGCCGACAAAGAGGTCTATCTCTACAGCCAGTTCGAGACGAACGACGCGCAGCGCGTGTTCGCCTGTTTCGACCAGCCCGACCTGAAGGCGGTCTACACCTGGCACGCCCGCGTCCCCAACCACTGGAAGGTGGTCTCGAACGCACCGGTCGCCTACATCACCGACAACGTGCTCGACCAGACCGTCCACTTCGAACAGTCGGTCCGCATGTCGACCTACGTGACGGCCCTGTGTGCCGGGCCCTATCACGAGGAGCGCACCACGCACGACGGTATCGATCTCGGCGTGTTCTGCCGCGCCTCGGTGGCCGCCCACCTTGAGGCCGACGAGCTGTTCGAGATTACCAAGCAGGGGTTCGACTTCTTCCACGCCCAGTTCGGCGTGCGCTACCCACTGTCCAAATACGACCAGCTGTGGGTGCCCGAGTTCAACGCGGGCGCGATGGAGAACTTCGGGTGCGTGACGCACGCCGACGCCGCATACATCTTCCGCTCCGCGGTCACCGACTTCGAGCGCGAGCAGCGGGCCAACACGATCCTGCACGAGCTGGCCCACATGTGGTTCGGCGACCTGGTGACCATGCGGTGGTGGGACGACCTGTGGCTCAACGAGTCGTTCGCCGAGTGGGCCTCGCATTGGTGCAACGCGGCGGCGACCCGCTTCTCCGACGCCTGGACGACGTTCCTGTCGCTGCGCAAAAACTGGGGCTACGGGCAGGATCAGCTGTCCAGCACGCACCCGGTCTACTGCGAGATGCCCGACGTCAACGCGGTCGAGGTGAACTTCGACGGCATCACCTACGCCAAGGGCGCGAGCGTCATCAAGCAGCTGGTCGCCTACGTCGGCATCGACGCGTTCGTTACCGGCCTGCGGGCGTACTTCAAGCAGCACGCCTGGGGCAACGCGACCTTCTCCGACCTGCTGTCGGCGCTGGAGAGCGCGTCCGGCCGGCGCCTCGACGCGTTCTCTGCGGCGTGGCTGGAGACGGCACAGGTCAACACGCTGCGGCCGCGGGTCTCCGTCGATGGTGATGTTTACGAGCGGGTGGAGGTGCTGCAGGAGGCGCCCGAGGGATACCCGACCCTGCGCCCGCATCGCATCGGCATCGGCCTTTACGACCTGGGCGAGGACGGCAAGCTGGCCCGGCGGCAGCTCCTGGAGGTCGACGTCGCGGGCGAGTCCACCACCATCGACGAGCTCACCGGCGTGCGCGTGCCCGACCTGCTCCTGCTCAACGACGAGGACCTGTCCTACACCAAGCTGCGCCTCGACGAGCGCTCACTGTCCACACTTGTGCGTCACCTGGGCGGGGTGGACTCGTCGCTCGCCCGCGCGCTGTGCTGGGCCGCCACGTGGGACATGGTGCGCGACGCCGAGATGGCCGCGCGCGACTTCGTCCGGCTCGTGACCAACGCGCTGCCCGGCGAGCAGGACATCAACCTGGTGACCACGACCCTGCGCTATATCGGGGTGGCGCTGAGCCAATACGCGGACGCGTCGTGGAGCCCGACCGGCTGGCAGATGCTGGCCTCCGCTTCGCGGGAGGCGATGCAGGCCGCCGAGCCGGGCAGCGGGTTCCAGCTCGCGTGGGCGCGCACGTTCATCGGCGCGGCGCGGTCAACCGGCGACCTGGCCGTGCTGCAGAACTGGCTGTCCGGTGTGGACATCCCGCAGGGCTTGCGGGTCGAGGGCGAGCTGCGCTGGCAGCTGATACAGGCGCTGGTGGCCAACGGCGCCATCGACCCGGAGGTGATCGACGCGGAGCACGCCGCCGATCAGACCGCGGCCGGCGACATCGGGGCGGCCACGGCGACCGCGCTCATCCCGACGCCGGAGTCCAAGGAGGCGGTCTGGCGGGAGATGACCACCGAGCCCGAGCTGGTCAACTCGCGCAACCGGGCGCTCGTGCTGGGCTTCCAGCACTCGGCGCAGGTCGGGCTCACGGCCCCGTTCACGCAGCGCTTCTTCGAGGACGTCGCCAACGTGTGGAAGATGCGCGACAGCGAACCGGGGCAGGACTTCGTGGTGCTGGGCTATCCGGTGTACCAGGTGTCGCAGGCCACGGTCGACGCGGCCGAGGCATGGCTCGCCCAGGCGGGCCACCCGGCCCCGCTGCGCCGGCTCGTGGCGGAGGGCAACGACCGTGTCCTTCGTTCGATGAAGGCCCGCGCTCGCGACGCCGCGTCACAATGAGTGGATGAGCCGATCTGACGACATAGTCGAGGTCCTCGTCCGCGAGTTCGGTTCGTTGATGGCGGCCGAACCGGCGGCGTTCCGCCGCAAGTTCCGCAAGATGGCGGCAAGCGCTTTCGCGTTCTATCGCGGGAGCGCTTGCCTTTTCTATGCCGACATGGTGGGCGAGTTCGCCGGCACCCGCTTCCTGAACGAGCGGACCAGCCGGGTGTGGATCCACGGCGACCTGCACGCGGAGAACTTCGGCACGTACATGAACTCCGACGGGATACTCGTCTTCAATGTCAATGATTTTGATGAGGCGTATGTCGGGCCGTTCCTCTGGGATCTGCGGCGGTTCGCGGCGAGCGTGGCTTTGATCGGGTACGGCAAGGCGCTGTCCGATGAGATGATCAGTTCGCTGGTCACGGTGTTCGCGCGGGCCTACGTCGACGAGCTGCGGGCCATCGCGCTCGGCGGCGACGACGCGATCGGATCGCTGACGCTGCGCACCACGACCGGCCCGCTGCATCGCGTGCTGCAGCTGGCCCGGCTCAACACGCGCGTCGAGCTGCTCTCGCGGGAGACCGTCATCGACCACTACGACCGGCGGTTCGCCCGGGGCGAGGGCGTGTTCCCGGCCGTCGACCGAGATTCCGTGGAAGAGGCTTTTATCCGGTACCTGGAAACGCGCCCGCCGCACGCGAAGATCGAACACACGATCAAAGATGTGGTGCTGCGCAAGGGAGTCGGCATCGGTTCCGCCGGGCTCCCGTCCTACAACCTGCTTCTCGAAGGCCACACCCAGGCCCTGGAAAACGATGTCATCATCTATATGAAGCAGGCACAGACCCCGGCCGTCGCACGGCACATCGCCGACGAGCGGGTCCGGTCGTACTTCCAGCATCAGGGCCACCGCACGGCCGAATCGCAACGCGCGCTTCAGGCCGCCGCCGACCAGTGGCTGGGCTACACCACGCTCGGCGGCGTCGGCCAGCTCGTCGCCGAGGTCTCGCCCTATGCCGCCGACCTCGACTGGTCCGACGTCAACGAGCCCGACGAGCTGCTGAGCGTCATGCGGGAGCTGGGCCGGGCGGTCGCGCGGGCGCACTCGGTCGCCGACGACGAGTCCAGCCACGACCTCGTTGACTACTCCACCGAGGAGGCCATCGTGGCCGAGCTGGATCGCGACGAGCGCGGGTTCATCACCGAGCTCGCCGAGTTCGCCCACGCGTACGGCGCCCGTGCCCGATCGGACCACCAGCTGTTCGTGGACCTGTTCAGGAACGGGCGCCTGCCGGGTGTGTGACTACCCGAGGTAGCAGCTGCTCAGGATGATCGTCTCGGTGACGATCCCGAGCAGCCCGAGCACCTCCACGCGGACGGCGTTCTGCACGAGCAGGCCGCCTGGCCCGGTGGTTGACTCGTTGAGGTGCACGGTCGCGACCCCCGGGATGCCGATCGTCGCCGGGCCGGCGCTGATCGGTTGCCCGTTGATGGTGCCGACAACGCGCGACGAACGCGTGATGCCGTCAGCGTCGGCGGTGCATGTGCTCTCGATGAGACTGAGCTGGATCGCGCCCCCGAGCAGCGTCGCGCCGTCAACCGAGGCGTATGCCACGGTCCTGCCGATGTTCATGTCGATGGTGCAGCTGGCGTTGAGCACGCCCGTGGACAGCAGCGGCGGTGCGCTGATCCTGACCACTGTGCGTGCCTCGTTGGGCGGGCACCTGACGTCGGGTGTGCGCGGGACCGTGAGGAGCAATCCCTTGGCCTCCAAGGCAAACGCGCCGCCCGGGAGGAACACGACCACCCGCACGACCGCGGTGGCCGACGCGCCGTCGTCATCGGTGACCGTCACCAGCACGTTGTGCGGGCCGAGCGCGGTGAACACGTGGCTCGTGGTGCACGTGCCCGAACCGGGGACCTCGTTGACGGTGCCGTTCACGACCGGCGTGCCGTCGTCGAAGTCGATGGTGCAGGTGTGGGTGTCGTTGGTACCGATGTCGGTGAACGGCGCGGTGAAGGCGACGTTCGTGCCGCGCGGCACGGCCAGGTTGTTGACCGGAGCCGATATCGACACCTGTGGCGCGACGTTGGTCAGCGTGAGCGTGGTGTCCGCCGAGACCGGCGGGTTGACCCCGTCGTCGGCGGTGAGGGTCAGGCGGTAGACGCCGTCATCGGTACACCGCACGGTCGTCATCTGCAGGCTCGCGTCGGTGAACGCGCAGGTGGCCCCCGGGTCCACCCCGGACTGCGGCGCGATCGTCCACAGCGTGGTGAGGCTGGGCCCGTCCGGGTCGGTGACCGTGCCCGCGATCGTCACGGGCGTGCCCTCCTGGCCGGAGAACGGCCCGCCCGGATCCACCACCGGAGGCGCGTTGATGATGATCGTGCGGCAGTCGGTGACGAACCCCGCGCCGCCTCCATCCGTGCCGTTGGCGCGCACGCAGATTTGATGGGTACCGGCCGCGAGCGCAGGGGTCACGGCGCTGTAGGTGACACTCGCCGGTCCGTTCTGTGGCAGATCCGGTGTGATGTCGGCGTTGCCGATCGGGTTGAACGAGCCGTTGTCGATCTGCATGGACAGCTGCGTAAGCTGCGAGGAGATGATCCCCGGCAGCACGTCGGGCAGCTGTCCGACATCGGTCACCTGCACGCAGTGTCCACCCGGGACGGTACCGGCGGTGATCTGTTCGAGGCTGCCCTCGCCGTTCTGCCCGGTGTTGGTGCAGTTGGCGCCGGTGCCCACCGCGAACGTGAAGATGTCCACGTTGTCGGGGATCCCGGTCAGGGGCACGTTGATGCTCCCGCCGGTGTTGGCGAACCCGTCCGACATGAACACGACAATCTTGCGCGCCTTGGTCTGCGCGTCGGTGACCGTGCGCGCCTTGGCGATGGCGTCGGCGAAGTTCGTCGAGCCGCTACCGACGCTCCTGTTGGTGAACTGCCCAAACCCCGCGCTGAACGTCGACGAGATCACCTCGTCGATGTCGGGCGTGCCGTTGCCGTTGGCGTCCGTCGACGGCCCGGTGTTGCGGTCGTCCCCGCCGCCGGGCGTGACATCGGCGATCGTCGCGGCCTCCCCGAAGGTCACCGCGCCGACCTCGGCGATGGTGCCGTTGCGCGTGTCGGCGCTGAGCGCGAGCGCCGCAGCGATCTCGCACTGCAGGATGTTGCCGCAGCTCGGATGGCCCGGGTTGCCCGTGCTGCCGGACGAGTCGATCACATACGTGAGCGAGGTGTTGGCCACCGGCACGCCCGTGCCGACCGAGGCCGTCCCGGTCACGGTCACCGGCCCGGGCGGGTGTACCGACCCGTTGGCCGGGCTGGTGATGGTGACCGAGATGCTCGTGCCGCCCGGAAGGTTGCCGTCGACCGCGAGCGCGGGCGTCGCGGCCAACAGCGTGACCAGGACGGTCCCGGTCGTGATGAGCAGACGTCTCATCCACTCCTCCTCAAGATCATTGAGACATGTAGCTCAATGATTTTGCGGAGGAACCGAACTTTGCCCTGTCACCAACCAGACCCCAGCAGGGTGACACCCCTCAGGAAGCGCGGCCCGCGTGGTCGGCCAGCTGAGCCAGCCCGATGACGATGCCGCCCGCGAGGTCACCCCCGCCGAATGCGGCGGCCATCGACAGCGCGGCCAGCTTGCAGTCGCGGTCGGCAAGGCGACGGCGGGCCAGCGAACCCGTCACGATCTCCAGCTGGCGCTGCTCCGGCGACACTGCGATCAGCACCGAGCTGGCCGGGCGGGCCAACTGGGCGTGCAGGTCCTCCGCGCCCTTGCGGACCGGCTCGGTGATCTCACCGACGTAAATGCTGAAGGTCAGCCCGGTGGAGCGGTCGGCCACGCGCAGCGCCTCGTCGATGCGCAGCAGCTGGCGGGTCGTGAACGGGCTCTGCGCCATCTCGTCGTTACCAGCGGTCACTTGCGCCTCCCGTCACGCCCGGGTGCTCCCGCTCCGGCGCGGCCTCCAGTGCCGCCGTGAACCCGGAAGGGGAGGGGCCGTCAGACTCCGGCTTGGCCAGGAACCACACCGGCGCGAAATGATAGGGGCGGCCGGGCCGGTAACGCTTCGCGCCGCGCGAGCCGGACGCGTAGACCAAAGCGAAGATGATCACGATCACCGCGAGCGGGATGCCCACGAAGATCAGCAGATCCTGGGTATCTGGTGTTGACACGTGCTCACGCTAGCAGTCGGCCAAGCTCACCGATCACCACGGGCCAGGCGTTGCTCGCCGGGTCGATCAGCTCGAAGTGTCCGGCATCCGGCACGACCACCAACCGGGCGGCCGGGTGCGCCTTCGTGTATGCGAGCGACAGTCCAATGGGGACGATCGTGTCGCGCTCGCCGTGGATCAGCACGGCAGCCGGCGCCGGGGCCATCCGCACGGGATCGAGGTCGGGGCGGTCGGCAGCCGGCCCGCCCAGGAAGTCGCGCACCGCTCCCCCATCGAGGTCGAGCTCTTCGCCCAGCCTCAGGTCGGCCACCGGCGCGAGGGCCACGGCCGGCAGGCCGAGCGTGGCCGCCACCCACAGCGCGAGATGCCCGCCCGCCGAATGCCCGACGACCACCTTCGGCCCGCGGATGCGTTCCACAGCGGTGCGCACATCGACCACGGCTGAGGAGGGATCGCCGGGAATGCGGCGATATTCGATCGACACCGCCGGCCACGGCAGCGCCGACGCCATCGGGCGCAGGTGCACGCGATCGTATGAGGGCCGCCAGAACCCACCGTGGATCAGCACGACCACCGGCCCGTTGAAGTAAACGTCGTGCTCCCACTCGATCGCGGGCTCGGGGGCCTCCCGCGACAGGACGGACCGGTCTTCCACTAGGCCATCCCGAGAAACCGCAAAGCGTTGGTGGACAACACCTTTTCCTGCTGCGCCGGGCTCAGCGCCTTGCGCACCACCAGGCCCACCGGCCGCTCGCCCAGCGGGTACGGATAGTCGCTGCCGAGCACGACCCGATCCTCGCCCATGACATCGACCAGCAGGCGCAGCGCGGGCGGGTCGAACACCACACTGTCCACATAGAACCGGCCCACGTAGTGGCTTGGGGGCCGTTCGGACAATCCGCGCACCACGTCGTTGCGCTTGTGCCAGGCGTTGTCGGCGCGCCCAAGCCAGAACGCGAAGCTGCCCCCGCCGTGCGCGAAACAGATGCGCAAGTCCGGTGACACCCGGTCGAACACGCCGCCCAGGATGAGCGCGAGGATCGACAGGTGGGTCTCGGCGGGCATGCCCACCAGCCACTGCCCCATCCACCTGGCCACCCGCGAAGAGACCGGCATATCCCACGGGTGCACGAACACGGGCGCCCCGACCGAAGCGCAGTGCTGCAGGAACGTCACGATGCCGGGGTCGTCGAGGTCCCGCTCGCCCACGTGGTTGCCGATCTCCACACCGCGATGGCCGTTGGCCAGGCACCGATCCAGCTCACGGCACGCGAGGTCGGGGTCCTGAAGCGGTACCTGACAAAACGGGATCAACCGGTCGGGAGCGCCCTCGGCCATGGCCAGCGTCAGATCATTGAAGATCTTCGCCACGTTGAGCGCGACCGCAGGCGGGCGGTCATAGCAGAAGAACACCGGCGTCGGCGAGATCACCTGACGGTCGACGCCGTCGTCGGCCATGTCGGTCAGGCGCACATACGAGTCCCAGCACTGCTCGCCGATGGCGCGGAACTCGTTCTCGCCCACCATAATCATGGCCTCGCGCTCGGAGTCGACCCGCACCCACGGGGCGCCCTCCAGCCGGGGCCAGCCCCGGGGCACGACATGGGTATGCACGTCGATGACGGGCCGGACCATCAGCCCTTGCCCGGGTGCAGGGCGCCGCAGTTCGGGCATCTGCGCGCCGACTCGTCCTCGTAAAAGGCCTGGAACAGCGGCGGCAGGTCGTCGACGATGCTGCGCACCTGCAGCTCGACCTCGTGGACCAGATGATTGCATTCGAAGCAGTACCACTGGAACTTCTCCAGCGTGCCCTCCTCGCGCACGCGCTCCACGACCAGCCCGACCGAGCCCTGCTCGGGCCGCTGCGGCGAGTGCGGGGTGTTGCGCGGCAGCACCCACATCGAGCCCTCACGGATGTGCACATCCTCGGGCCCGTCCTTGGTCATCACCTTGACGTGCATGTTGCCTTTGATCTGGTAGAAGTACTCCTCGTACGGGTCGACGTGGTAATCCGTGCGCTGGTTGGGCCCGCCGACGATCATCACGACGAAGTCGTCGCTGGCCTTGAACAGCTGTTGGTTGCCGACCGGCGGCTTGAGCAGATGCTGGTTTTCCTTGAGCCATTCCGGGAAGTTGATTGGTTCCTGCATCACGATTCCCTCCTGAGCGCCGCCACCGCCTGCATCTCGATCAGCAGATGCGGGTGTGGCAGTTGATGCACCGCGACGGTGGTCCGGGTAGGACCATTCTCGTCGAAATACGATCCGTAGACCTCGTTATAGCCGCCAAAATCATTCATATTCACCAGGTACGCCGTGATCTGCACGAGATCCTGGAGGTCCAAGCCGACCGTGCCCAGGATCGCGCGAATATTCTCGATCACCGCACGCGTCTGCACCCTGATATCGAGCGATGTCGTCCCCAGCTCGTCGGCGCTCGCGCCCGCGATCGTGTTGTCCGGCCGCCGGCTCGACGTGCCGCTCACGAACGCGAACCCGCCCGCCACCTTCACGTGCGGGAACCGCCCGCGCGGCGTGACTAACACGCTCTCACCGCCGCGGTGCCCAGCTTTTCGACCACGGCCCGCACATGCACACCCGCCTGCAGGGGCACCGCCGCCGTCGCCGCTCCCGCCAGGAACACCCAGCCGTCCTGCGGCCGCACGCCGTGTCGCCCGGCCAGCGCGACGCCCGCCTCGAAGGCACGCCTCGGGTCGCCCAGGATCGCAGCCGTGGACCCGACCTGCACCACGCGCCCGTCGATCTCCAGCAGCACACCGAGATTGTCCACATCGGACGGAAGCTCGCACCACGGCCCGATCACGAACGCCGCCGCGGAGGTGTTGTCGGCGATCACATCCGGCAGCGTGAACTTGAAGTCCGCGTACCGCGAGTCGATGATCTCCAGTGCCGGTGCGACCCGTTCGATGGCGCCATCCTTCACCAGAAACGCGACCTCCGGCTCGACCCGCGGGTGGATGAACCGCCCCACGTCGACCTCGCCCCCATCGGCCACGCGCATCGCCTCCGTCAACCGCCCCCAGATCACCTCGTTGACCCCGACCTGCGCCATCTTGGCCCGGCTGGTCAGCCCCATCTTCATGCCCACGACCCGCTCCTGCGAAAGCGCGACCAGCTCCGCCTGCACCTCATACGCCTCGTCCACGCCGGCCAGGTTCAGCTGCGCAATCGCCTTCCTCCCACGCGCCGCCTCATAGAGCACGACCGCAGGCGGGCTACCCATTCTTCAAATCCAATGCCACGTCCACAATCATGTCCTCCTGCCCACCCACCATGCGCCGTTTTCCGAGCTCCACCAGAATCGAGCGCACATCGATCCCGTACTTCTTCGAAGCCCGCTCCGCATGCCGCAGGAAGCTGGAATAAACGCCCGCGTAGCCCAGCGACAGCGTCTCGCGATCGACCTGCACCGGCCGGTCCTGCAGCGGGCGCACGATGTCGTCGGCGGCGTCCATGAGCGCGAACACGTCCGTGCCGTGCTTCCAGCCCATCAGGTCGGCCACGGCGGCGAACACCTCCAGCGGCGCGTTGCCCGCGCCCGCACCCATCCCGGCCAGCGACGCGTCCACGCGGTACGTCCCATGCTCAACGGCCACAACACTATTGGCCACCCCAAACGACAGGTTGTGATGCGCATGAATCCCGACCTGGGTCCCACCATCCAGCACTTGCTTGTACGCGTCCACTCTCTGCGCCACGTCGCTCATCAGCAGCCGCCCACCCGAGTCCACGACGTAGACGCAGTGCGCCCCATAGGACTCCATCAGCTTCGCCTGCTTCGCCAGGCCGATCGGGTCGTTCATGTGCGACATCATCAGGAATCCACTGACGTCCATGCCGTTCTCGCGCGCCCAGCTGATGTGTTGCTGCGCGATGTCGGCCTCCGTGCAGTGCGTCGCCACGCGCACACTCCGCACGCCCAGATCCCGTGCCGCCCGCAGATCCTTGATCGTCGCGATCCCCGGCAAAATCAACGTCGTCAGCTTCGCATGCTTGATCACTTCGGCCGCCGCCGAGATCCACTCCTGATCGGATGCCCTTCCCATCCCATAATTCAGGCTCGACCCCGCCAGCCCATCCCCATGCGCGACTTCGATCGCGGCCACACCCGCCGCATCCAACGCGGCCGTGATCTGCCGCACCTGCTCGACGGTGTATTGATGCCGGATGGCATGCATCCCATCGCGCAGCGTCACGTCCTGCACATAAACCTCAGTCACCGCAGCGCCACCAATCTCTCCGCCGTCCGCAAGGCCGCCGACGTCATGATGTCCAGATTCCCCGCATACGCCGGCAAGTAGTGCCCCGCCCCCGAAACCTCAAGGAACACCGACACCTGCAGCCCCAACTCATGCCGGTCAAACTGAACCTCCTGCTTCAGCCGATACCCCGGCACATAGGCCTGCACTTCACTCACCATGTCCTGCACCGACTTCGCTATCGCGGCTTGATCGGCCTCCATATCGGGGCACAGGCAATAAATCGTGTCGCGCATCAACAACGGCGGTTCGGCCGGGTTCAGCACAATAATCGCCTTCCCCTTCGCCGCTCCCCCAACGACTTCAATCGCCCGCGCCGTCGTCTCCGTAAATTCGTCAATATTCTGTCTGGTACCGGGTCCAGCCGACCGTGAGCTGATCGACGCCACAATTTCGCCGTACGACACGGGAGTCACCGCCGCGACCGCCGCCACGATCGGCACGGTCGCCTGCCCCCCACAGCTCACCATGTTCAAATTCCGCTCGCCCAGATGCTGGTCCAAGTTGACGGGCGGAATCACATAGGGCCCAATCGCCGCCGGAGTCAGATCGATGACGGTCTTGCCACGCTCCCGCAACACCACATCGTGCCGCCCATGCGCCCTGGCCGAAGTCGCATCGAACACGATCTCGACCTCATCGAACTCCGGCATTTCAAGCAGCCCCTCGATCCCACGGTCCGTCGTGGCCACACCCATGCGCTTGGCCCGCGCCAGCCCGTCCGACTGCGGATCGATGCCCACCATCGCGACCATCCGCAGCGTCTCGGACAGCCGCATCACCTTGAACATCAGGTCGGTCCCGATATTGCCCGACCCAACGACCGCCACCCCAACCCGACCCATCTCCCTCTCCTCTCCCTCTCTACCGCCCTACCCGCCGATCATGAACCTACGTCCATGTAGACGGCGTGTCGTCGCGCTGAAGCCGGCCCTGCCGCATTCGAACCCCGGCGCCGCCACCGCACCGGGCCCAGCCGCCTCGGAACCCAGCGCCGCCGCATCCGAACCCGGCGCCGCGAATCCCGGCCGGACCACCGAACCCGGCGCGGTTGACCATGAAGTTACGGTCGCGACACGCCGTCGAACATGGACGTAAGTTCATGATCAACCCGCAAGGGGGGAGAAGGTGGTACGGACCGTGCCCAGGGTGGAGATGCGGGCCTCGTAGGAGGCGCCGGGGGTCACGGGGACCATGGGGCCGAGCGCGCCCGAGAGCACCACGTCGCCCGCACGCAGCGGGGTGCCGTTGCGCGCCATCGTGGACGCCAGCCACACCACCGCGTTGAGCGGATTGCCCAGGCAAGCGGCCCCCGCGCCGACCGAAACCGGCTCGCCCGCGTGCTCCAGCACCATCCCACACAACCGGAGGTCCACATCGGACAGCCGCACCGGCCGCGTCCCCAGGACGAATAGCCCACTGGACGCGTTGTCCGCCACCGTGTCCACGATGGAGATGTCCCAGTTTTCGATCCGCGAGTCCACGATCTCGATCGACGGCAGCAGATATTCGGTCGCCCGGATGACGTCGACGCTCGTCGCCTGCTCGTCGGGCAGGTCCCGCCCGAGCACGAAAGCGATCTCCGCCTCCACCCGCGGCTGGATCAGGCGGGTCACGTCGACCACGTCCCCATCCGGCACCGCCATGTCGGCGAACAAGACCCCAAAGTCGGGCTGGAACACGCCGAAAACCTTCTGCACGGCCGGATTCGTGAGCCCGATCTTCGCGCCGACCAAGCGTCGGCCCTGCGCCACCCAGTCGGCCGTCATGGCCCGCTGCACCGCGTAGGCCGCGTCGATGTCGCCGACCGGGATCACCCGCTCGCGCAAGGGTGGGATAGCGGCCCGCTTCTCGTAGGCCTCAAACAATTCGTTCAAGTCAGCTCCACACACACATTCGTCAGCTCCGAATAAAACGCGAGCGAGTGCACGCCGCCCTCGCGCCCCACTCCCGAGGCCTTGACTCCGCCGAACGGTGTGCGCAGGTCGCGCAGGAACCACGTGTTGACCCACACCAGCCCGGCCTCCAGCCGCGCCCCCGCACGATGGGCCCGCCCCACGTCGCGCGTCCAAACGGTCGCGGCCAGCCCGTAGTCGCTGTCGTTGGCGAGCGCGAACGCCTCCTCCTCGTCATCGAACGGCATCAGGCTGCACACCGGCCCGAAGATCTCCTCCCGGTTGGTGCGCGCCCCCTGCGCCAGTCCACTCAGGACGGTCGGCTGCACATAGGCCCCGCCGTCCCGCGCGTCGCCGAACTCCGGAATCCCGCCACCGGCAAGGAATTCGGCACCCTCCTTGCGCGCCAGATCGTAGTAGCCCAGCACCTTTTCCCGATGCTCGTGCGAGATCAGCGGCATGTTGGCCGTCGACTCATCCTGCGGCCACCCGAAGGGCAGTGAAGCCGCCCGCTTCGCCAACCGGGAGGCGAACTCGTCGAACACCGCGCGCTGCACATACAGCCGCTCGGTGCACAAACACACCTGCCCGCCATTGGTGAAGCTCGACCGCACGGCCCCATCCACGGCCGCGTCCATATCGGCGTCGGCAAAAATCAGGCCGGCGTTCTTGCCGCCCAGCTCGAACGAAACAGCCTTCACCCCGTCTGCCGCCGCCCGCATGATGGCGCTGCCGGTCGCCGACTCCCCGGTGAACGTGATCGCATCGACGCCGGGATGGCTGGTCAGGAACTCCCCCGCCGAGTCCGGCCCAAACCCGTGCACCAGGTTGAACACCCCCTCCGGCACACCCGCCGCCGCCATCACCTCGGCGAGCACGGTCGCCGAGGCCGGTGTCTCCTCCGACGGCTTGACCACGACCGTGTTGCCGCACGCCAGCGCCGGGGCCACCTTCCACGTCAACAGCAGCAACGGAAGGTTCCACGGCACGATGATCGCCACCACGCCAACGGGTTTGCGCACCGCGTAGTTGAGGGCCCGCCGCCCGTCGGCCGTGACCGTCTGGAACGCCTCCGTCGGCGTGGTCGTCACGATGTCGGCGAACGCCCGGAAGTTGGCCGCCCCGCGCGGGATGTCGAGGGTGCGCGCCTGCGAGATCGACTTGCCGGTGTCGGCCACCTCCGCGGTCACGAGATCGTCGAACCGCCGCTCCAGCTCGTCGGCCACCCGGCGCAGCACACCGGCCCGCTCCTGATCGGACATGCGCCCCCACGGCCCGCGCAACGCCGCCCGCGCCGCGCTCACCGCCGCGTCAACGGTGCCCCGATCCGCCTCGGCCACCTCGAAAATGACCTCCCCGGTCACGGGGCTCCGCTTCGCAAACGTCTTCCCGGCGTCCACAAACGACCCGCCTACGAAGTTGCGCAGCACGCCCGGCTTGCCCACCGGCTCCCCGCGCATCAGCCGCGGCTCCCACAGAGTCATGACGACCTCAACTTCCGCACCAGTGCCGCAACGCCGACCCCCGCGAGCAGGGCCGCACCGCCCAGCATCGCGCCGAGCACCCGCTGCTGACGCCACACCCGCCGCTGCACCTGCGCATAGGGCACGGTCGTGAACGACACCAGCTCATACCGCGAAACATACCGTCCCGGGAGGGCTCTTTCTAGAACGTGTTCTAATTTTTTCTTCATCTGGTACCCGGGGGAAGCCACGCGGTCCCGCATCTCCACAAAGTTGTCCAGTGCCATCCGGGCGATCGCCTCCGCATTGGCCTGCCGCCTCACCTGGAACAGGGGCAGCGCCGCCGCCCACCGGTCGCCCGTGTCCGCCAGGCACCGGTCGAGCTCGACCACATCCTCGAACGCCGCATTGGCCCCCTGCCCATAGAACGGCACGATCGCGTGCGCCGCGTCGCCGATCAACGCCACGCGCCCACCCGCCTGCCACGGGTCGCACCGCACCGTGCCGAGCAGGCCCACCGGGTTGTGCTGATAGTCGGACACCAGGTCTGGCGCGAGCGCGGGCACATCCGGATAGACCCGATCGAAGTGCCGCATGATGGCCGCCGGGCTCGACAGCGAGGCGAAGCTGGACGTGCCGCCGTTGGGCCAGAACAGCGTGCACGTGAACGACCGGTCCGGGTTGGGCAGCGCGATCATCATGGAGCTCCCGCGCGGCCAGATGTGCAGGGCATCCGGGTCGAGCGCGAAGTCGCCGTCGCGCGCCGGAATGGTCAACTCCTTATATCCGTAGTCCAGGAAGTCCAGGCTCTCGTCGAGCAGCCCGGCGGCAAGCAGTTGCCCGCGCACGGCCGACCCCGCCCCATCCGCACCGATCACGACATCGGCGTGCGCCCGCCGCCCCTCGAACTCCATGGCTCCGGAAAAGGCGTCCAGCGCGGTAAGCCGGTGTTCAAAGTGGACAATCACACCCTCGTGCGCCAGCGCGGCCTCCAAGAGCGCGTCGTTGAGCGCGCCCCGGCTGATCGAGTTGATCGCGCGCTGCCCGTCTGCGCTGTATGGCTGGAAGTCGAGCTCGCCCTCGATCGGATGGATCATGCGCCCGCGCATCGGCAGCGCGCCCTTCATCACCTGATCGGCCAGCCCCACGCGGCGCAGGGCATCGAGCCCACGCTCGGACAGCGCGAGGTTGATCGAACGCCCGCGCTCCACCTTGCTTCTCCCGCCCCCCAGCCCTGCGGGCCCACCCCCCATGCCGTCGCGCGGATCGGGCCGCCGCTCATAGAGCACGACCTCATATCCCCTGCGCGCCAGGTATGTCGCCAGCAAGCACCCGGCGAGTCCCGCCCCAACAATGGCTACTTTCATAGCTGCCTCAATGCTTCCGCCGCACGCCAACAGTCGTGATAGGACGAATAGAGCGGCACGGGAGCCAGCCGCAGGATGTCGGGCTCCCGCGTGTCCGCGATCACCCCGAACTCGTGCCGCAGGCGCCGGGACAGCTCGCCCGCGCCGCCCCGCACTCGGACCGACAGCTGACACCCGCGCCGGGCCGGATCGCGCGGTGTCACGATCTCGCGCTCGGCGAGCAGACCCTCCAGGAAGTCGGTCAGCCGCACGCTGCGCTCGCGCAGCGCCGGCATGCCCACCCGGTCGAAGATTTCCAGCGACGTGCGCACCGGGCTCATCGAGAAGATGGGCGGGTTGGAGATCTGCCACGCGTCGACCGTGGGCGGTGGGGTGGCGACCGGCGCCATCTCGAAACGGACCGCCGGATCGGTGCTCCACCAGCCCTCAAACCGGTGCAGCGACGGGTCTGAAAGGTGCCGCTCGTGCACGAAGGCTCCGGCGAGCGCACCGGGCCCCGCGTTGAGGTATTTATAAGAACACCAACTCGCGAAATCCACGCCCCAATCATGAAGCCGCAGTACGACATTTCCCGCGGCATGCGCGAGATCCCATCCGACGATCGCGCCCTTTGCCTTGCCGAGTTGGGTGATGCCGGGGATGTCCAGCAGTTCCCCCGTGAGGTAGTTCACCCCGCCGAGCAACACCAGCGCGACCGATTCCCCTTGGCGCTCAAGGAAATCGACGATCCCATCGGTGGGCACCCGCACCACCGCGACATCGGGGTCGAGCCCATGAAAGCGAGCCTGACTGCGTACCGCATAAGAATCTGAAGGAAAGGTCGTGTCCTCCACGAGGATGCGATCGCGCCGAGGTCGCGGCCGATAGAACGAGACCATCAGCAGGTGCAGATTGACGGTGAGCGAGTTCATCACGACCGTCTCCGAGGGCAACCCTCCCACCAGCCGCGCGGCAAGATCCGTCAGCAGCTCGTGGTAGGGCAGCCACGGCCGTTTGGCCTCAAGGTGCGCCTCGACGCCGAGCGCGGCCCAGGCGTCCAGATCCTCCAGCAGCTCGGACCGCGTCGCCTTGGGCTGCAGGCCGAGCGAGTTGCCCGCGAAATAGGCAACCTCGGGATAGCGCCCGCCAGTGGCAGGCGGCACATGAAAGAGTTCACGGTGACCCGGGTCGGCCTGGTCAAGCCGCCTGGCGTCGTCTTCGCTGACGGACACATCACCGACTCTATCTGCAGGATTCGGGCTCCTCACCCGGACCCAAATGAGATGCTTTCACCATGAAGTGGCTTTTGACCCTCTCTGCGGCTCTTGCCGTCATCGCCGCACCGAGCGCCGCCCACGCCGACGGCGAATACATCAGGATCACCCCGAGCACGATCCAGGCCGGGTTTCAGATCGAGATCGAGGCGTTCTGCGGCGACAACGTCAATCCCGCGACCGTCAAGTCGGAGGCCTTCGGGGTCGTCACCATCACGCCCCAGCAGGATCCGCGCAGCGGCAAGTTCGTCCACCGCGGCACCGCGACCATCCCGCAGGACAAGCATGCGCGGGCATACCCGGTGACGATGACGTGCCCGAGCAACCAGTCGGCGACCACGACCCTGCACGTGGTCAACTTCAACGTGCCCTCGCGCGGGCCCCGGACGGGCGGTGGCGCGCTGGCGAGTGACAACGGCGGGCACAGCGGGCTGATCGTCGCGGGCGCCGGTTCCCTTGCGGCGGGCGCGTTCCTGCTCGTGTTGGCGCGCAGGCGCAGGCAGGCGTGAAACTGCTGTCCGGTGCGCTGGTCCTGATCGGACTGTTCCTCGCGAGCATCGGATTCGGCCAGGCCACGGGATTGCACTTCGGCGACCTGTTCGTGTCGCGGGCGAAACCGCCACCGGGCGAGTTCCCGGTACTGGATCCGAGCCCGCCCAAGCGGATCCGCATCCCAGCGATCGGAGTCGATGCACCCGTCCACGGGGTCGGGACCGAGCCCGACGGCACGATCGCCACGCCCTCACTGAAGCTGGAAAACGAGGCCGGTTGGTACAAGGACGGGCCCAGCCCCGGGCAGTATGGCCCCGCGATCGTCGTCGGGCACGTCGACACCCGTGACCGGCCCGCGGTGTTCCACCGGGTCAGGGAGCTCAAGCCCGGCGAACGCGTCGAGATCGTGCGCCGGGACCGGACCATCGCCGTGTTCGAGGTGAACACGGTGGAGCAGTACAGCAAGGCGAGCCTGCCCGTGGCAAAGGTCTATCAGGACTACTCGCGCCCGTCGCTGCGCCTGATCACGTGCGGCGGGAGCTGGGTGGGCGGCGACGACGGGTACGCCGACAACGTCATCGCCTTCGCGTCCCTCGTCGACACCTACAAGACCTGAATTGGCCTCTAAATGAGTTGGGCGGCCGGCTCAAGCCAGGCCGCCCAGCGTGGGTCGGGGGTGCGGTGCCCGAGTATCCGCCAGGCAGCCCCGTTGGGGACGGTCGGTTTTGTGATCGGCTTCCAGCCGAGCTCGCGCAGCGTGCGGTCGCCCTTGTGGTGGTTGCAGCGGGCGCACGCGGCGACCACGTTCTCCCAGACGTGCAGGCCGCCCTTGGAGCGCGGATGCACGTGGTCGATGGTCTCGGCCGGGCCCGCGCAGTATTGGCAGCGCCCACCGTCGCGGGCGAAGATGGCCCGCCGGGACAGCCCGACGTGGGTGCGGTAGGGCACACGCACAAACCGGCTCAGCCGGACCACCAGGGGCACCGGCACCTGCTGGCGGGCGCTGTGCAGCATGCCATCGCCGTCGGCGACGCACACCGCCTTGCCGGAGAGGACCAGGATCGCGGCTCTTCGCACTGACACGACACACAGCGGCTCGTAGGTGGCGTTCAACAGCAACGCTACGGAAGACGTTGTGGGTCGTATGTCAGGCATCGCTCTCACCCTCCGGTCACATACACCTTGGGACAATCGTCCCTGATTGATCCCTCCATTGGCTAAAACTTGGCACCATCGTCCCTGATTGATCCCGAGAATGCACCCTTAAATCGGCCGATTATCGTGAACGGTCGTGGACGACAAGTGCGCGCAGGACGGCATCTGCACATGGCTTTACCAGCAGACCAACTGGGGTTGGCTCCAGGATGGCTATTTCCTGCTCGCCAATCCGGTCCGGATCATCCTGATCATCGTCCTCGCGATCATCGCGCGGGCGATGCTCAACCACGCGATCAACAAGGTGGTCGACCGCACGGCGGAAGGCAAGATCCCAGGATTCCTGCGCCCGCTCAAGGCGCGGATGCCGGGCAACGGCAACGGCCTGTTCCCGGAGCGGCGCGTGCAGCGGGCGGCGGCGATCGGCTCGCTGCTCAAGAGCTTCGTCACGGTGATCGTCTTTTCGATCGCCTTCCTGATGGTGCTCGACCTGTTCGGGTTCAACCTGGCGCCGGTGCTCACGAGCCTGGGCATCGCCGGGGTCGCGCTCGGCTTCGGCGCGCAGACGCTCGTCAAGGACCTGATCGCGGGGCTGTTCATGTTGCTTGAGGACCAATACGGGGTCGGCGACGTGATCGACACGGGCGAGGCGGTCGGTGTCGTGGAGTCGGTCGGCCTGCGCACGGTGACCATCCGCGACGCGCGGGGCGTGCTGTGGTACGTGCGCAACGGGGAGATCATCCGGATCGGCAACAAGAGCCAGGGCTGGGCCCAACTACTCATCGACATCCCGATCGGCTTCGCCCCGGTCGACGAGGCCACCCGCGTGCTGCGCGAGGCGGTCGATACCTACGCCAACGATCCCGAACACGCGGCCGAGTTCCTGGAACCACCCAACGTGCTGGGCATCGAGCAGCTCACGGTCGACGGGGTGATGGTCCGCATCACCTGCAAAACCAGCTCGGACAAGCAGTGGGACATCCAGCGCGAGCTGCGGCGCAGGCTGATGGAGGCGCTGGAGGTCTCGGGGATCACCGCGCAGATCCAGGCTGCCCGATTGGCACGCCCGCCGGTGCGACAAGATGGCGGCGCTCAACCGTAGGGGCTAGCGAATCATCGTCCAATCGGGCAGAATCACCGCACGGATGACTTTCGGGCATCGACCACAATGTTCGTGATCGATGTCGTTAACTAGCTCGTGATCGATGGAGGATTGTCGGTGCCTCACCCCGTCAGCACCAGCTCTTCCGCTTCCTCCGATCCGCCCGAGCGACCCGCGACCTTTCGAGACGTCTTCGCCAACGGCGAATACCGAGCGGTGTTTTCGGCGACGGTGCTCTCCTGGGTGGGCGATTACCTAGCCAAGATCGCAGTGACGGTGCTGGTCTTCCAGCAGACCGGTTCGGCCGGTGTCGCGGCCGCCACGTTCGCCATCAGCTACGCACCCTGGCTCCTGATCGGACCGGTGCTCACAGCGCTGGCAGAGCGCATGCCGAGGCGCACCGTGATGATCATTAGCGATATTGCGCGCATGATCTTCATCGGCCTAGTCGCGCTGGTGGACATGCCGGTCCCGCTGATGATCGTGCTGCTTTTCCTCACCGCACTGGGCAACCCGCCCTACGACGCGGCCCGCTCCGCCCTCACGGCCACCCTGCTGCCCGGCGACAAGCTCGTGGTGGGGCTCGCCTTCGCGGCCAGCGCCGGGCAGGCCGCGCAGATCGGCGGCTACCTCGGCGGCGGCCTGCTCGCCGCGGTCGACCCCCACCTCGCGCTGCTCATCGACGCCGCGACGTTCGCCATTTCGGCCCTGCTCATCGGCCTGTTCGTGAAACGGCGGCCCCCGGTCGAGCGGGGCGCGCGGCAAAACCTGCTCCGCGAGACCATCGACGGGTTCCGAATGGTGTTCGGCACGCCCGCCCTGCGCGGCATCGCCGTGGTCATCTTCGGCGTCATGCTCTTTTCCACATTGCCCGAAGGGCTCGGCGTCATCTGGACCGACGCGCTGCGGCCGCCCGACGACCGCACCCGTGGCCTCACCCAAGGCCTGATCATGCTGGTGCCGGCGCTCGGCTTCATCGTCGGCGGCCTCCTCGTGGGCCGACTCGTCCGGCCCGACACCCGCAACCGCCTGATCCGCCCGCTGGCCGTGCTGACCCCGCTGGTGCTCGTGCCGGCATTGCTCAACCCGCCGCTGTGGGCGGTGTGCCTCATGGGATTCCTGTGTGGAGCATCGGTCGCGGGCATCCTGCCGGCCGCCAACGGGCTGTTCGTGCAGGCGCTGCCCAACACCCACCGGTCGCGCGCGTTCGGGGTGATGCAGAGCGGCATGCAACTGTTGCAGGGCGGCTCCATCTTCATCGTGGGCCTCCTGGCCCGCCCGGCGTCGATGCTGCCGACCGTGGTAGGCCTGTGGTGCCTGGCCGGAGTCGGGCTCATGCTCGTCGTCGCGCTGCTCGTGTGGCCGGCACAGGAACGCTTCACGGCCGCCATCGAGCGCGCCCGCCAGATAAACCAGGCCTCAGCCGCCTAGCCCGCGCCCAAATCCTCCGCCACCCAGGCCGATCGCGCCGCAGCCATGCCCGCATGACCACGCCAAGCCACCCGACAGCGCCGCAGCCCTCACCCCACACCACCCGACTGCGCCGCAACCAACGCCATCCCCACAACTACGCCACGCCCGGCGACCCCGCCACAGCCATGCCCGCCCACGTCGCGATACCCGCGCCAGCCTCGCCCACGCGACCGCGCCGCAGCCCACGCAGGCCTGCCAAACGCCCGGCAACGCCACGTCCACGCGATCTCCCACGCATAAGGCGATGTCCGCGCCATCGCGCAAGCCACGCCGCTGCGCCTCGAACAGCGCCCGCAGACCGTCGCGTGCCAAAGCACGCAACAGTCCGGATGACGGTCGCCGACCGCGGCCGCTCGGTGCCGCAACATCCGGGATAACGTCGTGACGTGCGCTGAACCCCACGACAACATCCGGGATAACGTCGTGGCGCAGGCGGAAACGCCTGCAATATCCGGGATCCTGTACTCAATCGACCAACCGCCGCGACAACACCGGAACCTGCGACACGACACAACCCGCAGCAGCGCCGCGACAACACTCCAGCTTCCTGCGGCAAGACAACCTGGATTGGCGCCGCGACTAGCGCCCCCACACCCTGCGGCACACCACAGCCCCCAGACCTGGGACGCGAAAGCGCCCCACATCCCTGCGCCACGTCACAACCCCCAGACCTGGGACGCGAAAGCGCCCCACATCCCTGCGCCACGCCACAACCCCCAGACCTGAGACGCGACAAACACCCACATCCCTGCGTCACGACGCAAGCCGGATCCGGGCCACGACCAACACCCCGGATCGTGTAGCCCGCGCGCAGGGTGGTGGCCGCAGCCTGCGGGAGGGATTGCGGTGCGGCGTGGCGGCTATTGTTGTCGGGTGACTGAGCAGGCGACTGCGGCCGATTATTTCAAGGCGCTGGGCGGCGAGGAGACGTTTCGGCTGCTCGTGGACGAGTTTTACGCCGGCGTGGCGACCGATCCGCTGCTGCGCCCGCTCTATCCCGAGGAGGACCTGGGCCCGGCCAACGAGCGCCTGCGCCTGTTCCTCATCCAGTATTGGGGCGGCCCCAACACCTATTCGCAGCAGCGCGGGCATCCGCGGCTGCGCCTGCGGCACGCGCCGTTCAAAATCGGCTACGCCGAGCGCGACGCCTGGCTCAAGCACATGCGCCACGCCGTCGATGTGCTCGAGCTCTCACCCGAGCTGGACAAGATGCTCTGGGACTACCTTGAGCGGGCCGCGCACTTCATGGTCAACGCTGCTGGCGATGATCGGGGCTTTCCGGTCAGCACCGTTGGGCCATGAAGCAGAATCACAGCATGGTCAACTCCGCCGATGACATGCCGCGCTCACTAATCTAGGCACGCCTCGTTATCTGAGGCATGCGGCGTTTGTACCTCGCGCTTCTGGCGGGTCTGTTCGCGCTGTCGGCCCCGGCCGCTGCGGCCTTGATCCCCGAGCCCGGCTGGCTTGTCAGCGACAACCCGGTCGGCTGGACTCCGCACGTGCTGGACGGCGAGGTTCGGGCGCTGGCTGTGGTGGGCGACACGGTCGTGGTCGGTGGGGATTTCACGTCCGTGACCGACCATGCTGGCCGAAAAAAGCGTGATTTCTCGTTTTTATTTGCTTTCCAATTTGGTACCGGAAAAGTCCTCAACTTCTCGCCCTGGCTAGATGGTCCGGTGCTGGCACTGGAGCCCGGCCCGGACAACACCGTTTACGTGGGCGGGCGGTTCCGTCACGTCGGGGATCGCAAGCAACGCGGCATCGCGCAGGTCGATCTCGCGACGGGCAAGCCCGTGAAGGAGTTCGCCGCGAGCATCGGATGGGGCGATGTGCGCGCTATCGCCCGGTCCCACGGCAAGCTCTACATTGGAGGGACGTTCGAGGACGTGTCGGGCATCCCGCGCGCCGGGCTGGCCCGGCTTGACGCGACCACGGGAGCCGTCGACGAGTTCGACGCCCACCTGTCGGCCGACGAGCTCGGCCGCGTGAAGGTGGAGGACCTCGCGGTCTCGCCCAACGGCGACCGCATGATGGTCATCGGCGCGCTGACCGAGGTGGGCGGGGCGTACCGGGCACAGGCCGCCATGTTCGACCTCACACCCGAACAGCCCCAGCTGGCCGACTGGTGGACGCGGGCGTTCGACCACAGGTGCCGCGACGGCTTCGACACCTGGCTGCGCGCGGTGGACTTCTCCCCCGACGGCTCATATCTGGTCATCGTCACGACCGGCCGGCACAGCAGGCCGGAGTTGTTGTGCGACACGGCCGCACGGTTTGAGACCTATGCCGTGGGCGAGACGGGCGCCACATGGGTCAACCACACCGGCGGCGACTCGCTGTACGCGGTCGAGATCAGCAATCATGCCGTCTACGTCGGCGGGCACCAACGCTGGATGGACAACCCGTACGGCGACGAGTCGGCCGGGCCGGGCGCGATCGACCGCGAGGGCCTGGCCGCGATCGACCCGGATTCGGGGCTCGCCAACGACTGGAACCCGACCCGCAAGCGTGGCATCGGCGCACGCGCCCTGCTGCTCACCGACCGGGGCCTGCTTGTCGGCTCCGACACCGACGAGCTCGCCCACGAATACCACGGCCGCCTGGGGTTGTTCCCGTTTCGTTCCGGCAGCGGGTGAGGTTTAGCGCTTCGCGATCAACCTCACCCGCACCAGGGACGTGTGGCACCCGGTGTGGCTGACGTCTTTCGCGTGGCCTGCGTTCATCGCGAAGCGTTGAACGCAGGCCACTGCGTCAGAAGAGGAGCCCGCCGTCGCCGTGGAGCCAGTCCACGAACGTGGTGGACACGGATGCGGCGGTGTCGACGATTTCGAGCAGGAGCGCGTCGTGGATGCCCGCTCCCAGCGGGATCTGCCACTCCGCATACAGCGGCAGCTGCCCCCGCTCGGTCGGGTCGCCCACGTAGGCCTTGGCGAATCGGCGGGAGTGGTTCCACTCGTTGACGGCGCGGTAGGCCAGCTCCGACAGCTCCGGGGGTACGGTCGCGTGCGGCCTGGTGCGGATGACCAATATCTCGTCGTCAGGTCCTTCGATGGCGAACAGTAGTGCGTGCCGTTCCCACAGCGCGAGCAGGCTCGAGTCCCCGTCTGAGAGATGCCGCACATCGAGCAGGTCGAGGGTCGCGCTCACCCGCTTGAGCGTCACCGGTGGATTGATGTCGGTGATCAGTGTCGGTGCCGGCGGCAAAGAGTCCAACATGGACAGATCGTCTGGACAATGCATTGAATCGCGCTGGGATGGTATTGCCCGCTCACGGGCCTTCTCCGGTGTTGCCGGGTCAGGCTGATCAGACCACCGCCACGACCACCACGCCATCGTCCACGCCCCCTTCTCCATTGTTCGGAAAGGTCCCCTCCCCCCGTAGATCGATGCCGAGGGATAGAGAATGCTCAGTGGAGTGAGCCGCCTACCCTCAGTAGATCCCGAGGCGTGAGGCTACCCGTACAGCCCCACATTCGTCAGCCCCTTACCGCGAGTCGCTGACCAAACGGCCCATCCCTATTGGCCGTTTGGCCGATAGTCAACGTAGCGGACGTACCGTGAGTCCTGCGGGCGCGCGATGCCAGGCCTCGCCGATCCGCGTTCGGAGCCCCGTCCATGGACCGGCCACGAGAACGTCCACACCGCCGGGCCAATTCAGGCGCATCCGAACAATTCCCTGCACAATACGCTGCGGGACAACGAATTGCGTACCGTCGACGTCAGACGTGCCCGTGATCACAGGGTGATCCAGCAGGGCATCGCGGATCGCGCGCTCCCCGACCCGCCGACCGGCACTGGCCTCGCGCAACGTCCGCGCCGCAGCCGAGGCGAGATCAACGATCTGCGATGCGGGCAGTACCTCGACGACCCGGGCCTTACCGATCGGCGGCAGCGGCCAGTGCCAGTCGGCGTCGCGCTTCTCCCCCGACGCGGCCGACACCACGACATCGCCCGCGCACTCGTACTCCACCGACACCAGGACTTCCCACGGCAGGCGGCCCCAGGCCCGCCCGTCGCGCAGCCGGACCAACGCCCCCGGGTCGAACCGCAGCAGCCGCTCGGTGAACGACGCTATGTCTTCAACCATGGCTTGAGAAACGCCTGTTCCTGCTCGGTGAGCCGGCGCGGCCGCTGCCTGACCAGGTCGTAGGGCACCAGCACCGACTTGGCCCGGCTGGCCAGCAGGTCCCCGTCGAACAGCTCATAGGCGATGGTAAATCGAGAGGGCCGCATCTCGTCGATCCACAGCTCGATCCGCACGGGGTCGCCGTAGTCCACCGGGCGCAGGTAGTCCACCTCGTGCCGGGCCACGACTATCCCCTCCTCGAACGAGGTGAGCCCCGCCTCGCGGGCGTTGACGAACATCATGGCCACGCGCGCCTCCTCGTACAGCGTGAGGAAGCGCGCGTTGTTGACGTGCCCGTAGGCGTCCAAATCGGACCATCGCAGCGGGCAGTGGTACATGAAGCGCAAGGCTAGTCCCGGGTTAGCTTCCGGTGCGTGACGCGGTGCGGGCGGGCCGCCTCGACGCCCAGCCGCTCGACCTTGTTCTTCTCGTAGGCCTCGAAGTTGCCCTCGAACCAGAACCACTTGGCCTCGTTTTCGTCGTCGCCCTCCCACGCGAGCATGTGGGTGGCGACCCGGTCGAGGAACATCCGGTCGTGCGAGATGACCACGGCGCAGCCGGGGAACTCCAGCAGCGCATTCTCCAAACTGGACAGTGTCTCCACGTCCAGGTCGTTGGTGGGCTCGTCGAGCAGCAGCACGTTGCCACCCTGCTTGAGCGTGAGCGCCAGGTTGAGCCGGTTGCGCTCGCCGCCGGACAGCACGTTGATCGGCTTCTGCTGGTCGGGACCCTTGAAACCGAACGCCGCCACATAGGCCCGCGAGGGCATCTCGACCCTGCCGACCATGAGGAAGTCGAGCCCGTCGGACACCACCTCCCACACCGTCTTGCCGCCCTCAAGGCCGGCGCGCGTCTGGTCCACATAGGACAGCGACACGGTGTCGCCCACCCGCACGTCGCCCGAGTCGGGCTTCTCCAGGCCGACGATGGTCTTGAACAGCGTGGTCTTGCCGACGCCGTTGGGGCCGATGATGCCCACGATGCCGTTGCGCGGCAAGGAGAAAGACAGATTCTCGATGAGCACCCGGTCGCCGAAGCCCTTGGTGAGGTCCTTCGCCTCGATGACCGTGCTGCCCAGGCGGGGGCCCGGTGGAATCTGGATCTCCTCGAAGTCGAGCTTGCGGGTCTTCTCCGCCTCGGCGGCCATCTCCTCGTAGCGGTCCAGCCGGGCGCGCGACTTGGTCTGGCGCGCCTTGGCATTGGACCGCACCCACTCCAGCTCCTCGGAGAGGCGCTTTTTCATCTTCGCGTCCTTGCGCCCCTCGACCGCGAGCCGAGCCGCCTTCTTCTCCAGATAGGTGGAGTAGTTGCCCTCGTAGGGATAGGTCCGGCCACGGTCGAGCTCGAGGATCCACTGGGCCACGTTGTCGAGGAAGTAGCGGTCGTGGGTGATCGCCATCACCGTGCCGGGGTAGGCGGCCAGATGCTGCTCCAGCCACAGCACGCTCTCGGCGTCGAGGTGGTTGGTCGGCTCGTCCAGCAGGAGCAGATCGGGCTGCTCCAGCAGCACCTTGCACAGCGCCACGCGCCGCTTCTCACCCCCGGACAGCGTGTTGACCGGTGCGTCGCCCGGCGGGCAACGCAGCGCGTCCATCGCCTGCTCCAGCTTGGAGTCCAGGTCCCACGCGTCGGCGTGGTCGAGCTCCTCCTGGAGCCTGCCCATCTCGTCCATCAACGCGTCGGAGTAGTCGGTGGCCATGAGCTCGGCGATCTCGTTGAACCGGGCCAGCTTGGCCTTGGTTTCGTGCACCGCGAGCTCGATGTTTTCCAGCACCGTCTTGGACTCGTCGAGGCGGGGCTCCTGCGCGACCATGCCGACGGTGTAACCCGGCATGAGCCGGGCCTCGCCGTTGCTCGGCTGGTCCACCCCGGCCATGATCCGAAGCAGGCTGGACTTGCCCGCCCCGTTGGGCCCCACCACGCCGATCTTGGCGCCGGGCAGGAAATGCAGGGTCACGTTGTCGAGCACGACCTTGTCGCCGTGCGCCTTGCGCGCCTTTTCGAGCGTGTAGATGTACTGAGCCACGCTCCAATCTTTCCAGCCCTCCGGCGAGGCGGCTCCGCTGGGGCCTCACCGCCAGTTGACCATGAAGTTATATACACGACACGCCGTCGAACATGGACTTTATGTTCATGATCAACGGGAGGTGGGTGGGGCGGGGGGAGAGAGGATCAGTAGGCTCAAAGGACGGGTGGAGATCATCCGATCGGACTACGGAGGCGAACAGACTTTGGCCGGGAAGAGCCCATTCGTAGTGGTCGCTAACCGCCTGCCGGTGGACGAGGTGACCGACGACACGCCGGCCGCCCGCATGAGCGGCGGCCGCAGATGGCGCCCAAGCCCAGGGGGGCTGGTCACGGCGCTGCACCCGGTGCTCGTGGAACACAAGGGCACCTGGATCGGTTGGTCGGGGACGGCCGGGGACGCGCCGGAACCGTTCGAGATGGACGGCATCACGCTGGTGCCGATGGCGCTGTCCGACGATGAGGTGGAGCGCTATTACGAGGGTCAGTCCAACGCGACCATCTGGCCGCTCTACCACGACGCCGTGGAGCCGCCCGTGTTCCGGCGGCGCTGGCGCGACGCCTATCGCGAGGTCAACCGCCGTTACGCGGAGGCGGCCGCCGAGGTCGCGGCATACCGGGCGACCGTGTGGGTGCAGGACTATCAGCTCCAGCTGGTGCCGGCCATGCTCCGGGAGCTGCGGCCGGACCTGCGCATCGGGTTCTTTCTGCACATCCCGTTTCCGCCGATCGAGTTGTTCATGCAGCTGCCGCAGCGCACGGAGGTGTTGCGCGGGCTGCTCGGCGCCGATCTCGTCGGGTTCCAGCAGCGGCTGGCTGCGCAGAACTTCCTCCGGTTGGCGCGGCACCTGCTGGGTACCCCCTATTCGGGAAGCACCCTTGAATATGAGGGGCGGAAGGTCAAGGCTGAAGCCTTCCCGATTTCGATCGATGTGGCGGAGATGCAGCGGCTGGCCGACAACCCGTTGGTGCGCGAGCGCGCCGCCCAGATCCGCGCCGAACTGGGCGATCCGAAAACTGTCATTCTCGGCGTCGATCGACTTGATTACACGAAAGGTATCGAACATCGGCTAAAGGCCTTCCGTGAACTTCTGGGGGAGGGCAGACTGTCTGTTCCCGAAGCGGTGATGGTTCAGGTGGCCACCCCGAGCCGGGAGCGTGTGGAGCACTACCAGGCATTGAGGGTCAAGGTGGAGCGTGAGGTGGGGCGCATTAACGGCGACTTCGGGAGGGTCGGCGTGCCTGCGGTTCACTACCTTCATCAGTCGTACAGTCGTAGCGAGTTGGCCGCGCTGTATTGCGCGGCCGACGTGATGATGGTGACCCCACTACGAGATGGCATGAACCTGGTGGCCAAGGAGTACGTTGCCGCGCGCGCCGAACACGGCGGCGCGCTGGTGCTCAGCGAGTTTGCCGGTGCGGCCGGCGAGCTGCGGCAAGCTTTTCTGTGTAACCCGCACGACCTCGATGGGGTCAAAGACGCCCTCATTCGAGCTGTAAACGTTGACCCGGCAGAGGCCCGCCGACGGATGGGCATTATGCAGCGGCACCTTCGCCGACACGATGTGGCCGCGTGGGCGTCAGACTTCCTGCGTTCTCTGGGAGATCTCGATGACCATTGATGTGGATCGCGACGGCTTCGAGCCTGCGATGCGTTCGGCCATCACACTGCTGGCCCGAACCCCGCAGATCCTCGTCGCCTGCGACTACGACGGCACGCTCGCCCCGATCGTCGAAGATCCCGCAGCGGCCGCACCCCTGCCAGAGGCGGTCGCCGCCCTGCGTTCGCTGGCGGCGCTTCCCCAGACCACGGTGGCCGTGGTCTCGGGGCGCGCCCTACGCGATCTGGCCGCCCTGTCGCGGCTTCCGAGCGAGGTCCACTTGGTGGGAAGCCACGGCTCGGAGTTTGATGTGGGCTTCGTCACACGACTGGAGCCCCATCTGGTGGAGCTGCGCGGCAAGCTCGCCGCCGCGCTGGAACACCTGATCAAGGACCACCCCGGGGTCCGGCTTGAGCACAAACCCGCATCGATCGCCGTGCACACCCGAACCGCGTCGGAGCCGGTCACACAGTCCATTATGGACAAAGTGCGCACCGGGCCGGCGATGTGGCCGGACGTGCACACGACCGAGGGCAAAGAGGTCATCGAGCTGTCGGTGCTCGCCCGGCACAAGGGCACGGCAATCGAGGAGCTGCGCCGCCAGGTGTCGGCCGGAGCCACCCTGTTCATCGGCGACGACGTCACCGACGAAAACGCGTTCAAGACGCTGTCCGGCAAGGACGTCGGGATCAAGGTCGGGCCGGGCGAAACCAGCGCGCTGTTCCGGGTCGACGATCCGATGCAGGCCGTGCGGGTGCTCGCGCTGCTGCTGGAGACCCGGCGCAACTGGCTGTTCGGCGAGCGGGCGGTCCCTATTGAACGCCACTCGATGCTGTCCGATGGCAGGACGGTGGCGCTGGTGACCCCCGACGCGCGGATCAGCTGGCTGTGCCACCCCCGGCCGGACTCGGCGGCGCTGTTCGCCGACCTGCTCGGCGGCGCGCCGGCCGGGCACTTCACGGTGTCGCCGCTCAAGGGCGGGCGCGCGCTCGGGCAGCGCTACCGCCCCGGCACGATGACCGTGGAGACGCGGTGGTCGGGCCTGACCGTGACCGACTGGCTCGACGGCGATCACCTGCTGCGCCGGCTCACCGGCAACTCGGTGGTCCGGGTGGAGTTCGCGCCGCGACCCGAGTTCGGGCAGGTGCCCACGACGCTGCAGGAGCTCGGCGACTGCCTGATGGTGCTCGGGACCAGTGACCATTTCGTGCTGCACTCGGCCGGCGTCGAGTGGGACGTGGTCAACGACGGTGGGCATGACGTGGCCCGTGCGGTGATCGACCTGGCCGCGATGGGTGGCGAGGTGCTCCTGGACCTGCGCATGCGCAGCCAGGATCTCTTGCCGTACCAGGAAACCACGGAGCAGCGGCTGTCCCGGGCCGAGCGGCCTTGGAAGGAGTGGTCGCAGTCGCTCGCGCTGCCGCCGCTGGAGACCGACGTCGTGCTGCGCAGCGCGCTCACGCTCAAGGGCCTGTGCCACGCCGAGGGCGGCGGTGTGCTGGCCGCGGCCACCACGTCGCTGCCGGAAACGCTTGGTGGGATCAGAAACTGGGACTATCGCTTCAGCTGGCTGCGCGACGCGGCCATGAGCGTCAAGGCGCTGGTGGACCTCGGCTCGCTGACCGAGGCCGAGGCGTTCCTGCGGTGGGTGGGCGTGTGCGTCGAGCGGACCGGTGGACACCCGGAACGGCTGCACCCGCTTTACACAGTGGACGGTTACGAGCTCGGACCGGAGGCGGTTATCGAGACGCTGCCCGGCTATGCCGGGTCGCGGCCGGTGCGCGTGGGCAACGCGGCCAACAGGCAGCTGCAGCTGGACGTGTTCGGTCCGGTGGCGGATGTGCTCATGGCGGTGGCCGACAAGCGGGGCAAGGTGAAGTACGACGAGTGGCGTGTGCTTGAGGCGATGGTGCACGCGGTGTCGCAGCGGTGGCACGAGCCCGACCACGGGCTGTGGGAGGCGCGTCTGCCTCCGCGGCACCACGTGTATTCCAAGGTGATGTGCTGGATGACCGTCGACCGGGCGATCAAGACTCTGACCCGGCACACCTCCGACACCAACAAGGAATGGGAGGAGTTGCGCGACCGGATCGCCGACAACGTGCTCACCCAGGGGTGGCATGAGGGCACGGGTGCGTACACGGTGGCGTTCGGTTTTCCAGAGATGGACGCCTCCTCGCTGTGGATCGGGCTGTCGGGCCTGCTCGCCGACGACGATCCGCGCTTCCTGGCCACGGTGCTCGCGGTCGAGGCCGAATTGCGTTCCGGCCCAACGGTTTACCGCTACAAGTGGGACGACGGCATGCCGGGCAAGGAGGGCGGGTTCCACATCTGCACCGCCTGGCTCGTCGAGGCATACCTGCGCACCGGGCGGCGGGCCGACGCCGAGGAGCTGTTCGAGCAGCTGCTCGCGACGGCGGGCCCGACCGGGCTGCTGCCGGAGCAATACGATCCGGATTTGGAACGCGGGCTGGGCAACCATCCGCAGGCATACAGCCACCTGGGCTTGATTCGCTGTGCCCAGCTGCTTTCCGGAAAGTGAACGCCTCGTTAATGTGACGTGATGGTCAGTCCATTTCAGCAGCGTCCGGGGTTGAACGCTTCGCGATCAACCCCGGACACGCCAAAAGCACGGCTTCGCTTGAACGGAGTCTTCAGCAGGAGAGCGCTGATGAGGGGCGCGGCCGCCGGGGCCTTACTCGGCGGCCCGCTCGCGGGTTTTGCCGCACGTGCGGCGCACGCTTCGCCCTCTTCCGATGGTTTCGATCCGGTGCTCGGGCCGGTGCCCGATCTGCGCGACGGGCAGGTGCGGCTGTGGCTGCCCGACGGCTTCCAATATCGGTCCTTCCACGACACCGAGGCCCCCGTCACCTTGGACGATGGGACCAGGCTGCCCGGACGGCACGACGGCATGGCCGCGTTCCAGGGGCGGGACGGCTCGATCGTGCTGGTGCGCAACCACGAGGTGAACGGGCCGGGCGCGGCGTTCGGGCCGGGCACGCCCTATGACGCGATGGCGCGCGGTGGCACGACCACCGTGCGGGTCACCAAGCAAGGTGAGGTGCTCGAGTCGTACACGAGCCTCAATGGGACGCAGATGAACTGCTCGGGCGGGCCGATGCCCTGGCGCAGCTGGATCACTTGCGAGGAGACGGTCAACGGGCCGGACGTGGGGGCCGACTTCACGGGTGTGCCCAACACGTCGCTGCGGCAGCGGCACGGGTTCATCTTCGAGGTGCCCGCCAGTGGACAGTCGGATCGCCAGCCGATCACCGCGGCCGGGCGGTTCGCCCACGAATCCGTGGCCTTCGACCCACGGGAGGGCGATCTCTACCTGACCGAGGACAACTTCGGATTCGCTTCAGGATTTTATCGGTACCGGCCGAAGCGCCACCCGATGCGGGCGGGCAGACTGGAGGACGGGGGCCGGTTGCAGATGCTCGCCGTGCGCGGCATGCCCAACGCGGAGCTGGCCGCCCAGCAGGAGCCCGATGCGCGCTACCGGGTCGAGTGGGTGGACATCGACGATCCGGCGCCCAGTTTTCCTTACACACCGGGCCAACCCGCGCCCACCACGAACGATCAGGCGCTGACCCATGTGGGCAACCAGGGCCGTTCGCTTGGCGCCGCGCATTTCTCGCGGCTGGAGGGCGCGGTCTACGAGGACGGCGTCGTGTACTTCACCTCGACCCAGGGCGGAGGCGCGCCGGAGGCCGGGCCGGGCCCGATCGCCGACGGATACGGAAACGGCAGCGGCCAGATTTGGGCCTACCACATCCGCTCACGCACGCTGAAGCTGGCCTATCAGTCGCCGGGTCCGGATACGCTGGACCTGCCCGACAACATCACCACGTCGCCGCGCGGGACGTTGGTGGTGTGCGAGGACAACGTGAACGACAACTACGTGCGTGGGCTGACGCGCAACGGGCGGCTGTTCAACATCGCGCTGAACCGGCTGCGCAGCAGCGGCGGGGCGGACCGGTCCAACGACGAGTTCGCCGGTTCGACGTTCAGCCCGGACGGGCACACCCTGTTCGTCAACATCCAGGCGGGCGCGGGCATGACGTTCGCCATCTGGGGACCGTGGAAAAAGATCGGGGTCTGAGCACGCTTAGGAGCAAACCGTTCCTAATAGACCCCTGACGTTGCGGGCATGACGATCCTTGTTACCGGAGCCACCGGAAATGTCGGCCGCAACGTCGTGAAGCACCTTGTCGCGGGCGGGCACGCCGTGCGTGCCCTCTCGCGCGACCCCCAAAACGCCCGTCTTCCGGAGCGCGTCGAGGTGGTGGCGGGCGACCTTTCGCTGCCCGTGCCGGACAAGGAGGCCGCGATCGCGGCGGCGATCGGCGAACCGATCGAGTTCGTGGAGCTGTCGGAGGCCGAGGCGCGGGCGAAGTGGGCGGCCGAGGGCCTGCCGCCGGAGGTCATCGAGTTTTTCGTGATGGCGCACGGCAATCCGCCGGAGGCGGCCTGGACCGTGCTGCCGACCGTCGAGCAGATCACGGGCCGGCCGGCGCTGTCGCTTGTGGACTGGGCGGCCGAGCACGCCCATCTGTTCCGTTGACTCCCTAGCGGAAGAAGCAGACCTCGATGTCGAGCCCGCCATCGGGGCGGGCCCGCGGGGTCAGCGTCGCGCCGTGCGCGTTGGCGATGGCACGCACGATGGCCAGGCCCAGGCCGTGCCCGTCGGTGTGCCGCAGGCGTTGGGCGCCAAGACGTTGGAAGGGCTGGAAGAGTTGCGCGAGGGCACCGGCCGGTACCACCGGGCCGGTGTTGCGCACCCGCAGGCGAGCCTGTCCGAGGCCACCAAACGTGCTCACCTCGACGCTTCCCCCGGGCACGTTGTGCCGCAAGGCGTTGTCCACGAGATTGGCCACCAAACTCTCCACGAGGCTGTGGTCACCGGCCGTGTGCGCGGGCGCCAGATCGGTATGGACCCGGACGCCGCGCCGCCGCGCCTCGTTCAACCGTCCATTCACGACGGCGCCGGCAATGGCGGCCAGGTCGAACGGCTCGCGCCGCTCGACGCCCTGCTCGCTGCTCGCCAGGGTGAGCAGGGCGTTGATGAGCCGTTCCTGCGACTCACCGAGCGCCAGCACCTCGCGGCACACCGCGCGTAGCGTGTCGGCGTTGCCGTCCGGGTCGGCCAACGCCACCTGAAGGAGGGTGCGCTCGGCGGTCAGCGGGGTGCGCAATTCGTGCGAGGCGTTGGCGACGAAGTGCCGTTGCGACTCGAAGGAGGCTTCGAGCCGCTCGAAAAGGTCGTCCAGGGTCGCCGCGAGCACCGTGAACTCGTCGTTGTGCCCGGTGCGGCCCAGCCGCCGGTGCAGGTTGTTGGCGGAGATGTCGCGTGCGGTGGCGGTGATGGTGCGCAGTGGGCGCAGGAACCTCCCGGCGATGAGCCAGCCGAGCACGACCGCCACCACCACCATGACGGCCAGGCCCACGGCGGTGGCGGTCAGCACCGGGGCCAGGTCGGTGGTGGACTCCTCGACGTGTGTGCCGCCGGGAGGGGGCGACCAGGAGCCGTCCAGTGGCCCGGCGGGCGCCGACTCGCTGGTCTGCAGGATCGGGACGGCGACCAGCGCCACCCCGGACAGGAGGAAGGGGACCGCATAGAGCAGGGTCAGTTGGGAACGCAGCGCGAGCCGCGGCATCACGGCTCTCCGATCCGGTAACCGGCCTCGCGCACGGTATGGATGATCGGAGGTTCGCCGAGTTTGGCGCGCAAGCGCTTGACGGTGGTCTTGACCGCCGTGGTGAACGGGTCTGCCGCCTCGTCCCACACCCGTTCCAGCAACTCCTCGGTGGACACCAGCCGCCCGTCCGCGGCCAGCAGGCACTCCAGGACGGCGAACTCCTTGGGGCTCAAGTCAAGCCGGAGCCCGGCCCGGGTCGCGACGCGGCGGGTGGGATCCAGCGTCAGGTCTGCGCGCTGCAGAATCGGCGGCAACGCCGCCGTGCTGCGCCTGCCGAGCGCGCGGATGCGGGCGACCAGCTCATCGAAGTCGAACGGCTTGGGCAGGTAATCGTCGGCGCCAAGACCCAGGCCGTCGATCCGCTGCCGCACCGTGCCGGCCGCCGTGAGCATCAGCACCCGGCTGTGCCCGCCGTGGTCGAAGGCTATCCGCCGGCACACCTCATCGCCGTGAACGCCCGGAATGTCGCGATCCAGCACCACCACGTCATATCGGGTGGTCGTCACGCGCTCGAGCGCGCCGTCGCCGTCGAGCACCACATCCACCGCCATGCCTTCACGGCGCAGACCGGTGGCGATGGTCCGGGCCAGGATCTCGAAGTCCTCCACGACAAGCACACGCACCCACCAAAGATGCCAGGTGAAAGGTGTCAGCGAGGTGTCATCCGGCGACACCGTGCTGACACCGCCCGCCGCGTACAAACGAAAACATGAACAAGACGATCATCGCCGTCGACGGATTGCGCAAGCGCTTCGGGCGCACCGTCGCGCTCGACGGCATGTCCTTCACCGTCCAGCCCGGCCGAGTCACGGGGTTCGTCGGCCCCAACGGCGCGGGCAAGACCACCACCATGCGGGTGATCCTCGGCCTGGACGCACCCGACTCGGGGACCGCGCTCATCGGCGGCCAGCCGTACCGCGCCCTGCGCCGCCCGCTGTGCCACGTCGGTTCCCTGCTGGACGCGGGTGCGTTGCAGCCCAGCCGGACCGCACGCAACCACCTGTTGTGGCTGGCCCACTCGCAGGGCCTGACCGCCCGCCGGGTCGACGAGGTGCTCGAGGGCGCGGGCCTGACGACCGTGGCCCGGCGCCGGGCCGGCGGATTCTCCCTCGGCATGCGCCAACGGCTCGGCCTCGCGGCCGCGCTGCTGGGCGACCCGCCGGTGCTCGTGCTGGACGAGCCGTTCAACGGCATGGATCCCGAAGGCATCATCTGGATGCGTGGCTTCCTCAAAACCCTTGCCGCCCAAGGGCGTGCGGTCCTGGTTTCCAGCCATCTGATGAGCGAACTGCAGGATACCGCCGACCATGTCGTGGTGGTCGGGCGCGGCCGGGTCATCGCCGACGCGAGCGTCGTGCAACTGCTGGCCGCCACGGCCAACGGGCGGGTCACGTTGCGCACCGATTCGGCAAGGGCAGCAACGGTTCTGGCCGACGCGGGCGGGACCGTGGCGGCGGCCGGCGTTGGCGTGCTGAGCGTCTCCGGGCTGGCCACCGATGCGGTGGTGGCGCTGATGAACGCGAACGGGATCGGGTTTTCGGAGGTGTCCGCGCACCGGGCCACGCTCGAAGAGGCCTATCTTGAGCTGACCCGCGACGCCGTGGAGTTCAAGGCGGTATCGCGATGAGGGCGCTTATTCAGGCGGAGTGGACGAAGTTTCGCACCGTACCCGGCTGGGTGATCGGCATGGCGATCGGCGGTGTCCTGATCGTGGCGTTCGGGCTGCTGCCGGGGATCCAGGGCTCGTGCGGCCAGCCCGGCTCGGGCTCGGAGTGCGTGCTGCCGGTCGGGCCGGAGGGGCAGGAGGTGAGCGACGGCTTCATGTTTGTCCACCGGCCGCTGAGCGGCGACGGCAGCATCACGGCGCGCGTGGCCTCGATGACCGGCATGCTGCCGCCCGGCCCCAACGACGACAAGATGCGCGAGGGCGTGGCGCCGTGGGCGAAGGCGGGCCTGCTCATCAAGGACGGCACCACGCAGGGATCGGCCTACGCCGCTGTCATGCTCACCGGCGCACACGGCGTGCGGCTGCAACACAACTTCGTGCACGACAAGGCCGGCAAGCCCGGCCCGCCGGGGTCGGCGCGCTGGCTAAGGCTGACCCGTACCAAAGAAAAAATCACGGCTGAGGAGTCGGCCGACGGCACCACCTGGACCACCGTCGGCACCGTCACTCTCGCCGGGCTGCCCCAGACCGTGCAGATCGGCCTGTTCGTCACCTCCCCGCAGCATGCCGAGGGGGCCAATGAGTCGCTCGGGTCGTTCGGCTCCTACGGCGGGCCGACCATGGCCACGGCGGTCTTCGACCACGTGACGCCGGTGGGATCGTTGACCGGCACCAGGATCGGCGGCCCCGCCAACAAGTACGCCGATGAGCTGGGCGGGTTCGAGGAGACCGGCGAGGGCGTGTTCACCATCACCGGCACCGGCGACATCGCCCCCGCGGTCGGCGGTCCGGCCGGCATCGGCGCCAGCATCTCCGACACATTGCTGGGCACGTTCGCCGGGCTGATCATGGTAGTGGTGATCTCGACGATGTTCGTCACCGCCGAGTACCGCCGCGGCATGATGCGCACGACGCTTGCCGCGAGCCCGCGCCGGGGCCGCGTGTTGGTCGCGAAGGCGGCGGTGGTCGGGGCGGTGTCGTTTGTGGTCGGTGTCCTCGCCGCCGCGGTGGTCATCACGCTGGGCCAGAAGGTATTGCGGGACAACGGGGCCTATGTGCATCTCGCGTCGACCGCGACCGAGCTGCGGGTCATCGTGGGCACCGGGGTTTTGCTCGGCGTGACCGCGATGCTGGCGGTCGGGCTCGGTGCGCTGCTGCGGCGCGGCACGACCGCCGTCACCGTGGCGATCGTCACCACCGCGCTGCCCTACCTGCTGGTGATGAGCGTGCTTCCGCCGACGGCCGGCCAGTGGCTGCTGCGGATCGCCCCTGCGGCGGCGTTTTCGATGCAGCAGAGCCTTGTTGAGTACGAACAGGTCGCCAACCTTTACCTCCCGGTCGACGGATACTTCCCGTTGTCGCCCTTGGCCGGGGGCGCCGTGCTCGCCGGGTGGGCCGTGGCAGCCCTCGTTGCAGCCGCCTGCTTCTTGCGCCGGAGGGACGCATGATTGGGGCGCTGCGGTCGGAGTGGACGAAGCTGCGCACCTCGCCCGGCACGATCTGGCTGCTGCTCGCGGTGGTCGTGGCGACCGTCGCGGTCAGTGCGGCCGCGGTCGCCGGCACCACGTGCCGCTGGGGCGGATGCGACGTGGACCCGGCCAGGCTCGCCCTGACCGGCGTGCAACTGGGCCAGGCCGTCGCGGCGATCCTGGCCGTGCTGGTGATCGGCGGGGAGTACGGCACGGGGATGCACCGGATCACGCTCACCGCAGTGCCCCGGCGCGGCGTCGTGCTCGTCGCCAAAGCCGTCGTGGTGAGCGCGGTCATCGTGGCGGCCTCGGCCGCCGCCGTCGCGGGCAGCCTGCTCGCGACCCGCCCCCTCTTGCGCCGCAACGGTTTGCCGGCACTGTCCATGGACGACGGTGGGGCGGTCCGCGCTGCGGTCGGCTCGGTGCTCTATCTCACGCTCGTCGCGCTGCTCGCCCTGGGCGTGGCCACCGCGGTGCGCCACTCGGCCGCGGCGATTGGTGCCGTGCTCGGCCTGCTGTATCTGTTTCCCATCATGGCCCAGGCGGTTTCGGACGAGAAGTGGCAGCGGTACCTGACAAAGCTCGGGCCCATGACGGCCGGCCTGACCATCCAGGCCACCAAACACCTGACCGAACTGCCCATCGCACCGTGGAAAGGACTCGGCGTGCTCGCCGTCTGGTCGGTAGGCTGCCTGCTGGCCGGCGGGGCACTGCTGGTCAGACGGGACGCCTGACCCGATCACGTCAGCCTGGGCTCCGCCACCGTGGTGGCGGAGCCCAGGCTGATCATGAAGTTAACGCAACCACACGCCGCGCCGAACATGGACGTAAGTTCATGATCAACGGGACAGGGTGGCGGCGAGGATTTCCTTGCTGGGTAGGGCTGTGCTGGCTGCGGCGGTGAGGCCCGAAGCGGCCAGGTGGGCGTCGACGAGGTGCAGGCCCACGGCGTAGCCCGCCATGTCCGGGATCCCGCGTGGGTCCCGCCCGAACTTGCGCGCGGACGTGTCACCGAGCACATAGGACAGTGTGTGCTGCATGCCTTCCAGCCAGATGTCGCGCGTGGTGATTTCATAGGCCCGGTCGAATGCCTCGCCCGTGACCATGCCCGACCACGGGCCCATCGCCTGCGGCCCGGACAGCTCACGCACAAACGCCTCCGCCAGGCCCTCGGCCACCACGTGCTCGCCGACCGTGACGTGCACGGGATCCCACGTCACGTTGCTGTAGCGCGCCTGGTGGTGGAACTCGTGCACCGCGCAGTGCTCGATGCGGTTGACGACCTCGTCGCTTGGCCACGCCAGCAGATAGATCCAGCCGGGCACGCTGCCCATGCCGTAGTAGCCACCGGCTGTGGTCATGAGGTGGCTGTCGTCCGGGTTTCCGAGGACGAGCAGGACCTGGACCTGTTCCGGCAGCTTGACGTGAGCCAGGGCGTCGGCCGCGCGGTGCAGGGCCGACTCGATGCGCTCCTCGATGCCGGACAGGCGATCCAGCGCGGGCCCGTATCGTGCGTCGTCCTGGTCCACGCGGAATCCGCCACCCCCATGGTGCAGGTCGACCGGGTCGCCGGGGACGGGAACGTGGGCGTACATCGGCTGGAGCAGGTCGCGCAGCGCGGCCGGGCGCTGGTCGAGCGGCAGGCCGATCAGCCGCCGCATGCCGGAGATGGTTTCGTGGACCTTCACTTTCATGTGCTCGACGCTAAAGACTCCCGCAGCGGGAGGGTCAAGTTGCTTTTCGCGGCCGGCAGGAGGGGCAGCCGGACGTCGGGGGTGGGGATGCGGCCCTGCGCGTGCAGCACGCCCTTGATGACCGTGGGATTGGGCTCGGCGAACAGCGCACTCGACAGCCGCGCCAGCCGGTGCCCAAGCTCCCGCGACGGCGCGCTGACGAGCTCGGCGAATTGGGCCGTGGCAATGTGCGCGGACGCGAGGATGCCGCCATGCGCGCCGAGCGCGAGCATGGGCGCCAGGAAGAGGTCGTCTCCGCAGAGCATCTGGAAAGGCGGGTCGGCCAGCAGCGCGATGGTGTCGGCGTCGATCCCACCGGGGGCGTACTTCATGCCCACCACGCCGGGGATTTCCGCCAGGCGGCGGATCGCGGCCGCCGAGAGCGGCTGCCCTGTCCGATATGGGACGTGATAAATGATTAGCGGTACCGGGCTAGCCTCCGCGAGCGCATCGAAGTACGCGATGACACCCGCCTCGCCCGGACGCACAAACGGTGGCACCAGGGCGAGAGCGGCAGTGGCATCGGCATGCTCCACGCCCGCGCCGACGATCAGGTGTGCGCGCCGCGACACGCACACGCCCGCGATGAGGTCAACCACGGTCCGCTTCTCCGAGTCGCTCAGCGAGCCCGGCTCGGCGGTCGTGCCCAGCGCCACGATTCCCGCCGCGCCCGACGCCAAGACCTCGTTTGCCAGCGCCTCAAGCGCGTCGTAGGCCACGGCGCCCGTGGCATCGAAAGGGGTGATGAGAGGGACATGCAACATGCCTCCAGCGTCCAGCCCGCACGACCGTAAGGTCCAGTTCACATTTCTCATCCCGAGCGTAAGCTGAGCTAATGCTCGACGTGCATCGATTGCGCCTGCTGTGCGACCTGTCCCGCCTCGGCACCATCGCGGCCGTGGCGCAGGCGCACAACTACACCCCGTCGGCCGTGTCCCAGCAACTGTCCATATTGGAGCGCGAGGCGCGCATGCCCCTACTGGAGCGCACCGGCCGCCGAGTCAGGCTGACCGCGGCCGGGCGCATGCTCGTGCAGCACGCCGAGGTCGTGATCGCCGCGCTGGAGCAGACGTCGGCCGCGCTCGCCTCGATGGCCACGCTGTCCGGCCCGCTGCGCATCGGCGCCTTCCCGACCGCTGTGCGCACGCTGCTGCCCGCGGCGCTGGTCGCACTCGGCCGCGATCACCCGGGGCTGGAACTGATGGTGACCGAGCTCGACCCGGTCGGCGTGCCGGGCGCGCTGCGCGAGCGCCGGCTGGACGTGGGGCTGCTGCAGGATTACGACGTCGCGCCCGACCCGCCGGACTCCCGCCTGGACTCCGTGCCGCTGCTGGAGGAGACCGTCTATCTGGCCGCGCAAGACTCCGGCGCACTCGGCGATTTCCGTGACGCCCTTTGGATTCTGGCCACGCCCGGCACGCTGTGCCACACCATGACGCTGCACGTGTGCCGCTCGGCGGGCTTCGTGCCGAGGGCCCGGCACCACGCCGACGACTTCGCCACCGTGCTCGCCCTGGTCGCCGCCGGGCAGGGCGTGTCGCTCGTGCCCGAGCTCGCCACCGAGCACCCGCCCAAGGGCGTGCGGCTGACGCCGCTGCCCGTGCGGCGCCGGACGCGGATCGCATACCGCCAGGGCGGAGCCACTCACCCGGCCGTCGTCGCCTTCGCGTCGGCGATGCGGGCCGTCATTGACGCACGCGGCTAGCGCTCCGGCTTATTGCTGAGCAGCCGGCCAGACACTCAGCATGGCTGAACGAAGGCGACTCCCGCGCTGTTGTACCAGACGCGGGGAGCCTGCCAACCATGGGCCGGGCCGCCCGCGTGGTGGGCTGACCGCCAACCGCATCTGGCATGCGAGCTAGGCCGCAAGCAGCGTTGACGAGCGCGGCCGCCGCCACCATGCTGAATGGCAGTCCGCTGACGAACTTCGATCCCCCAGGTGGATGCGATGAAGCGCCTGCTTGCCGTGTTGCTGCTGATCACCCTGACCCCACCGGCCTCGGCGAGCGCGGCGGACCGCCCCTCCCCCGCCGGCCCATCGACCACGGTCACGCTCATCACCGGCGACCGGGTGATGCTGCGCGCCGGCCGGGTGGCGATCGAATCGAAGCGGTCGGGCGTGTCGTTCCAGACGACTCGCATCGGCGGCGCGATCCGGGTCGTGCCAAGCGATGTGGCCCATCTGATCGGCAAGCGCCTCGACCCGCAACTGTTCGACATCAGCGTGCTTGCCCGCTACGGCGACGGCGCGGTGCCCGTCATCACCAACGGCCGCGCCCGCGCGACCCTGTCTAACAGGCTCCTCCACGAGGATGTCTGGCTTGACGCGCCGGTGCGTGCCGACCGCATAGACCAGACACCGGGCAACATCGAGCAGATCGAAGCCCCGGCAGCGTGGCCCGGAGGGCTTACCGGGCAAGGGGTTCGCGTCGCCGTCCTCGACACCGGCATCGACGCCACCCATCCCGACCTCGCCGGGCGGGTCGCCGAGTCGGCCAACTTCACCGACAGTCCGACCGTCGCGGACCTGTATGGCCACGGCACGCACGTCGCCTCGATCGCCGCCGGGCGCAGGGGCGTGGCGCCGGGCGCGACCCTGCTGTCCGCCAAGGTCTTGGGCGACGACGGCACGGGCACGCTCTCCGACGTCATCGAGGGCATCGAATGGGCGGTGACACGCGGTGCCCAGGTGGTCAACCTGAGCCTGAGCTCAGACACGCCAAGCACCGGGCAGGACCCGCTCAGCCGCGCGGTCAACGAGCTGTCCAAGGCGGGCACGCTGTTCATCGCGAGCGCGGGCAATCGCGGGCCGGGCGCGAGCACCGTCGGCGCACCGGGCGCCGCCGACGAGGCCCTTACCGTTGGCGCAGTGGACAGCCGAGACCGGCTCGCCGACTTCTCCAGCCGTGGGCCGCGCACGGGTGACTACGCCATCAAGCCCGACATCGTCGCGCCGGGTGTGGACATCGTCGGCGCGCGAGCCCGTGACACCGCGCTGGGCCGGCCGTTGGGCAGGCACTACACCCGCCTCAGCGGCACGTCCATGGCCGCACCGCACGTGGCGGGCGGCGCGGCCCTGCTGGCGCAGCACCGTCCACAGTGGACCGGTGCGATGCTCAAATCCGCGCTCATGGGCACGGCCGACCAAGTGGGCGCGGTCTTCGACACGGGCGCCGGGCGGCTCGACCTGGCCCGCGTCATCGACCAGACGATCATCGCACAGCGGCCCGCTATCGGCCTGGGGTTCGTGCCCTACCCGCCTACGGGCATAAGGCAGCAGGAGCTCACGCTGCGCAACACCGGTCAAACCACCGTGACTGTCGATCTGCGCACCGAAACGGTCACGGCCGCCCCGGCCCGGCTGACCATCCCTGCCGGGGCAAGCGCCACAGCGGTCGTGTCAGCGGACGTCACGCAAAACGGCGGCGCGGTCCGGGCCGGTGGACTGCGCGTGCCCGTGGGCTGGTTCAAGGAGCCGGCGAAACACCTGCTGCACATCCGTGCCAACGACCGGCTCGGGTCGTCCAAAGTGGAGACCCTGGCCACGGTCATCAACCTGCGCGAGATCTCGGCGGGCCCGCCCGACCCGGTGCTGCTGGTCGACGGCGCCGCGACGGTTCGCGTGCCGCCGGGGTTTTACGCCGTCACGGCGGCGGTCCCGACGGTCGAGGAGGGCATCCCCGACCCGGACGACGATCCGGTGGTCACGTCCGTGTCCATCGTGACCGTCGCGGAGACGGCGGTGTTCGCCGACACCGAGGTGGTGCTCGACGCACGCACGGCCAAGCCCGTCTCGGCGACCGTTGAGGGCGAGGAGACTACCCCGGTGGACGTCCAGATGTTCGTGGCGGCAACGGATCGCGACGATGACCAGTTCGCGCTGGGCTACGCCACCAGCGCGCAGGATGTCATCGAGGGCAAGCTTTTCGTGTCGCCCACCCGTGCCCCACGCAACGGGCGCCTGGAGCTTTCGTCCAAGTGGCGGCTCAACGGCGTCTCGTCAACATACGACCTGCTGTTCGCCGGGCCGTCCTTTCCCGACTCGCCGGCCTATTCCGCGCGGCGGCGCGACCTGACCGCCGTGTCCACCACCTATCGCACCGCCGGGCCGCGGCTGGACTTTTCGGACGGGCGCTTCGCCTACACCGAGATCAATCCGGTCAGTGTCGCCATTTTTCAGGGGGTACCGCCCGCGCCCACGCACCGGCACGAATACGTCACCACCGACCGGAGCTGGCACTGGCATCAGTGCGTCAACCTGGCCACGCCGGAGGGCGAGGGCGTCGGCTCCTACTGCCAGCCGGAGCTGACCCGCACCCACAGCTGGCTCACGGCGCCGCTGCGCACCCGGGTGGGTGTCTTCCGCACTCCGACGCAGCTGCAGTTCGGCATGGACGACCTCGCGGACGGGCCCAACACGGGCTCGCTGTCGGGGCACACGTTGGACCATCGCGCATATGCCCTGTACCGCAACGGAATCCGCATCGCCGAGGGCACCGAGGCGTTCGGCAGCGTCACGGTGCCCAAGGGCCCGGCAACCTTCCGGCTCGACCGCGTGGTGCAACCGCGCCCCGGCCTGCTCGCGATTTCGAGCCGGGTCGAATCCAGCTGGACCTTCACCGACCCGGAGTCGCTTGTGGACATCGCCATCAGCGCACCGGTCGATGAGCGCAACACGCTCCCGTCCGGTGTCCCGATCCGCCTTGACATCAACGTGGACGGGGGTCGCCTGGACTCGCTCGAACTGTCCTTTGACGACGGTCGTACCTGGACGGTCGTCACGGGCCGGACCGTCACGCTGCCACCGGGTGCGGTGTCGCTGCGAGCCGCGGCCTCCGGCCGGCACGCAAGCCACGCGACACAGACCGTGCTGCGCGCGTTTCTTGTGCGGTAGTGCGCGGATCGATGTTGTGGGTCATGCCGAAGAAGTTGTCCGGGTCGTAGAACCGCTTGGCCGCCACGAGCCGGCGATAGTTGTCGGCGGTGTAGGCCCTGCGGGTCTGCGTCGGGTCGCCGAGGAAGTTCAGGAACGCGCCGCCCTCACCGCTGAGCCCCACCGCCGACGCGGATGCGGCGTTGTCCACGATGACGGAGAACGGCATGGTGCGATGCCCGACCGCGCTCTGCGAAGCCGACATGGCGCCCGCCCAGTGCCGCACCTCCACGGTCGCGTCCGTGATATCGGCCAGCGACGTGGGCACCGCCTTGAAGTAGTCGAAGTAGCGGGCCGCGGTGCCGCCCATCGCCGCGTCCGCGTAACGCATCTGGCGCATGTCCGACGCCACCGGACGACCGGCCACCCTCCACAGTGGACGCAGCAGCCGCTTGGCTGAGGCGGCCGGGCCCGTATACATGGCCTTGATGACCAGCTCGTCGCCGCGCAGCACGACGGCAGTGCTCATCGAGTCAGGCACGCCGGCAGCCCAGTCGCTATACGCCGCAAGGGTTTCGGCGGCGTTGTCGCGCGAGAAGGACACGGTACCGGCAACGACAGAAGGAATTTCAAAGAGCTGGAATTCGAGGGCCGTCACGACACCGTAGTTGCCGCCGCCGCCCATCAGCGCCCAGAACAGATCGGGGTATTGGTCACGCCCGGCCACGACGACGCGCCCGTCGGCGAGCACGACCTCCGCCCGCAGCACACTGTCGGCGGCAAACCCGTGCCTGCGGGCCAGCCACCCCATGCCCCCACCCACGGTATACCCGACCACGCCCACGTCCTTGGACGACCCCGAAAGCGGGGCCAACCCGAACGGCGCAGCCGCCTCAAGCACCGCACCCCACCGGGCACCGGCACCCACCCGCGCCACGCGCCGCACCGGATCGACCAGCACGGTCCCCATGGCCGACGTCTTCAACAGCAGCGCGCCGTCGGCCGCCACGTGGGTGCCGTGCCCGGTCGACTGCACCGCGAACGGCAGGCCCGCCCCCCGGGCCGTCAGCACGGCCCGGCGCACATCCTGTGCGTTGAACGCCTCGACCACCATCGCCGGGCGCGGGTCAAGGTCGGCGCGCAGCGGCTTGCGGTGTGCTTCGTATCCGTCAGAACCTGGCAAGTACGTATTCATGCTCGGTTAGACGATGCCGGCCCGCGAAACTCATCGCTGTTCCGTAGGCGGCCTCGTAACCGACGGCCAGCTGCTCGGCCGAGAAGTTCTCCACGACGTGCCAGCGGCACGCGTGCGGGTTGATCTCGCCAACCCGCTGCAAAGCCGGAACAAGCTCGGACGGATCGTCGAGCACGAATCCGGTGACGCCGTCCACCACGACCTCGGGCACCGACCCGGCACGCAGCGCCACGACCGGCGTCCCGCACGCCATCGCCTCGATCATCACCATGCCGAACGGTTCCTCCCATTGCACGGGGAACAGCAGGCAGCGCGCCCCGGCCAGGAGTTCGCGCTTGGCCACGGCGTCGGCCTCACCCACGTAGGTGTCGCGGGCGCCGAGCCGGGGCCGGATCTCGCGCTCGAAGTAGGCCCGCTCGCGCGGCTCTGCGCACTTGCCCGCCAGCACGAGCGGCAAACCGGCCTCGTGCGCGGCGTCCAGCGCGAGATGCGGGCCCTTGTCCGGGTCGAACCGGCCGAGAAACAGCGCATAGTCCTCTTTGGACGCGCGGAACGGCCAGGTCTGCACGCGCAACGCGTTGTGCACGGTGCCGACCCAGTTGAGGCCGGGCGCCAGGTGGCGCTGCCGGTCGCTGATCGCGACCAGGTGCACGTCCCGGCCGAGCAGGGCGAAGAGCCGCTGCCGCGCCGGGTCGACCGGCCCGTGCATGGTGACGACCGTGGGCAGGCGCAGCGCGCCGTACGCGGGCGCGTTGAGCGGGCCCGCCAACGTGTGATCATGCACGACGTCCAGCCCATCGGCGCACGCGAGCTGCTGCACGGCCCGCAGGCTCGCGGCCGCGTGCAGCACCTCGGGCAGCGGATGCCCCAGGCCTTCGGGAATGGTTTTCTCCCAGACCGGCAGGTACCGCGCTCGCGTGTGGCATTGCCCCGCCCCGATGAGCGTGACCCTGTGACCGCGCTCCACGAGCGCATCGGCCAGATCGGCGACGACCGCCTCCACCCCGCCGTAGGCGGCTGGCGGCACGCTGAAGTAAGGCGGTGCCACCAGCGCCACGCGCAGGCTCTGATGGTTGCTCATGCCCCCCGGCTACCCATTACCAAGGCCATTTAGCCCTGGCGTCTGGATACCTGCGCAGATATTCCGCGTCCAGGTCGGCCAGGCGGGCCTGGAGCACGGCTCGCTGCTCGGGCAGGCAATGATCTCGCACGGCCGCTTCCACCTGATGGGTGGTGACGAGCTCCTGGCGCAGTTGGGAGTCGTCAAGCTGAGCAGCCGGGATCAACAAGGAGGTAAACACGCCTGCATGCCTTTCGAGCTTCTGGAAGGGACCACGGGGGCTACCCCACATCGGCGGCGGATATTCACGCCGGGCCGAAAAAATTTTGAGCGGTCGGAAAGCAGTCTTCTGACTTGACAGGTTCCGGTAACGTTCCCGCCTTATGAGCGACATTCTCCCGGGCATGGTCAACGCCACGATCTTCGCGGCGGTCGGGCTGGTGCTCCTGCTGCTTGGCTTCGTTCTGGTCGACATCCTGACGCCCGGAGCGCTGCGGCAGCAGATCTGGGTGGACCGCAACCGCAACGCGGCCCTCTATCTTTCCTCTTCTTTACTCGGTACCGGTGGGATCGTCTTCACGTCCATCCTGACCACCTATTCCGACCTGACCGTCGGGCTCATTTCGACCGTCGCGTTCGGGCTGCTGGGCCTGGCGCTCAAGGCCGCCGCGTTCTGGATCGTCGATGTGCTGACCCCCGGGCGGCTCGGCGAGATGCTGGTCGACACCGAGTCGCACCCGGCGGTCTGGGTCTCGTCGGCCGCCAACCTCGCGATCTCGGCGATCGTCTGTGCCTCGATCTCGTAGCCGTGCGGTGATTCTGGGAACCGTTGTCATGTTCATATTTGGGTGAATTCAGTCAAACCTGTATTGTTTGCCGGGTGAAGACGCTCCAGGTCGCAACGAACGGGCAGGTGCTGGCACGGTTCGGGCACGCGCTGTCCGATCCCACGCGCGCACGGCTCCTGCTTGCCCTGCGCGAGGGCCCCGCCTATCCCGCGGAGCTGGCCGACCTGCTCAGTGTGTCCCGGCAAAACCTCTCCAATCATCTGGCCTGCCTTCGCGGGTGCGGATTGGTCGTGTCGGTGCCCGAGGGCAGGCGCTCGCGCTACGAGCTCGCCGACCCGCGCCTGGCCCACGCCCTGGGCGACCTGCTGGGCGTCGTGCTGGCGGTCGACCCGCACCACGAGGACCACTGATGCATGACCACGACCACGGCATCGACCACCACGCCGATCGACGCTGGCTGGCCGTGGCGCTCATCGCGATCGGTGCATTCATGGCCGTCGAGGTGGGCGCGGGCATCGCGGCCCGGTCGCTGGCGCTGATTTCCGATGCCGCACACATGCTCACCGACGCGGCCGCGATCGCGCTCGCACTGGTGGCCATGCGCCTTGCCGCCAAGCCTGCCAAGGGCTCCTACACCTACGGGCTCAAGCGCGCCGAAATCCTGTCGGCCCAACTCAACGGCGTGAGCCTGCTGGTGCTCGCGGCGTGGCTGGCCTACGAGGCGGTGCAGCGGCTCATCGCCCCGCCACAGGTGACCGGCTGGATCGTGATTGTCACCGGCCTCGCGGGCCTGGGCATCAACGCGCTCGCGGCATGGGCCATCGGCAAGGCCAACCGCACGAGCCTCAACGTGCAGGGCGCATACCAGCACGTGCTCATGGACGCGTTCGCCTCACTGGCGGCCGTGGCCGCCGGTGCCGCCGTCGCACTGACCGGATTCAACCGGGCCGACGCCATCGCCACGCTCATCGTCGTGGTGCTCATGCTCCGGGCAGGCTGGCAGCTGCTGCGCGACTCCACCCGCATCCTGCTGGAGGCCGCACCCGCGGGGCTGGACCCGGACGAGGTGGGCCAGCGACTGCTCGACGACCGCGCCGTGGTCGAGGTGCACGACCTGCACCTGTGGCTGATCACCTCCGGGCAGCCGGCCCTGTCGGCGCACGTGCTGGTCAACGAGCAGGCCGACTGCCACGCGGTGCGGGTCGGGCTGGAACGCCTGCTGGCCGACGACTTTCACATCCACCACGCCACACTGCAGGTCGACCACTGCTCCGAACACGACAGCACACCGATCACCGAGAAGCACTGCGCCCAGCCCCACGGCGTCGTGCACCGCCGCTGACGGCCGGGCTCACCACCCGCACTCCCCACCAACCGGCGGCCGGCCTCGCCGCCCACCGCCGCTGACGGCCGGGCTCACCACCCGCACTCCCCACCAACCGGCGGCCGGGCCTGGCCGCCCACCGCCGCTGACGGCCGGGGCAATCGCCCGCG
>NZ_QJUG01000079.1 GCF_003426775.1 Allorhizocola rhizosphaerae | reverse complement strand
CGGGCGATCACCCACTATCGTCCCTCGGTACCAGCTCAACGAACGGGGGAACAGTGAGCGTAGAGCGCTGGAGTTGGATCGGCATCGCGGCGCTGGGCGTGGTGCTCGCCGTTGTCGCATGGTTCGCCTATCCCGGCCCGCAGCCGGCCGAACAACCCCGGGCTCGTGAATATCGCGACTACGACGTCTGCCTGCTCACTGGGGATCAAGGGATGGCCGAGCCGGAGACCAAGCAAGTGTGGGACGGCCTGCAGCAGGTGTCCCTGCAGACGAAGGTTCGCGTGTCATTCCTGGAGGTGTCGGGTGAGCAGACCGAGGCCCGCGCGGCCCAGTTCGTTGCCACCCAGGTCCAGCAGCGCTGCGGCATCATCGTCGCCGTCGGCCGGCACCAGGTGGCCGCCGCAACCGCCGCGGCGGCCCGCTATCCCGACGTCCGCTTCGTGGCCATCAACGGCACGGCCGCCGGCCCGAACCTGTTCAACGTCTCCGCGGGCGACAGCGCGCCGCGAGTAGCCTCGCTTGTTCCCGCACGCTGACCGGTCACTTTGACCGGTCGCGCCGACTGTCGTGTGCCCGACACACGGCACGGAAGAACCGCACGTCAACGGCCTGCGGCGAAGATACCGTGGCTCGACCACCTTCTCGCGAGCCCGTGAGCTGCGAGTTTTGGTCGCGCAAAAATCGACGCGGGCCACCCAGCGCGCAGCATGCGTTCCACCAGGCAATTTGACACGTTCTCGGGCCGCGTGGGATGGTTTTCCACGCAGGTAGAATCTGCAACAGTCGATCTTGGCTCCGATCACGCGATCGGGGCCTTTTTTGTTGCCCACCGAGCGAAGGCCTCCAGTGACCGCTGGAGGCCTTCGTCGTTTCCCGGAAAGGGATGCCGCCATGCTCGCCGAACACCCCGACCCGACCCTCGTCGTGCTGGCCGTCACCAGCACGGTCATGTGGGTCAGCACCATTGTCGCGCTCGCGACCATGGTCGTGTCCATATCCCGGCTCGCGCTGACGAGGGCCCGCCGCCAGGACGTCCCCGCCATCGTCGCCGGACTCGGGCGGATCCTCGGCGCGCTTGCCGGATGGCTCCCGTCACGCGGGCGCGGCACGCCTACGCTGCACGATGAAGACCAGTCATCGGGAGTCGGCGAGCAATGAACCTGCGGATCGATGTTGACCCCACAGCGGGTCGTGTCATCAGCCACGACGCGGGCCGACGGCTCGACCAGGGGCTGGGGTCGCTCACGGACCTGGACCTCAACGTGCTCTTTGAGTCCTCCAACGGGATGACCGTCCGGCGGATCTCGCGCAAGCATCGCGTCCCCGAGGCGATCGTCAGGCACATCGTGTCGTCACAGGATTTCCGCTCGGCCGTCGCCTTCGCGGGCATCGCGTCTGGCGACTCCGACATCTACTCGCCCCTGGTGCGGCGGCTCGACGAGCTTGCCGCCCCCCGCTGCGGTTCGTGCCATCAGGTGCTGCGCAAGGCGCTCGAACCGCACCGGCGCGGCCGCCCGCCGCGCTATTGCGACGCACGATGCCGGGCCGCGGGCGCGAAGAGCCCTGCCCCGCCGCGATGGCAGACCGGCTACATCGGCACGTGCCACAACTACCTGCACGGTTGCAGGTGCCCGGGAAAGGAAACGACCACGGCCGAGGACGGCATGGTCCTCGTGACGCCGGGATTGCACGTGCTGGTGCTGGGCCGCAGCGTTGGGTCCATCGGCTTCCTGACCACAGCGGTGCCCGCGATCCCCATCATTGCCGGTGGAATGACGCATTACGATCGGGGGGAATTGGCCCGTGCCGCGGGTGTGCCGATCGAATCGGTTCCCGCCAGGGAATTCGCGTGGCACACCGCGATTCGCCTGCTGGCCGGGGCGCTCCAACGCGACTCCGGCTGCCGCAGGGTGGCGATCCTCGTGCCGGACAGCACGAGCAGGATGATCGCCAGGAGCTTCGACTTTCGCGTGGCGACCAGGCTGGATCGGCTGGACAAGACGGAGGCCAACATGGTGTGGGATCTCGTGAAGCACCCGCCTCCGCCGACGCACGTGGTGGCATGACGTCAAGCCCACGTGGAAAGGGCGTGCGGGTCGCGGTCTGGCCCGCTCGGACTGTCGCCATGAACGGTTAGCCGCCGAATTTTACCGCCGCCGCGCATCGGGGCCGCCCCTACGGGAAACGACCGAGGTCAAGCTGGACGCGGGCACCTAACGTGGAATGCATGACATCGAACCGACCGCGCCTCGTCCGCCCTCGCGACAACCGTTGGATCGCCGGAGTCTGCTCAGGCCTGGCCCGCCGGTTCGGCATGCCGCCTGGGCTGATGCGTTTGATTTTCGTCCTGTCCTGCCTGCTGCCGGGCCCGCAGATCCTGATCTACCTGGCTCTGTGGATCATGATCCCCAATGAGGACCGGCACGTCGTGACCGTGCACTAGCCGTTGCGCAGGCGCCGCAGCATCCGGGCGTCGGAGAAGCCGACCGCCCGGGCTGCGGCCTCGACCGTCGAGCCGTGGCCGATCATGTGCTCGGCCCGTTCCACCCGCAGCAGCTGTTGATAGCGCAGTGGGCTCATGCCGATCGCGCTGTCGAACTGGCGGGTCAGGGTTCGCTCGCTCACATCGAACCGCGCGGCCAGCCCGGCCAGCGGGAGCCGGTCGGTGAAGCGGGCGTCGATGAAGTCCTGCGCCCGGTGCACAGCGTCGTTGAGGTGCGAGCGGTGCCGCAGCAACGCGCTGGCCTGCTGCTCGTCACCGTTGCGCCGCACATAGACCACCATCTCGCGCGCGACCCGCGCCGCCATGCCGGGCCCGTGCCGCACCGCGATCAGGTGCAGCGCGAGGTCGATGCCGCTGGCGATGCCCGCGGACGTGATGACCCGGTCGTCGATGACGTAGAGCACGTCCCGCACGACGGTCGCCCGCGGATAGCGTCGCGCCAGGTGTTCCTGCAGGTCGTGGTGTGTCGTGCAGCGCCTGCCGTCCAGCAGGCCCGCCTGCCCGAGCGCGTCGGCGCCCGCGCAGACGCTCACGACCGTGCCGCCGCGGGCGTGGTGCTCGGCGAGGTGCGTGGTCATGGCCGGGTCAAGTGCCTCATTGGTGAGGGGCGAGCGCCAGCCCGGTACCACCAGGATGTCGGCAACCGGCCAGTCGGTCGAGGCCTTGACCGCAATCCCCTGCGCGGTCGGCACTTCGGCCTGCGCAGCCGCATACGACAGGGTGTAGGGCAGGCCGAAGTCGATCGCGGTGGAGAACACCTGGGCCGGACCGGCGAGGTCGAGCAGGTGCAGCCGCGGGATGAGCAGGAAGACTATCCGGGTCATGAATCCAGGTAGGCGATGGTGGCGAACCGCCCGGCGAGGGCGTACTCGGTGCGCTCCATGATGTCCTTTGTGGACAGCGGGCGGTCCACGGCCGGATCTCGGTGCGGGATCGGGAAAGTGGCGGTCGCGTCGATGACGAACGTCACGTCGTAGCCGAGGTCCGACGCGACCCGGGTGGTGGTCTCGCAGCACTGCTCGGTCTGGATGCCGCACACCCACAGCTCCCGGATGCCGCGCGAGGTCAGCAGCTGCTGCAGGTTGGTCGTGGTGAAGGCGTTGACCGACGTCTTGGTGATGACGGGCTCGTCGTCCAGCGTCTTCAACCCGGGCATGAGCCGGACGTATCCGGACACCGGGTCGAACGGGCCGCCGGTGCCCGGCTCGGTGTGCAGGACCCACACCACGAGGTCTCCGGACGCGCGGAACCACTCGACGAGCCGGTTGGTCCGCTCCACGATGTCAGGGGTGGAAACAGCGGCCCAGCTGGGTCGCTGCCGGAACGACTCCTGGACGTCAATTACGATCAGCGCTCTGCTCATGCCGTCGAGCATGCCGCGGCACGGCCCGGAGGGTAAGGCACGATCGAGCCTTATACCGGAACGATCCGGTCAAGCAGTGTGGTAATCCAGACCTGCGCCTGGTCGACCCAGGCCAGCGGCGCGCCGCCGAACCAGCCGTACCACGCCACATAAAGGCCCGCGAAGACCATGAGCCCACCCGCGACCCGGTTGATCGCCCCGGCCGACCGGCGCAGCCAGCCGATCACGGTCTTCTGCGCGAGCGCGACCGCGATCGCCACGGTCCCGACGACCAGGGCCATCCCTGCCGCGTAGGCCACGAACAGCAGCACGCCGTCGGGGCTGCTGAAGCTCGTCGCGACCACGGCCAGGAACGGGCCGACCGTGCAGCCCAGCGACGCCAGCGCGAACGACAGCCCGAAGACGTACATCGAGCCGAACCGCCGGGTCAGCTCGGGCGCCTGCGACAGCTTCGGCACCGGGGACGGCAGCGACCGTCCAGCCAGCAGCCACGCCCCGAGCCCGACCAGCACGAGTCCAATCCCGACGGTCAACTGGGGCAGGCGCTGGCCGAGCCAGTCCGCGGCCGGCGCGGCCAGCAGGCCGAACGCGCCGAACACGGTCATGAAACCGAGCGTCATCGCGGCCGTGAGCGCCAGCGCGCGCCGGATCCGGCCGCGCTGCTCGTTCATCACGAGCAGCGACACGTACGCGGGCAGCATGGCGAACCCGCACGGGTTGACGGCCGCGAGCACGCCCGCGGCGAGCGCGAGCGCCACCTATGCCCCGATCTTCTCGCGCAACTGGGAAACGCTCAGCGGGCCGCGATGCAGTTCGCGACCGGTGCCGTCCACGATGACGTAGTAGTGCTGGGTGGTCACCTTGAGCCGCTTCCACACGTCGCCCTTGTCGTCGGCCAGCTGCGGGAACGAGTCGAGTTTGTAGGTGGACACGAAGTTTTTCATCGCCGCGTCGCCGCTGCCGAGCCCGGCCACGCCGACCACGTTGACCTTGCCGGTCGTCGCGGCCGCGACATCGCGCACGGCCGCCGCGTCGCCCTTGCACTTCGAGCACCAGGCGGCCCAGAACCAGAACACGGTGGGCTTGCCCGCGAGCGTGGCCCCGTCGAACTCGCGTCCGTCGACCGTCTTCGCCTTGAAGGCGAGTATTTCCGGCACGCTGACCGAGGCAGAAGGAGCGGCCGAGGGCGATGCCGACGGAGACGCCGACGGAGACGCCGGCGGAGACGTGGACGAAGGCGGTTGTGCGACCGGGGCGGGAGCCGCGGCACAGCCCGCGATAAGCAGGACGGCGGCGAGAGCAAACCTCATGCCCCACAAATTAGGCCACGACATCTATGGACAACCCTTACAGGCTGCTTAACATGTGCCAATGCCCCTGCCTTTGCGGCGCCGGCCCGTCGACATCGGATTCATCGCGTTCTTCGCGGTGAACTTCGTGTTCGTCACCTACATCATCGACCTGGAGGCCCTGGTCCGGCCGGCCACCGTGTGGCCGCCTGCGCCGGCCGTGGAGCTCATCCACTGGTACGGAACGAGGTTCGATCCCCTGCTCATGGCCAACCCGCCGTTCTGGAAGGCCACCATGTGGATCGATGTGCTGTTCTTCGGGCCGTTCTACCTTTTCGCGATCTACGCGTTCGCCAAGGGCCGCAACTGGATCCGGGTCCCGGCTCTGGTCTGGGCGGGCACCATGCTGGCCAACGTGACCATCATCCTGTTCGAGGAGCGGTGGGGAGTGCACGCCACCCCCCATTTTGGACCCGTCGTGCTGTTCAACCTGCCGTGGCTGCTCTTGCCGCTGGCGGTGATCTGGCGCATGCGCAAGGAGCCGTTCCCCCATGACGTTTAAGGATCGTTACGGCCCGTGGGCGCTGATCGCGGGCGCCAGTGAGGGCATCGGCGCGGCATTCGCCCGCGAGCTGTCCGCGCGCGGCCTGGGCGTGGTCCTGGTCGCGCGCAGGCAAGGGCCTTTGGCCTCCCTGGCGGCCGAGCTGGCCGGGCCGTCGCGGGTCGTCGTGGCCGATCTCTCTGCTTCATCCGGTACCGAAAAGGTCTTCGCCGAAATGGCCGACTTGGAAATCGGGCTGGTGGTCGCGAACGCCGCGCTGTCCCCGATCGGTCCATTCACGACGGCCGACCCGGGCGCACTGCAGCAGGCCATGGACCTCAACTGCCGGGCGCCGGTCGTGCTCGCGCGCCATCTGCTGCCCGGCATGGTGCAGCGCAAGCGCGGCGGGCTCATCGTCATGTCGTCGCTGGCCGGGCAGCAGGGCTCGCCGGGCATCGCCGTCTACGCGGGCACGAAGGCGTTCGACGGGGTGTTCGCCGAGAGCCTGTGGGCCGAGATGCGCCCGCACGGGGTGGACGTGCTCGCCTGCGTGGCGGGCGCGGTCGCCACACCGGGCCTGGAGCGCAACTCGAAGGGACGCGCACCCGGCACGGTCACGCCGGACGTCGTGGTGTCGGCCGCGCTCAAAGCGTTGGGCCGCAAGCCGCGGGTCGTGCCCGGCGCGGTGTCGAGCTTCTCGGCGGTGCTGATGTCGCGGCTGTTGCCGCGCGGCACGGCGATCCGGATCATCGAGCGGGCGTCACGCGGGGTCCTCGATTAACAGCCGGGCATAATTGGCCATCGACCGCTGGTAGCGCGGAAGATGCTTGGCCAGCGCGCCGATCACGAGCGAGACGGCCTCGCGCTCCCGGCCCAGGTCGGTGAGCGCGAGCGCCAGCGTGCACTTCACGGCGTCGTCGAGTTCGTCAGAGCCGTTGTCCATCTCGGCCCGTAGCAGGCGCACGCTCTCCTCGGGCCGGCCGATGTTGCGCAGCGAGCTCGACATCTGGATGACCGCCCGCCTGCGCCGGATGCCGGTCAGGCCCGCTTCCAAGGCGCGCTGGTACAGCGGCACTGCCTTGTCGGAGTGCCCGGTGGAGTCGAACGCGCACGCCCGCTCGAAGTCGGCCAACGCCTGCGACGGCGCCTCGGCCGCCAAGTCGTCGATCAGCGCGCGGAAGTCGGCCTCCTCGTAGGCGTCGAACGAAGCCCACGCCTGTGCGACCTGCCGCTCCCACTGCGCGCTCCTGTTTTCGATCATCGCGATAGCCTCTCACACATGACTGATGGCCGCGATCGTCTCGCCTCGGCCCCCCGCCGTGACCGCCCGGCCGATGGGTCCGCGCGGCCCCCGCTCGCGATCGCCAGGCCGAGGGTGACCCCGCACGCCGTACACGACCGGGAGCGGCTGGCGCAGCTGCTCCAGCGCGACCCGCACCTGCACGCCTATTCGCTTGGCGACCTGGACGACTTCTTCTGGCCCTACACGACCTGGTACGAACGCGACGAACAGGTGATCCTGGTCTATCACGGCGGCGGCTTCCCCACGGTGCTGGCCTTCGACCGCGACACGGCCGCGCTGAAGGACTTCATCGAGAGCACGCTTTTCCTTCTGCCACAACGATTTTACGCGCACATCTCGACGGGTGCGTCGCCGTGGCCCGGCGGCGAGGCACACCTGAAGATGGCGCTGACCCGGCCGGCGGACACGCCCGCGCTCGGTGAGCCGCTGACCCGGGCAGATCTGGACGAGCTCACCGCGCTTTACGAGGCCGCCTATCCGGGCAACTGGTTCGACCCGCGGATGCTCGACACGGGGCAGTACATGGGCGTGCGACGCGACGGGCGCCTGATCGCGGTCGCCGGGGTGCACGTGTGGTCGCCCGTCTATCGCGTCTGCGCCCTGGGCAACGTGACCACCCATCCCGATTTTCGCGGCATGGGCTTTGGCAGGGCCGTGGTGGCCGCGCTGTGCCACCGTCTACACGCGACGGTCGACCACATCACGCTCAACGTGAAGGCCGACAACCACTCCGCCATCGCGGTATATCGCTCGCTTGGCTTCACCGAGGTGGGACACTACGACGAGATGTGGGTGCGGCTCAGCGGATCCTGATCCGGTCGAGCTCGCGGGCGATCACGATCTCGCCGCCGAAGTGACGCGCGGCCTCGTCGCCGAACACGCTCGAATCCGGGTACCGCTGGGAGAAGTGCGTCAGCACGAGCTTGCGCACGCCGGCCTCGGCCGCGATCCGGGCGGCCTGCGCGGCGGTGAGATGCCCGGCGATCGCGGCCAGCTCGGCCTCGGACTCGAGAAACGTGGACTCGATGACCAGCAGGTCGGCGTCTGCCGCGAGCTCGATGGCCGCGTCGCACACGCCCGTGTCCATGACGAACGCGAACACCTGCCCCCGTTTGGGCACGCTCACCGCGTCCAGCAGCGGGCCGCCGGCGCGCTGCAGCTGCCCGATGGCCGGGCCGGAAATGCGGTGCGCCGCAAGCAGTTCCGGCACCATGCGCCGCCCGTCGGGCTCGCGCAGGCGGTAGCCGTAGGTCTCCACCGGGTGGGCCAGGCGGTGGGCCGTCCAGTGCGTCATGGCTGCGGGCGTCTCGCCTCGGCCCTCCGTCGGCCCCTGTCGGCTGCCATGTCCCGTGGCCTCCACTCGCGCCCGCCGGACCGTGTGCCCCCAGCTCTGGGAGCCTGCGAGCGGGTGCTCCCGCAGCCGTACACGATCATGGAAAATACTGGCGTTTCGGAGGCGTTCCAGATAATCGTTTCCGCTGGCGGGATAATGTACGGATACCTCGTGCTCCACCCCGTCCAGGGACAACCGCTGGACGATACCGGGCAGGCCCAGACAGTGATCGCCGTGAAAGTGTGTGATGCAGATGCGGGTGATGGCGCTCGCCGGCACGCCGGCCAGCAGCAGCTGCCGCTGCGCGCCCTCGCCGGGGTCGAACAGGATGCCCTCGTCGTCCCAGCGCAGCAGGCACCCGTGATGGGCCCGGTCGCGCGTCGGCACCTGGCTCGCCGTCCCCAGCACGATCAACTCACGCACACCCGCAGCCTATGGGCTGTGCTGATGCTGGCGCTCATGCTTACGGCTTGTTCGACGCCCGCGCCGGACCCTTGGTTGGCGATGTGGGAGGCCGAGGTGGTCGCGACCTACCCGCACGACCGGGCCGCATTCACCCAGGGGCTGGAATACCACGACGGCGTGCTGTACGAGAGCTCTGGAGGGTTCGGCGAGTCGTGGATCGGCACGTCCAGATTGGACGACCCGGCTCCCATCAAGCGGGTCCGCAACCCCGACGAGCACTTCGCCGAGGGCATGACCGTGGTCGGCGACCGCGTCTGGCAGATCACCTGGCGCAACAACGTGGCCGTGCTGCGCGACCGCGCCACCCTCGCGCCGATCCGGGAGGAGCGCTACGACGGCGAGGGCTGGGGCCTGTGCTCGTCGGGCAACCGGTTGGTGATGAGCAACGGCACGGCCTCGCTGACGTTGCGCGATCCGTTGTCGTTCAAGGAAATCGGCACGCTGCAGGTGACCCGCTCCGGCGCACCGGTCGAAAACCTCAACGAGCTGGAGTGCGTGGGCTCGACGGTGTGGGCCAACGTGTGGCAGACCGACGAGCTCGTGCGCATCGACCTGGCGACCGGCAACGTCACCGGAGTCCTGCACGTCGGGATGCTGCCGGGTCTCGTCCCCGCCGACTTCGAAGGTGGGCGCCTCAACGGCGTGGCGGCCCTGCCGGGTACCGAAGATCTGCTTATCACGGGGAAGAACTGGCCGCACCTGTACCGGATCCGGCTGAAATTGAAGGCCAATTGACGGCTGCCTGCCTGGCCGGCACAGCACCCGAAAGTCATCGTGAAACCTCCGGCCCTGGGCAGCTTGGACGCCTCGGCCGCCGGCTGGGTCTTCAATCACAACAACGGCACCGGCACGGCCGAGTTCGCTCTCCGGCACACCGTCGGAGGGGCCCGCAGACGCTCGGGTCCATCCGGGACGCCCACGCTGTCACGCTACAGAATTCGCGGCGCTACTCCGAGTGGAACTTCGCTTGGTTGATCCGGCTTCGTCTATTAGAATGTATGTACTAACGATGGCCTCTGAACTGCAAAACCAGCAGCGGGTGGGTCGGCCGCGAAACGGTCCGAGCCCAGCCGCGCAAGAGCACGGCTTCGCCAAGAAACCAACCCTCGGGAGATCCACATGAGTCACCCCTCACGTTCTCTGCCGTATGCCACCCTGCTCGCCTTCACCCGTTATGTCGACCGGACCGGACCGGCCAAGGCGAACTTCGTCGGCAGCCTGCGCAAACAGCGCGAGACCGGCGGCGGCTTCAACCCGCATGGCCAGTTCATCAAGGCGCTCAAGGCCGACCTGCAGTTTCGCACGGGTGGCTCCAACCTGACCGATGTGGTGAAGTCGGTGAACCCGCGCTGGCATCGGCTCTATTCGACCCTCGCCGAGGGGGCACAGCGCTGGCTGGAGTCGCTGGGTGATCCGGCGACCGTGTGGCTCATGCCGACCCGGGAGGCGATCGGCATGATCGGGTCGCTGCCGGTGAAGATCACCGCCCACTTCGGGCTGCGGTTCGACGACGGGCGGGCCGAGGCGGTGCGGTTGCACTTCGACGAGGAGCCACCGAGCCCCGAGGCGGTGACCGCGACGCTGCACCTGATGGCCACGCACAGCGACCAGATCCTGCCGGGCGCCGAGCCGGTCATGGTCGACGTGCGGCGCGGCGTCACGCTGTGCGACGGCAACGCGGCCTCCCCCGAGGTGGCGCGCTGGCTGTCGGGCGAGGCCGCGGGCTTCTCCGCGATGTGGAGTTCCTCGGCAGCCGCCTGACAAAGGCGCCGCTGCTCGACGGGCGGCGAACTGCTTAGATAGGCGTCTATGAGACGCATTTTGATCGCGGGCATCGCGCTGCTGGGCACCATGCTCGGCTCGGCAGCGCATGCCGCGCCCCCGCCCGAGTTCGGCAACGACTGGGACGATCCCCGCGTTGCCGCGCCGCCGATTCCCAAGCCGCCGGGCCGGTCCTGCACCGTGCGGATCGTCGACAACCAATTCAAGAGCTTTGATCCTTTTGAGGGTACCTTCGCCCCGCCCGCCGGCTGTGCGGGCCCATGGGCGAAGGTCGTGCTGACGATGCACGCAGCAGTGAAGGGCCGGCAGTTCGACCGGCTTGGCCACCTGGCGATCGGCGGCGTCACCGTGTTCAAGACGTCCACGCCGCAGCCGTCGCCGGAGGGCATCCGCTGGACCGTCGAGAAGGACATCACCGCGTACAGCCCGATTCTCGGTGCGCCGCAACCGGTGATGATGCGCCTGGACAACGTCGTCGACGAGACCTACACCGGCATCCTGGACGTGCAGGTGGACCTGACGTTCTGGCCCGGCGCGCCACCGGAGGGCGGGCCAGACGATGTGCTCACGCCCGGGGTCGCGCTGCCGCGAAACACCGAGCGCCTGCTGGCCGAGGTTTACGTGACCGGGTCGGGCGGCGGGTGCGAGGAGTTCTGGTACATAACGGCACCGCCGTCCTCGGGCTACTCGTGCCCGGCCGACAACGGGCCCTACCGCGAGGTCCAGATCCTCGTGGACGGGCAGGTGGCCGGGATCGCCGCGCCGTTCCCGCACATCTACACCGGCGGATGGTCCAATCCCTTTCTCTGGTACGTCATCCCGGCGCCGCGGGCCTTCGACGTCGCACCGGTCGTCTACGACCTGAGCCCGTTCGTGGGCCGGCTCACCGACGGGCGGCCGCACGAGATCACGGTCAGCGTGGTGGGTGTGCCGGCCGGGCAGCCGGGCTGGGAGGCTCCGGTCAACCTGCTCGCGTGGCGCGACCCCGGCAGCGCGCAGGTCACCGGTGACCTGCTGGCCTCGTCGCTCTCGCCCCTGCGCAACGAGGTCGAAGTGTCCACTGTGGACGGCTGGACGCAGGTCGCCGTCGAGGGCGGGCGCAAGTTCAGCGCGGTCGGCTATGTGCAGAGCTCGCGTGGACGCCTGACCTACGTGGTCGGGCGCGAGCTGGCCAACACGTCCCGCCATCGCTGGCAGGCGGGCGAAAACCCGGACGCGCTGAAGGCCGGATGGACGGACACGTCGACCGTCGTGGTCGCGGGCAGGAGCCCGTCGGTGACCCGGCACGCGGCCCGCTACACCCTCGACGGCGTGGTCAGCGTGTCAGCGGAGAACCGGCTCACCACGACCATGACCGCGACCGACGCGGCCACGCACAGCTCGGTCGGCTCGAGCCGGCCGACCCACTGGACGCTCGACGACACCTACACCGGCGAGGCGACGTGGACGCTGGGCGTGCCCCGGCCCGACCGACACGGCGTCGGCTTCTCTCGCGAGCGCTACCAGCTGCGCGGCACGACCGGCTGCTACGACCGCACCATCGCGACCGTCAACGGGTTCGTCACCAACGACACCAACGCCTGCTGAGGGAGAGGCCGGAGAGACGACTCCGTCCGGGGACACCCTAGATCCCCGGACGGAGGTCTTCACGCGGCCGCGATCTGCACCCGGCCGGAATCGACCGGTGTGCCGCTGCGTGCGGGCGCGACACGAATGCATCCGGCACCGAGCGTAGCCGTCGTGCGCCAGCCATCGATAGTGACGGCTATCTGACTCGTGCCGATCCGTCGCATGCCGTCAACGTAGTCGTACCCCTGGTTGATCCACCCTTACGGAACGATGACGGTGTGCGCCTCCGTGATGTCCGGGGCCTCCCACTTGCCGATCAGACGGTCCACCACGTGCGCCGGCACGGGATGAGCCCGCGCCTGGTTGCGCGTCCGCAGCTCGTGCGGGGTCGCTTCCAGCGCAACGATTTCGACCCGCGCGTGATAAGCGGCCGCCAGCCCGATGCACATCTGCCGGTGCTGCCGGCTGATGTTGGTCGCGTTCCACACGAACGATCGCCGGGCCCGCAACAGCTCGCGCGCCCGCTCATAGGCGGCCGCCGCGACGGCCCGTTGATCGCCCGTCGGCGCGACGCCCAACTCGGCACGCAACCCGTCGAGGCTCACCACCGGCAGGTCGGACCCGTGCCGCGTGAGCCACGTATCCTTGCCCGCACCCGGCAGCCCGGACAGCACGGTCACCGTGCAGCGCGTGTCGTCGTAGGCCGCGTATCGCGGGTCGCGTCCCGGCGTGCGGAAGTACATGAACCGCGCGTGGTCGGACGCGAACGCGAACGGCCGCTCCAGCACCCCCAGCTCCGCGCAGTATTCCCGGAACAGCCCGATGTTGTCGACGACCCGCGCCTGATCGGCGCACACCCGCCCCAGGATGTCGGCCGTCGCCAGCAGTGTGAGCTCCACATTGGACGCCAGCAGGCTGACCCGGATCGCGATCTGCTCGATATCGTCGCGCTCCAGCGCCCAGAACGGCACCTGATGGTGGCGCACCAGCGCGGCCACGTGCTCTCTGGTCGAGACGGGTGCGCCCATCTCCCACAGCACGCGCCGCGCGATCAGCTCACCGCGCCGGGAGTGGCCGTGCGCGGTGCTTGGCGTAGAGCCACTCTCCATACACGACATGGCGCTCACCGAGCACCGGCCACAGCCGGGGTGCGAGCGTCGCCGCCCACGACTTGAGCAACGCGAACTGGCGCTCACGCGGGCCGCCGGTCAGATAGTGCCCGCGCGACTGCAACCGAAGCTCCCCGCCGGGCCCGAAGCTGATGCCGGCGTTCGCGCCGTCGAGCTTCTCTTCGACGACCAGATGCCGCCCGCGCAGCGGCGCGAACGGCGTCTGTGCCAGATCCTCGTCGCCCGCCTGCAGACGTGAGCCCTCAAGGTGTGCCGTGCGCGGGTACTTGAACACGTCGATCAGGAAACCACGGCCGCCGAGCCGACGGCCGCCGAATTCGGCAGGTCCCGGTGTTTGCGCATGGGGCCGAGCAGCAGCATGAGCGGGGCCAGCGCCACGCCCACGGTCATCATCCACATCGTGGGCCTGATGCCGAACGCCTCGCCGAGCACGCCCGCGAGCACCGCGCCAAGCGGGATCGTGCCGAAGTTGAGGAACTGCATGCTCACCGACACCCGGCCGAGCATCTCGCGGGGCGTGTAGGCCTGGCGCCAGCTGCTGCGGATCACGTTGCTCGCCACCACCCCGGCGCCGATCACGACACCCGCCACGACCACGAACCCGATCCGCAAACCCGGTGCCGTCAACGGGATCAGCAACGCGAACGGGCACGCAGCGAACTGGCACAGCAGGGCCCCATGCGAGGTGCCGAACCGGCGCGCGATCCGGTCGGCCAGGGCCGCGCCGATGACCCCGCCCACGCTCATCGCCATGACGAGCATGCCCACCGTGGCCGGTTTGAGCCCGACGATGCGGACCAGGAAAACCACAAGCAGGGATTGGTACCCGACCATGGTCAGATTGCTCACCGATCCGAAGAGGGTCAGGATTCTCAGGTACGGGTCGCGGGCCACAAACCGAAGCCCCACACCGATTTCCTGCCGCAGCGTCGTGGTGCGGCGCGAATACGGCCGGCGCTGCTCGGGTGTCTTGATGCGCAACAGGCAGGCGGTCGACACCGCGAACGAGGCGACGTCGGCCCACAGTCCATTCACAACACCGATCGCCGACGCGAGCAGACCGGCCACACCGGGCCCGGCCACCTGGGTCACCGATTCGGAGCCCTGCATGCGCGCGTTGCCCTCGCGCAACCGGGAGGCGGGCAGCAGCGACGGCAGGAACACCTGATAGGCGGTCGTGAAGAACACGTTGGCCACGCCGGTCAGCAGGGCCACCGCGACCAGCTGCCAAACGGTGAGCACGCCCAGCCACGCGGCCAGCGGCACGCTGGCCATCGTCGCCATCGACACCCCGTTGCACGCCAGCATGACCGGGCGGCGCGGCAGCCGGTCGACCCACGCGCCGGCCGGAAGCCCGATCAGCAGCCACGGCAGCCACGAGGCCGCGGCCAACAGTCCAACCTGGAGGGTCGTGGCGTGCAGCACGGTGACCGCGACCAGCGGCAGCGCCACGCTCGTGACGCTGCTGCCCAGCTTGCTCGCGGTCTCGCCGACCCACAGCCGCCGGAAATCGGGGGTCATCACGGTTGCCCCGGCATCCCGTACGCGAACACCAGCACCGGCTCGCGCTCCTGCCCGTCGTCGGGCCGGTCGGACCACCGGCTCAACAGCGCGGCGATCTCCTCGCCGATCTGCCCGAGCTCCTGCGGGGTCAGCCGGATCCACTTGTCGCTCACGAACGTCACGTCGCCCCACTCCCCTTTCTCCTCCTCCGGCTTGGCGAGCCAGTTCCTCGCCAGGCTCACGTGCTGATCGAGGTTCATCGCCTGGATCGTGTCGGCCAGCGCGGCCGACGCCGGGTCGCCCTGGAAGTCGCGGCTGGACCAGCGCAGGCCGCTGGAGACCAGCCGATACCACCGCTCGCGGCGGTTGTGCGCGAGCTCCGGCGCCTCTTCGATCAGGTCGCTCGCGCCGAGCACCTTCAGGTGATGGCTCACGTTGCCGACGGCCTGCCCGGTCCGCTCGGCCAGGGTGCTGACCGTGCTCGGGCCGTAAACCCGCAGCACGTCCATGAGCCGGCGGCGCAGCGGGTGCGCCAGCGCGGCGAGCACCGCCGAGTCCTTGATGGTTCGCGTCCGTTCCACATGCCGAGTATGCATTAACAAGAGCTCTTGTACAACCTTTCTTGTCTGGTACCTCGACGAGCGCGCGAGCGCGAAAACCGGCAAGATGGGCCTTATGTCGAAGCCCATCGCCGTCGGAGTGGACGGTTCGGACCAGGGCACCGCCGCCGCCCACTACGCTGCCGCGCTGGCCGTGCGCCGGGGGGCGCCGCTGCGCCTGATCTACGTGTTCGAGACGCTCTACTACGGGCTGGGCCCGATGTTCGCCACCGGTGGATACGGTGTGGCCGAGGAGCACCTGCGCACCGCCGCACAGCAGACCCTTGACGAGATCACCGACCGGATCAGCGCGGCGCACCCCGACCTCGAAGTCGAGCCGCGCATGCGTGAGGGCGGGGCCGCTGCCGTGCTCATCGCCGAGACGCAGGAGTCGGCCGTGACCGTGGTCGGCTCGCGCGGGCTGGGCGGGTTCGCCGAACTGGTGATCGGTTCGGTCTCGGCGCAGGTCAGTGCGCACGCCCACAACCCGGTCATCGTCTTCCGGCCACCGCACGCCGAGCACGGCCCGGTTCTGGTCGGCTACGACGGATCCGACCCGGCGAAGGCCGCGCTCCAGTTCGCGGTGCAGGAGGCGCTCTCGCAGGGCGTGCCGCTCGTCGTGGCCAATGCGTACTGGCCGCAGCCGTGGGGGTTCGGCGAGACCCCGGTGCCCGATCCCAACGTCACGGCCGCCCACGACGCGGAGGCACTCGTCGATGCGGCCGTGGCTCCGTACCGGAAGAAGCATTCACAATTGCAGGTGGAGACGAGGACAATACACAGCCTCAACCCCGAACACAGCCTGATCGAGGAGTCGAAGCACGCCCGGCTCACCGTCATCGGCAGCCGCGGCCGGGGCGGCTTCACGGGGCTCCTCCTCGGGTCGGTCAGCCAGGCGCTGGTCCATCACGCCGCGGGACCGGTGGCCGTTGTCCACAGCGGATAGTCGAAGCACAGCAGGGAGAAACGCCATGCACGCCAAGGTTGGAGACCGCCTCATCATGGAGGGTGTACACGTCGGCGACCCGAAGCGGATCGGTGTCATCTCGGAGGTGTCACACGCCGACGGCACGCCGCCCTACACCGTCAAATGGGTCGACAGCAACCGCGAGACCCTGGTCTATCCCGGTTCGGAGTGCCACATCGAGCAGTCCGAGCAGGCGGGCTAGAAAAGCTGTCGCACCGAAAGCGCGGCTTGGCCCGGTGATCTGCCGCATCCGTTCGTCAACCGGCTCGAACTCCGTGCCGCCGTAGAAGCGGTCGATTTCCTCCATGAGATCGGCAATGGCTCGGGCATCTTCCGGCTTGGCCGGAACCACGGTCACCACGGTCAGGTGTCTCCTTTGCTGGTCATGAGCAGGTCATGAAACTCACGGGCAACAGGCAAAGTCAGGCGGCCCTGCTGCAGCGTGATGCGGCCATGCTGCAGCAGGTCGAGCGTGTGGAGCAGAGTCAGGAGGTGTTGCAGCAGGGGCTGACGATGCTCGTGGAGGCGATGCAGGGCTTGACGGCCCGAGTCGGCGAGGTGTTGGCGTACGCGATTTCCGATGAGATGAATCGGCACATGACGAAGCCAGCTGGCTAGAGCGGCCGCATCACCGACCGACCGCTGCGCGCGCCGGCGTGCGTGAGGCCGCGTCGCGAAGGAGGCCGCTAGCGGCTGGGCCAGGCCCAGTCGCGGATCTGCGGGGCGTCTTCGCCCGTGGCGCGGGTGTGGTCGCGGCAACGCTGGCGTTCGTCCTCCATCAGCTGGCGCAGCTGTGCGGCCCGCACCGACAGCCCCGGCACGCGGTCGATGACGTCCATCACGAGGTGGAAGCGGTCGAGATCGTTGAGCATCACCATGTCGAACGGGGTCGTGGTCGTGCCCTCCTCTTTGTACCCGCGCACGTGCAGGTTGCCGTGATTGGTGCGCCGGTATGTGAGCCGGTGGATCAGCCACGGATAGCCGTGGTAGGCGAAGATGACCGGCCGGTCCTTGGTGAACACCGTGTCGAACAACGCATCGGGCATGCCGTGTGGATGCTCCGACGGTGGCTGCAACCGCATCAGGTCAACCACATTGACCACGCGCACGCGCAGCGACGGCAGGTGCTGGCGCAGCAGATCGGCCGCAGCAAGGGTCTCCAGGGTGGGCACGTCACCGGCGCACGCCAGCACCACATCCGGCTCACCGCCGTCATCGGTTGACGCCCACTGCCAGATGCCCACGCCCCGGCGGCAGTGCAGCTTCGCCTCCTCCAGCGTGAGCCACGACGGGGCGGGCTGCTTGCCGGCCACCACCACGTTGATGTAGTGCCGGCTGCGCAAGCAGTGGTCCAAAGTGGACAGCAGGGTGTTGGCGTCCGGCGGCAGATACACCCGCACGACCTCGGCCTTCTTGTTCACCACATGGTCGATGAAACCCGGGTCCTGATGCGAGAACCCATTGTGGTCCTGCCGCCACACGTGACTGGACAGCAGATAGGTCAGCGACGCGATCGGCCGCCGCCACGCGATCCCCCGCGATACCTTGAGCCACTTGGCATGCTGGTTGACCATCGAATCCACGATGTGGATGAACGCTTCGTACGACGTGAGCAACCCGTGCCGCCCGGTCAGCAGGTAGCCCTCCAGCAGGCCCTGGCACAGGTGCTCCGACAGCACCTCGATCACCCGCCCGGACGTGCCGTCGAGCGTGAACGCCCGATCGGTCGCCTCCAGCACCGCGCCCAACCGGTTGGACTCCACCTCGTCCGGCCCGAACAACCGGAACCGATCCGGGTTGGCCTTCACGACGTCGCGCAGCCACTCCCCCGCGACCTTGGTGGCTTCGAATTCACCGAGCGGCACGCCATACGGGTCGAGAGAGGGCAGCACCAGATCACGCAACAGCTCACCACCGTTGGCGTGCGGGCTGGCGCTCATCCGGCGCGCCGGGATCAGCTCGTCGACCCGAGGCACACCCTCATCGGTGAACAGATCGTCCGGCCGGTACGAGCGCATCCACTCCTGCAGCCCGTGCGGGATGTCCACCTCCGGCACCTGGTGGGCGTGCACCGTGCCTTCACCCGGCCCGGTCCATCCCTTCGGCGTACGCAGCACGATCATCGGCCAGCGCGGCCGCCCGTTGTCGTTTGTGGACCGTGCATGCCGCTGGATCGCGCCGATCTCGTCGAACGCCCAGTCCAGCGCGCGGGCCAGCTCCTGATGCACCTCGTGCGGCTTGTCGCCGGCCACCTCCACCGGGCGGTACCCGTACCCGCGCAGCAGCGACACCAAGTCATCATCCGGTATCCGTGCCAGCACCGCCGGATTGGCGATCTTAAACCCGTTCAGGTGCAGAATCGGCAGCACCGCCCCGTCGGTGACCGGGCTCAGGAACACGTTGCCGAACCACGACCCGGCCAGCGGGCCGGTCTCCGCCTCGCCATCGCCGATCACGCACGCCACCACGAGATCCGGGTTGTCCAGCGCGGCGCCGTAGGCGTGCATCAGCGAATAGCCGAGCTCGCCGCCCTCGTGGATCGACCCGGGCACCTCCGCCGCCACATGACTCGGGATGCCGCCCGGAAACGAAAACTGCCGGAACAACCGCGCCATCCCGGACGCATCCCGCGACACGCTCGGATACAACTCGCTGAACCGGCCCTCCAGCCATGTGTTCGCCACGATCGACGGCCCGCCGTGCCCGGGCCCGGTCACGAACATGACGTCCACGTCCCGTGCCTTGATCACCCGATTGAGATGGGCCCAGATCAGGTTCAACCCGGGGCCGGTCCCCCAGTGCCCGAGCAGCCGCGGCTTCACATGCTCCCGCCGCAACGGCTCGCGCAACAGCGGATTGTCCATCAAGTAGATCTGGCCAACCGTCAGATAGTTGGCCGCACGCCACCAGACATCGATGAGCTCGAAATCTGCATCGTCCAATGGCCTCCCTCCGCTCCGCTGGGCGTGCCTGCCTATCGATTCACTCGGGCAAGCCCTCGCTCATAATTTCACGCTAGCCGGGGTATGGGGCCCGCATGGCGGTAATCGCGGCAGAGGCCTTGATCGGCAGGCTGGCCGACTGGGGTGTGGACACGGTGTTCGGCCTGCCCGGCGACGGGATCAACGGGTTGATGGAGGGACTTCGCCGGCACGAGAAGCGGGTGCGCTTCGTGCTCGTGCATCACGAGGAGGCGGCCGCGCTGATGGCGTGCGCCCACGCCAAGGCAACCGGCCGGATCGGGGTGTGCCTGGCGACCAGCGGGCCGGGCGGCATCCACCTGGCCAACGGGCTGTATGACGCCAAGCTGGACCACGCCCCGGTGCTCGCGATCACGGGCATGCAGGAGACATCGCTGCTCGGCACCTCGTACCAACAAGAAGTCCACCTCGACCGGCTGCTGGCAGATGTCGCCGAATACAACCTTGTCATCACCAACCCGGCGCAATTGCCCTTTGTCGTGGACAACGCGATCCGCGCGGCTTACGCCCGCCAGGGCGTCGCGCATCTGAGCATCCCCAATGATGTGCAGACCGCTGATGCGCCAACGGTTTCCGGGCCTGCGCCGGTCTTCGTCCCCGCCTCGGGCATCCCCTCCCCGGACGAGCTTGGCCGGGCGGCCGACGTGCTCAACGCGGGCCGCAGGGTCACGATCCTGGTGGGTGTCGGTGCGCGCGGCGCCGGGCCGCTGGTCGAGCGGGCGGCCGTGGCCCTCGACGCGCCGATCATCAAGTCGCTGCTTGGCAAGATGGTCGTGGCCGACGACTCCCCGCTGACCACCGGCGGCCTCGGGCTGCTGGGCACCGGCCCGAGCGAGGATCTCATCGCCGATACCGACACGCTTCTGCTCCTGGGAACCAATTTTCCTTATGTGGAGTACCTTCCCAAGCCCGGCGCGGCGCGGGTCGTCCACATCGAGCTCGACCCGATGCGCGCAGGCGCCCGCCTGCCCACCGACGTGCCCGTGGCCGGTGATGTCGGCCGCACGCTGGTCGAGCTGCTCCCGCTGCTGAACAGGCGCGAATCCACCGCACGCCTCGACGCGTACCGCGAGAAGATGGACCAGTGGCGGTCCACAATGGACGCTCTGGAGGAGCCGTCGCGCGACCCGATCGCCCCGCAATACGTGGCCTCGGTCATCTCCCGCATCGCCGATGACGACGCCGTGCTGTGCACCGATTCGGGCACCGTGGTGAGCTGGGCCGCGCGGCACTTCACGATCCGGGGCACGCGCGAGTTCCATCACTCGGGCAGTCTCGCGACGATGGGCTGCGGCCTGCCCTATGCCAACGCGATCGCGCTCGCGCAGCCGGACCGGCAGGTCATCGCATATGTGGGCGACGGCGCGTTCGCGATGGTGATGGCCGAGTTCCACACGGCCGCCCGCTATGGGTTGCCGGTCAAGGTGGTCGTGAACAACAACAACTCGCTGGGCATGATCCTGTGGGAGCAGATGGCGCTGGGCTATCCCGAGCACGGTGTGCGCTTCGGCGACCCGCGGCCGGACTTCTCGGCGTGGGCGCGGTCGTGCGGTGGTTTCGGCGCGAAGGTCGAGAAGGCCTCGGAGGTCGAGGCCGCGCTGCGCGAGGCCATGGCCTTCGACGGCCCGGCGCTGGTCGACATCGACGTGGACCCCAACGAGCCGCCCATGCCCGGCAAGGTCACCTACGAGCAGGCCAAGAACTTCGCGGCCGCCTTCCTCAAGGGCCAACCCCACCGCGCAGCCATCGCCACAACACTGTTCAAAGACAAAATCCAGCAACTGGGCGCGTGACCCCTTTCCGGTTGATCATGGACTTAAGTTCATGATCAACGCGGAGGGGTTTCAAGGGGTGTCGATGCGGGGATTGCCCGCGCATGGACGTGCCCAAGCAGGTCGTCGTCATCACAGGCGCCTCGTCCGGCATCGGCCGGGAGACCGCGCTGGAGTTCGCCCGCCGGGGTGCGGGTGTGGTCGTGGCCGCGCGCAACGGTGAGGCGCTGGACACCCTGGCCACCGAGATCGGACGGTTGGGCGGGCAGGCGCTGCCCGTGGTGACCGACGTCAGCGAGGCCAAACAGGTCACGCAGCTCGCGTCGCGGGCCGCCGAGCGGTTCGGGCGCATCGACGTGTGGGTCAACAACGCGGCCGTGTCGACGTACGGCACGGTCGAGCAGATGGACCTCGACGAACTGCACCGGGTCATCGAGGTCAACCTCATGGGCCAGATCTACGGCATGAAGGCGGCCCTGCCCTATCTGCACGAGTCGGCCGGCACACTGATCAACGTGTCGTCGGCGCTCGGCAAGCGGGCGATCCCGTTGCAGGCGGCCTACTGCGCCGCCAAGCACGGGATCGTGGCCTTCGGCGAGGCGCTGCGGCTCGAACTCGCGGCGCAGGGCTCGCCGGTGAAGCTCGTCGACGTGCTGCCGTCGTCGATCAACACGCCGCTGTTCGACAACGCGCGCTCGAAAATCGGGGTCGCCCCCAAGCCTGTCGGGCGGGTTTACGAGCCGTCCGTGGTGGCCCGGACGATCGTCGCCGCGGCCGAAACCCCCGTGCGCCACGTGTATGTGGGCGGGACCGGGCGCCTGGCCGATGTGATGCAGCGGATCAGCCCGAGCCTTGTCGACTGGTACCTGCGCGGGCCCGGCGACGCGATCGGCAGCCAGCGCACCGATCGGGCCGACGACGGCAAGGACAATCTGTTCGCACCGAGCACCGGCACCGGCTCGGCCACCGGCCGGTTCGGGCAGTACTCCAAGTCGACGAGCGCCTACACCAAGCTGTTCGGGCTCAACCCGAACGCCGGGCGCGTGGCGGCCGCGGCCGGACTGGCCGTGGCCATAATGCTCATCCGAAGGGCGGGCGGACGGCGATGACACAAGTCCGCGACCTTCGGGTCCGGCCGGATCTGCTGTACGTCTCCAGCGGCTGGAATGTCCTGATCACGGACGTGTTCGGGCGGATCGCGGGCACCGACCCGCAGGGGTTCTTCGCCCGCAACACGCGGGTGCTGTCGCGGGAGCGGCTGACCGTCAACGGGCGGGAGCCGCGGGCGTTTTCCACGGCCAAGGTCGGCGCGCACGCTGCGCTGTCGTACGCGCAGTTGGTCGACGGTGAGAAGCTCCCGCACCGGGGCGTGTATTTGATGGTCGAACGGTTTCTCGGTGAGGGGCTGCGCACGAGGTACCGGCTGGAAAGCTACTCCGACGAGGAGCAGCGCTTTCGGTTCGAGCTGGAGCTCGACGCCGACTTCGCCGACACCGACGAGGCCGCGCAGGGCCGCCGCCAGCAGGAGGCCCCCGTCACGGGCACGTGGAGCCCGGCCGCGTCGCAGCTGCGGCTCGACTACGGCCACCCCGATCTGGACCTCGCCGTGACCTTTACGGTAATCCCCGCAGCGGCTTCGCCTGAACGAGGACATTACCGACCAGTATCCTATCACGACGGTGGGCTCGCGCTTGACGTGTCGCTCCCGCCCGGTGGGATGGCTTCGTTCGACGTCGTGACCGAGCCGGTGATCGACGGTGTCACCTGGCACGCGCCCCCGGGCACGTTCAGCGAACCCGACGACCTCGCCGCCCGGGCCCGCACCGTGCTGTGGGGCGAGCTCGCCACGCTGCGCTCGACCAACCTCGACGTGGCGGCGGCATGGCAGTCCGCGGTGGGCGATCTGGCGTGCCTGCCGCTCGGCGAGCCGCCCGGTCCGGCCGCGCCGATCGCGGGATTGCCCATCTACCAACAGATTTTCGGCCGCGACACGCTGACGGCCGGATGGCAGGCGCTGCTGGCCGGCCCGACAATGCTGCGCGATGCCTTGCTGCTCAACGCGGCCCACGTCGGTACACGCATAGATGATTGGCGCGACGAAGAACCGGGCAAGATGATCCACCAGGCGCGGCACGGCCCACTGTCCAAACTAAACAAGGACCCGTTCACCGCGTACTACGGCGACTGGTCGACGTCACCGGACTTCCTGATGTTCCTTGGGCAGTACCTGGCATGGACGGGCGATCTGGACACCGTCCACGAGTTGCTGCCCACCGCCCGGCTCGCGCATCAATGGCTGGAACGCTATGCCGACCTCGACGGCGACGGCTTCATCGAGTACCAAACGCGGTCCAAGCACGGCGTGAAGAACCAGGGCTGGAAGGACTCCGAGACGGCGATCGTCGACGAGCACGGCAAGGTCGTGGAGAATCCCATCGCCACGAGCGAGTTGCAGGCCTACCACTATGCGGCGCTTCGGCACAGCGCGATGGCGTTCGCGGCGGCGGGCGATCGGGCCTTCGCCGCCGCACTGGTCGCCAAGGCACGCCGGTTGCGGCGCCGGTTCCACGAGGCATTCTGGATGCCGGAGCACGGCTGCTACGCCCTGGCGCTCGGGCCCGACAAGCGTCAGGTGCGCTCGGTCAACTCCAACGACGGGCACCTGCTGGCCACCGGCATCGTGCCGCGCGCGTTTGGGCCCGTCGTGGCGGCGCGTCTGCTCGCGCCCGACATGTTCAGCGGGTGGGGCGTGCGCACGCTTTCGTCGGACCACCCGGCCTACGACCCGTTCAGCTATCACCGGGGCAGCGTGTGGCCGGTGGAGGCGGGAACTGTCGCGATTGGACTCGCACGGTACGGCTGCTGGAATCATTTGCATCGGCTCGCCAAGGCAACCTTCGAGGCGGCCGCGCTGTTCGAGGGGCACCGGCTGCCGGAGGTCATCTCGGGCCTGCCGCGCGACGAGGCCCACCCCTATCCGGGGGTCTACCCGCACTCCTGCTCGCCGCAGGCCTGGTCCGCCAGCACGATCATCGCGGTCGTCCAGGCATTGCTGGCGCTGCGCCCGGCCGTGCCGGTGCGCGGCATCCTGGTCGATCCACACCTGCCGGAGTGGCTGCCGGATCTGGCGTTGGAAGGAGTTCGCGTGGGCGGGGCGACGTTTGACCTCACCGTGCGCCGAGACCGGCACGGCGGCGCGAAAATCACCACATCGGGCGACCGGATTCGGGTCCTTCGATGGCCCGTATCCTGGTTTGGGTAGGTCTGGCCCGGGGCATTTTCATAGTATGAGAAGCCGCGCGAAGGCGATGGGACACGCGATCCACCCGATGCTGATTGTGTTCCCGCTCGGGCTCCTGTCCACCGCCGTAATATTCGACATCATCTACCTCATCACGGACCGGACGGGGTTTAGCATCGCCGCCGGTTACACGATGGGCGCGGGCATCATCGGCGGTCTGGTCGCCGCGCTGTTCGGGCTCATCGACTGGATGGCCATTCCGGCCAACACCCGGGCCAAGCGGGTCGGCACCCTGCACGGCGTCGGCAACGTCGTGGTCACGCTGTTGTTCCTGGGCAGCTGGCTGGCGCGTGCCGGAGTCGACCAGTGGCGGCCGGGCGCACTCGCGCTGATCCTCAGCTTCGCGGGCCTCGTGCTCGCCACGGTGACCGCCTGGCTGGGCGGCGAACTGGTCGAGCGCCTCGGCGTCGGCGTCGACGACAACGCGGGCCTCAACGCCCCGAGCTCACTGCACGCCGCCCCACGTTAGCCAGGGGAAGCCCAATTGGTGGGGCCCGGAAAGCCGGGCCCCACCAATGCGTTTCTCAGTCGACGGCATACAGCTGCACGTCCACTTAGTCGTGGAGAATCACTTGGCGGACGACGTCACCACGGCCGAGGGCGCCCAGCGCTTCCTCGACGTCGTCCAGGCGCAGGCGGTGCGTGATCATGCCTTCGAGGTCGAGCCGGCCGGCGCGCCACAGGTTGAGCACGCGGGTGCAGTCGCGGCGCACGTCGGCATTGCCGTAGAGCGACGGCATCATGGTCTTGCCCTCGAACAGCAGCTCGAAGGGGCTGAACTCGACCTGCTGGTCGGCCCGGCCCGCGCCCACGATGACGACGGTCCCGCCGCGGCGGCACGCCTGCCACGCGGCCCGGATCGTCGCCGGCGCGCCGACCACCTCGAACACGTAGTCGAAGCCCTCGCCCCCGGTCTGCTCGGCGATGAGCTCATTGATCTGGTCGGGCGCGGTGGCGTGGGTCGCGCCGAAACGCAAAGCCGTGTCGTGTTTGGACTCGTTGGTGTCGACGCCCACGATGAGGGACGCGCCCGCGACCCGGGCGCCCTGGATGGCGGAGATGCCCACGCCACCACAGCCGATAACCGCAACGGTCGCAGCGGGCTCCACGCGCGCGGTGTTGATGACCGCGCCGACGCCCGTCATGACGCCGCAGCCGACCAGCGCGGCGATCTCATACGGTACGTCGTCGGCGATCTTTATTGCGGCGGCCTCGGGGATCACGAGTTCCTGGGCGAACGCACCGACGCCCGCCATGCCGAACGCGGGTGCTTCCCCGACCATGAAGCGGGGCATCACATAAGCCGTCATCACGTGCGTCACGCACAGGTACGGCTCGTAGCGCAGGCACGAGTTGCACGTGCCACACGGCGGCAGCCAGCTCGCGATGACCCGGTCGCCCACCGCGATGTTGTGCACGCCCTCGCCCACCCCGATGACGTCTCCCGCCGCCTCGTGCCCGAGGATCGCCGGCACGGGTTGCGGCAGGGCCCCGCTGCGCGCCGAAAGGTCGGAGTGGCACACCCCGGCCGCGCGCACCGAGACGCGCACCTCGCCCGGACCCGGCCCCACGATGTTCACGTCGTCCCGAATGGTGATCTTTTCGTCGACCGAATTCAGCACCGCCGCACGCATGCCACAGAGTAGAACAGGTTTCAATTTTGTTGGCAAGCATAATGGGCAGGTGACCACGATCCCGTCCGAACGCCGAGCCCACCTGGTGTCGCTCGCCGGGGAGCTGTTCGCCGAGAAGGGGTTCCGCGCCACCACGGTGCGCGAGATCGCCGACGCGGCGGGCATCCTTTCCGGCAGCCTGTACCACCACTTCGACTCCAAGGAGTCGATCGGCGACGAGATCCTGACCAGCTTCCTCAACGACGTGCTCGACGACTATCGCGTCGCCGTGGCCGAGGGGCCGGACCCTCGGACGGTGCTGGAGCGGATCGTGCGGTCCACTGTGGACACCCTGTCCCGCCACCGCGCCGCACTGATGATGCTGCAAAACGACTGGAGCTACTTCAGCTCCGCGCCACGCTTCGGCTACCTGCGCGACGCGCTGCGCGAGATCGAGCACATCTGGGTCGACCAGCTCGAAAAGGGGGTGAAGGCGGGCCAGTTCCGCCGCGACCTCGATCCCAAGCTGACCTATCGGCTGCTGCGCGACATCCTCTGGATGCCGGTGCGCTGGCACCGGCCGGGCGGGCAGTGGAGCCCGGAGCAGGTCGCCGACGGCTTCCTGAAGCTGATGTTCGACGGGATCGCCGCCAGCTGATACCGTGCAAACCAAGCAAGCGCTTGGGCGGGCCGAACTCCGTTCAGGCGAAGCCGTGATTTTGCTGCGGCAATTCCGGCTCGCAGATGTCGGCCTTCGGCCGCCACCCGCGACGCGGAAAAGCCGCGGCTGGGGGCCGGCCGCGAAGCGGTCCGGGCTGAAGCCGCTGCGCGGAAAAGAGGATCGCATGGACCGGCTCAAGGGAAAGGTCGCACTGGTCACCGGCGGCGCGCGTGGCATGGGCAAATCCCACGTCAGGCACTTCGTGGCCGAGGGCGCCAAGGTCGTGTTCGGTGATGTGCTCGACGACGACGGCAAGCGCGTGGCCGACCAGCTGGGCGACGAACACGCCCGCTACATGCACCACGACGTGACCGACCCCGGCCAGTGGGCGGACATCGTGGAGCACACGGTCGAAAGTTTTGGGCGCCTTGACATTCTCGTCAACAACGCGGGCATCCTGCGGCACGCGCTGATCCGCGACATGAGCCTCGAAGACTTCAGGCAGGTGCTTGAGGTCAATCTCGTGGGCATGTGGCTGGGCGTCAAGGCCGTGATCGACCCGATGACCACGGCCGGCGGGGGCTCGATCATCAACGTGTCGTCGATCGAGGGGTTCGCGGGCGCGAGCGGGCTGTCGGCCTACAGCGCGAGCAAGTTCGGCGTGCGCGGGGTGACCCGGGCGGCGGCGCAGGAGCTCGGGCACTCGGGCATCCGGGTCAACTCCGTGCACCCGGGCGGCATCATGACCAAGATGGCCCTCGGCGCGGCCGAGGTGTTCAGCCGGGTCGACCCGCAGGCGTTCCTGGCGAACATGCCGATCCCGAGGTTCGGGGAATCGGCGGAGATCTCGAAGCTGGTGGTGTTTCTCGCGTCCGACGAGTCGTCCTACTGCACCGGGGCCGAGTTCGTTGCGGACGGCGGGATGCTGAGCGGGCCGGGGTACTAGAAGATGTTTGATTTGGACGGGAAAGTCGCGGCCGTTACGGGCGCGGGAAACGGGCTGGGGCGGGCGGAAGCGATCGCACTGGCGAAGGCGGGCGCGCGGGTCGTGCTCAACGATCTGCCGGGCGAGGCGCTGGACCGGGTGGCCGCGGAGATCGGCGGGCAGGCGGTGGTCGTGCCGGGTGACATCTCGCTCATGGAGACGGCCGAGGCACTGCTGAAACCCTTTGGCGGGCTTGACATCCTGGTGAACAACGCGGGCGTGCTGCGGGATCGGATGGTCTTCACGATGTCCGAGGAGGAGTGGGACCTGGTGATGCGGGTCCACCTGCGGGGGCATTTCGTGACGACGCGGGTCGCGACGGCGCACTGGCGCGAGGCGTCCAAGGCCGCGGGCAAGCCCGTGTATGGGCGCATCGTCAACACGTCGTCGGAGGCGTTCCTGCTCGGGTCGGCGGGGCAGCCCAACTACGCGGCCGCGAAGGCCGGGATCACCGCGCTGACGCTGGCGACGGCACGCAGCTGTGCCCGCTATGGTGTGCGGGCCAACGCGATCTGCCCCCGGGCACGCACGTCGATGACTTCCGCGCTCATGGGGCCTGCTCCCGATGAACACGACCCGATGAGCCCCGATTGCGTGGCCCCACTCGTGGTCTATCTCGCGAGCCCCGCGTCCGAGCACATCACGGGCGAGGTGTTCGTGGTGCACGGCAACGTCGCTGCCGTGATGGGCCCACCGACCGTGCGGGCACACTGGCGCGCGGAGGCTCCGATGTGGACAGTTGACGATCTGCACAAGGTGCTCGGCCCCATGGACAGCACCGGATTCGTGTGTCACGACACCCTGCCGCTGGCGGAGTCGACCTTTGGCGAATGAGCGCGCGAAAATCGCGATGACGGACGAGGAGACGTCCTCGTTTCTCGCGAGCAATCGCAAGATGCAGCTGGCGACCATCAACCGCGATGGCACGCCACACCTGGTGACCATGTTCTATGCGATGCTGGACGGGCGGGTCGCCTTCTGGACCTATCGTTCCTCGCAGAAGGCGCTCAACATCCTGCGCGACGCGCGGGTGACCGTGCTCATCGAGGACGGCATCGACTACTTCGAGCTGCGCGGCGTGCAGATCAGCGGCGTCGCCGAGCCGACCGACGTGCTGACCGTCGGGCGCCTTGTGGGGCGCGGGATCGGCACAGGGCTTGACGAGTTCATCGAATACACGGCGCGCAAACGCCTGGCGTGGCTGGTTTCTCCCACCCGCGTCAGCTCGTGGGATCACCGCAAGCTGGTTTGATCGTTGCCACGTCTCGGGTGCCGCAAGCGCTTTGCGCACCTCAGGGCGTGACAACGATCAAGCGTGACTACATGAGCTCCTCGGTTGTCGGGAGGAGCACGGTCTTGAGCTCCGTGTAGGCCTCGATGGATGAGCGGCCGCCCTCCCTGCCGAGGCCCGATTGGCCGAAACCGCCGAAGGGGGCGTGGATTTCCAGCTGGTACCCGTTGACGCCCACGGTGCCCGCGCGGAGCTGCCGCGTCACGCGCATCGCCCGCTTCACGTCGGTGGTCCACACCGTCGCACCCAGGCCGTACTCGGTGTCGTTGGCCAGGCGCACGCCCTCGTCCTCGTCGGTGAACGGCACGACACACAGCACCGGCCCGAAGATTTCCTGCCGCGCGATGGTCATGTCGTTCTTCACGTCCGCGAACACGGCAGGCGACACGAAGTTGCCCGCCGCGAACTCGCCGCCGAGGCGTTCCCCGCCGCACACCAGCCGGGCGCCCTCCTCGTGCCCCTTCGACACGAACCCGAGCACCCGCTCGACCTGCCGCCCGTTGATCAGTGGGGCCGCCGTGACCAGTGGGTCGAACGGGTCGCCGTACCCCACGATCTCCGACATGCCCGACGCGATCGCGACGAACTGGTCGTAGATGTCGCGGTGCACGATGGCCCGGGTCTGCGCCACGCACGCCTGCCCGGACAGTCCTAACGTGACGGTGCCCATGGTGATGGCGGCTGCCGAGTACACGTCCGCGTCGGCGAACACGAGCGCCGGGCTCTTGCCGCCGAGTTCGAGGCTCACGCGCTTGAACGTGGACGTGGCGGCGGCCATCACGCGCCGTCCGGTCTCGCGGCTCCCGGTGAACGTAATCTTGTCGACGCCCGGGTGGTTGATGAGCGCGTCGCCGGTCGGGTCGCCCGGCCCGGTCACGATGTTGAGCACGCCGGGCGGGAGTCCCGCCGCTTCGAGCAGGCGGGCCAGCTTCAGCACGGTGAACGTGGCGTATTCGGACGGCTTGAGCACCACCGTGCAGCCGACGGCCAGGGCGGGGGCGAGCTTTTGCGCGCTCAGCAACAGCGGCGCGTTCCACGGCACGACCGCCGCGACCACCCCGATCGGCTCGCGCAGGGTGAACACCATGTGGTCGCCACCCTGGTACGGCCAGAGCGTCTCGCCGCCGAGCTTGTCGATCCAGCCCGCGTGGTAGTCGAACGCGTCGGCCACCGCGTCGATCGACATCGCGTAGGTGGTGTTGAACGACACCGGCACGCTGTTGTCCAGCGCCTGCAGCGTGAGCAGTTCGTCGGCGTGCTGCCGGATGAGCTCGGCGGTGCGCCGCAGCACGGTGATGCGCTCCTTGGCCCGGCTGCGCGGCCACGGCCCCTCGTCGAACGCCGCCCGCGCGGCCCGCACGGCCCGGTCCACGTCCTCCACAGTGGACACCGGGAAGCTCCCGACCTCCTCCCCCGTTGCCGGATGCCGGTGGGTCCAGGTTTCGCCCGAGGTGGACTCGCGCCATGCGCCGTCGATGAGCAGGAGGCCGTCGGGCAGTCCGACCGCGTCGCGATGCGGCATGATCGAGGCGACCATTGCACCCCTCCCTCACTTTTGAAACGTGTTCTAATTTTGGGAGAGTACTCTCAGCGGCGCACGGCCGCTAGGTACGCCGGACGTTCGCCCCCGCCGTGCAGCGCGATGGACGCGCCGGTGATGTAGGCCGACAGGGGCGAGCCGAGGAAGAGGCACGCGTCGGCCACGTCGTCGGGTGTGGCCATGCGGCCCATCGGGACCGTCGCGGACACGTCGGCCAGCGAGTCGCCGTAGTGGTCGCGGGCCGCCTCGGTTTCGGCGAGCCCGACGACGAGGCTGTTCACGCGCACTCGCGGGGCCCATTCGACGGCAAGCGAAGTGGCGAGGTGGTGCAGACCCGCCTTGGCCGCGCCATATGCGGCCGTGCCGGGCGAGGGGCGGGCACCGCTCACGCTGCCGATCATGATGATCGAGCCGCCTTCGCCTTGGGTCTGCATCACGGCGTTGGCGCGCTGGGACACGTGCAGCGGGGCGATGAGGTTGAGCTCGATGACTTTGGTGTGCAGGCGCGGGGAAGCGGTGGCCGCCTCGGCGTAGGGTGACCCGCCCGCGTTGTTGACGACTACGTCCAGCCGGCCGTGGCGTTCGACAACTGTCGTGATGAGACGGTCCACCTGTGCCGGGTCGCGCACGTCGCACTCGCTGCGGCCGAATGCGACGACGTGGGCGCCCGCCTCCCGGAAGCGCCGGGCGATCCCGGCTCCGATGCCACGCGTGCCGCCGGTGACGAGCACGACTTTCCCGGTGAAGTCCATACCGTGTTACGGTACCCAAGCAAACGCTAGGTTCGCATCCCACGCACGGGCCATGCACGGGCGTCGGCCACGCGAATCGCGGAACACCGAGAGCAGGAGCCGCCGTGGGCATCGTGCAGCGAGTCAGTGACGGTGTTGCCGAGGTGGTCATCGACTACCCGCCCGTGAACGCGCTGCCCGCGCAGGGTTGGTTCGATCTTGCCGACACTTTGCGCGCGGCCGGGCGTGACCCGGGCGTGCGGGTGGTCGTGCTCGCGGCCGAGGGGCGGGGCTTCTGCGCCGGCGTGGACATCAAGGAGATGCAGCGCACCGAGGGGCACGCGGCACTGATCGCGGCCAATCGCGGGTGCTTTGCCGCATTCGCGGCCGTGTACGAGTGCGAGGTGCCGGTCGTCGCGGCGGTGCATGGGTTCTGCCTGGGCGGCGGCGTGGGGCTGGCCGGAAACGCGGACATCGTGATCGCCTCGGACGACGCGACGTTCGGCCTGCCCGAGGTCGATCGCGGTGCACTCGGCGCGGCAACGCACCTGGCTCGCCTCGTACCGGAAAAAATGATGAGGGCCATGGTCTACACCTGCAAGACGGCGACGGCGCAGCAGTTGCTGGAGTTCGGCTCGGTCTTGCAGGTCGTCCCGAGGGAGCGGTTGCGCGACGCGGCGCTGCAGACCGCGCGGCAGATCGCCGCCAAGGATCCGACCATCATCCGGGCCGCCAAGGAGTCGCTCAACGGGATCGACCCGGTCGACGTGCGCCGAAGTTACCGCTACGAACAGGGCTTCACGTTTGAACTCAACTTGACCGGAGTCTCGGATCGGGCCCGGCAGTCGTTTGTGGACGGCCGCTGATGGACACCGACAAGGTGATGACGATCGATGACGTCGTCGGCGAGCTGCGGTCGGGCATGACGATCGGCGTCGGCGGGTGGGGCTCGCGGCGCAAGCCCATGGCGCTGATCCGGGCGATCGTGCGGTCCGACCTGACCGACCTGACGATCGTGTCGTACGGCGGGCCCGATGTCGGCCTGCTCATGGCCGCGGGCAAGGTGAAGCGGGTGGTGTGCGGGTTCGTGTCGCTGGACACCATCGCGCTCGAACCGCACTTCCGGCGCGGCCGGCAGGACGGCACGATCGAGTTGACGGAGCTCGATGAGGGCATGCTCTACTGGGGGCTGCTGGCGGCCGCGCATCGGTTGCCGTTCCTGCCGATTCGGGCCGGGTTGGGGTCCGACGTCATGACCGTGAACTCCGATCTGCGGACCGTTCGCTCACCCTACGGGGATGCCGAGGAGCTTGTCGCGATGCCCGCGCTGGAGTTGGATGCCGCGCTGATTCACCTGAACCGGGCCGACCGGCGCGGCAACGGGCAATATCTGGGGCCGGATCCATACTTCGACGACCTGTTCTGTCTGGCGGCGGCGCGCAGATTCGTGTCGTGCGAACGGATTGTCGAGACCTCGCAGCTGCGGGAGGCCGGGCCCGTGCAGAGCCTGCTGGTCAACCGGATGATGGTCGATGGCGTGGTCGAGACCCCGCACGGGGCGCACTTCACCAGTTGCGCGCCCGATTACGGGCGGGACGAGGCGTTCCAAAAACGTTATGCCGAAACCGAGTGGTCCGCCTTTCGAGCGACCTATTTGGACGGTACCGAGGACGACTACCAGAGGGCGGTCGGGTCGCATGAATGACGGTGTCCTCATTGCGGCCTGCGCGGACGCCTGGCGCGGAGACGGGGCCATCCTTGCCAGCCCGATGGGGCCGCTGCCCATGCTGGGCGCGCGGCTGGCTCAGGCCACGTTCGCACCCGAGCTGATGGTGGGCGACGGAGAGTCCTATTTGTTACGCGACGGGCTCATCGAAGGTTGGCTGCCATACCGGGCCGTGTTCACCATCGTGGCGGCCGGGCGCAGGCACGTCATGATGGGCGCGAGCCAGCTCGACCGGCACGGCAACCAAAACATCTCGTGCATCGGCGAATGGGCCCGGCCCACGTCGCAACTGCTCGGCGTGCGGGGCGCACCCGGCAACACCATCAATCACACCACGAGTTATTTTGTGCCGAAGCACACGAGGCGGGTCTTCGTGGAGCGGGTCGACATGGTGTCGGGCATCGGTTACGACCGGGCGGCCAAGGTGGGTGCGCGATTCCACGAGATTCGCCGGGTCATCACCGACAAGGCGGTGCTCGACTTCGAGACCCCGGATCGCACGATGCGGCTGCGTTCGCTGCACCCGGGCGTTTCACTGGACGACGTGCTCGACAACACAGGGTTCGATCTGTCCATTCCGGACGATGTGCCGACCACGCGCACGCCCACGCCGGCCGAGCTCGAAATCATCGAGCGCCTCGCCGGGGGCGTGCGCTCCCCCGCTTGACTCCTCGGGCTTGAGGAGGAGCCAAGCGTTCCGGCCGAGTGAGCCGTGCTGCGCGACCCGTGTCAGGACTCTTTGGCACACAACGCGTTGCCCACCAGGGTGTCGATCGCGGCTTGCTGCCGCGCGAAATCCTCTGGCGTATGACCGAGCACACTCGTCAGCGACAGCACCACGCTGCGCCGGCCATCGCCGGTGACGCCGTTGTCCGTCACATATCCGGCACCGCCGCCCGGATGGCTCCAGTATGTGCCGCCGCACGGTAGCGGCCGCTCAAACACCCCGAGCCCATATCGCGTACCCGGCATGGCCTGTTCGAGCTCCGGCCCGATCGGCACCGTCCGGGTCATCTCGGCCAGCTGCGCCGGCCGCAGCACCTCGCCCCCGAACAGCGCGCGGAAGAACCTGTTCAGGTCGCGTGTGGTCGAGATGATCGCCCCCTCCGGGTCGATCACAACCTGCTCGGTCACGTCCACCGGCGCCGCACCGGGCTCGAACGGGTGGTATCCGCGGGCGTGCGGCCGCGGCACGTCGGGCGACAGCCCCGGCCACGTGGTCTCGGTGAGACCGAGCGGGCGCAGGATCCGCTGCTCGACCTCCACGTGCCACGGCCGGCCCGTCACCCGCTCGATAATCATGTCGACGAGCAGATATCCCGTGCTGCTGTAGCGCCAGGCCGTACCGGGCGGGAAGCCGGGTTCATGGTTCATCGCCCGCGCAACCAACTGCTCCGGCGTGTAGACGTCGAACCGGTGCCGCCGGAATTCCTCCTCGGTCGCGTAGTCCGGGAAGTCGTCGGGGATGCCGCTCGTGTGCTGCAGCAGCTGCCGCACGGTGATTTGCCGTCCGTCGTTGCCGTTGCCTTGCACGACCCCGGGCAGCCACCGCTCGACGGTGTCGTCCAGTGAGAGCCGGCCCTCCCCGACCAGCTGCAGGGCCACGACGGCCACAAAAGTCTTGCCGGTGCTCGCGATGCGGAACCGCCCGTCCTGTGGAACCGGCTCCTTCGTGCGCGTGTCCGCGACCCCGCTCGTGACAACATGTTGCCGGCCATCCTCCGCGACCAACCGCGCCTGCGCGCTGACCAGCCCGAGCGCGTGGATCGCGTCCGCATCCCGCTGCAGCGTTTTGTCCGGCTCTGAGCAGCCCGCGGCCGACGCGACGAGGACCGCCAGCCCAACCGTGGCAACCAAAATTCTCATGAGCGCAACGCTAGGTCCGCCGCAGGTGCCCATCCGATACAGCGGGCTGCCCAGAAAAAGCTACAGCGCGCTGTAGTGTCGGCGCGGCCCCGCCCTGGTAGACGTTAAGCGTGAACAAAGTGTGGCGGGCGACCACCTACCTGCTGGGGGTGCTGCTTCCCGTGCTCGTTGCGCGATGGCAGCAACGCCGCGCCGCGCATCTGATCGGTGTGCCTTTCCAGCGGCAACCCGTGCCGCTCAAGCGTTTTTTGGTCTGGCTGCCACTGCATCTCATCGTGGCCGGACTCATGCTGCTGTGGCTGGGCAACGGGCTGCTCGCCGCCGTCGCCATGCCGCTGTGGTGGCGGTTCCCGGCCGGCGACCCGCCCCGCCTGCTGATCGAGCTCCCGGTGACCAGCTGGGCGAGCGCGATCGCGCTCGGCGTCGCCCAGCTCGCGCTGCTGGCCGCGCTCGGCTCGGTCGCCTTCCCGCCCCTGGCCGCCGCGCATGCCCGCCTCACCCTTGCCCTGCTCGCACCGTCCGCCG
>NZ_QJUG01000078.1 GCF_003426775.1 Allorhizocola rhizosphaerae | reverse complement strand
GCGCCGCCGAGTCCCGTGGCGCGTGGGACGCGCGCCTGCAAGCCCTGCTGGTGGACGCGCTGCTGCGCGGTGACTCGGCCGACGTGCTTGCCAGCCGGGCGGCCGCGCTGGGCTGGACCGACGCGCCGCCCGTGGTCGTGGTGGTTGGCAAGTCCCCCGGCGGCGAGGCGAGCGCGGTGTTGCACGCCGTGGCCCGGGCGGCCCGGCGGGCCAAGTTCGAGGTGCTCGGCGGGGTTCACGGGGATCGTCTCGTGGTCGTGGTCGGCGGGGCGAAAGACATCGCAGCCGCAGCCAAATCATTGCTCACCGTCTATGGGCCGGGCCCGGTCGTGGTGGGCCCGAGCGTGCCCACGCTTGAGGCGGCCACGGAGTCGGCGCGCTCAGCCATGGCCGGCTACCGGGCGGCGCCCGCGTGGCCCGACGCGCCCCGGCCGGTCCCATCGGACGACCTGCTGCCGGAGCGGGCCTTGTCGGGCGATGGCGAGGCGCGGCGGATCCTGCGGCAGGCCGCCTACGGCGCGCTCGTCAAGGCGAGCGGCGAGCTATTGGAGACCCTGGACGCCTTCCTGGCCAATGGAGGAGCCCTTGAGGCCACCGCTCGTGCCCTTTTTGTCCATCCGAATACGGTTCGGTACAGGCTCCGGCGAATCGCGGAAGTGACCGGATTCGCACCCCTGCTCCCCCGCGACGCCTTCACCCTGCGCATAGCCCTTGCCCTGGGCAGACTTGAGCCGGCGGGCGGGCCTTTGTAGGACTCCGACAACTGGCGTAGGAGGATTTGGTGAGCGGTGACCAAGGCGCGTCCAAGCGAGATCCTTCAGGGTGGATAACGTGCTTGCCGTTCTCTCGCCTGGGCAGGGTGCCCAGAAGCCAGGCTTCCTCACTCCATGGCTGGGCCTCGATGGGGCCGAGTCGAGGCTGCGCTGGTGGTCGGCCATGGCCGGCGTCGATCTGGTACACCTCGGGACCCAGGCCGACGCCGAGGAGATCAAGGACACGGCCAAGACCCAGCCGCTACTGATCGCCGCCGCCCTGCTGGCCGCCGACCATCTGCCCATCGCCGATGTCTCGGTTGTCGCCGGGCACAGCGTCGGTGAGCTCGGCGCCGCCGCGCTCGCCGGGGTCCTGTCCCCCGAGGCCGCCATCACGCTCGCCGGACTGCGCGGGCGCGAGATGGCCGCCGCGTGCGCCCTTGAGCCCACCGGCATGGCGGCCGTGCTCGGTGGCGACGAGGCCGAAGTCCTTGCCGCGCTTGACAAGCACGGCCTCCACCCGGCCAACCGCAACGGCGCGGGGCAGATCGTGGCGGCCGGACTTCGCGAGCGGCTGGAAAAGTTCGCCGCCGAGCCGCCCGCCCGCACCAGGGTGATCACCCTCCAGGTGGCGGGCGCCTTCCACACGCCCTACATGGCGCCGGCCGAACAGGCCCTCACCGCCGTCGCGGGTGGGATCATCCCGGCACACCCCGCCCGGCTGCTTCTGTCCAATGCCGACGGTGCGGCGGTCACCGAAGGCAGCGAGCTCCTGTCCCGGCTGGTGCGCCAGGTGACCGCGCCGGTCCGGTGGGACCTGTGCATGCGCACGCTGGCCGACCTGGGCGTCACCGCCGTCATCGAGCTTCCGCCCGCCGGCACGCTGGCCGGGCTGATCAAGCGCGAGCTCAAGGGCGACCACCTGCCCGAGATCGTCACCCTGAACACACCCGACGACCTGCCCGCCGCCCGCGATCTGATCGCGCGGCACGGCGCGCACCCATCACACGAGCCGACCCTGCACTTCCGCGTGGTCGTCGCCGGCGGGGCCGGCAACTTCCAGCCCGCGCCCGACCTGGAGGAGGGCGCGCCGATCAAGGCGGGCCAGCTCATCGGGCAGATCGTGACCCGCCAGGGTTCGGCAGACGTGACCGCCCTCCAGGCGGGCCACCTGATCGAATGGCTGGCGCACCACGATGACCCAGTCGCACCCGGGCAGCCGCTTGCCCGCATCGGAGAGCTTTCATGAACAAAGGCAGCAAGATCCTCTCGTTCGGTCACTACCAGCCGTCGCGAGTGCTCACCAACCACGACCTCGCCCAGATGGTCGACACCAACGACGAGTGGATCCAGTCGCGCGTCGGCATCAAGGAGCGCCGCATCGCCGACAGCGAGACAGTCGCCGACATGGCGGGGTTCGCGGCCGAGAAGGCGCTCGCGGCGTCGGGCCTGACCGTCGAGGACATCGATCTCGTCGTCGTGGCCACGTGCTCGGCGGCCGACCGCAGCCCCAACACCGCCTGTCGCGTCGCGGCCAAGCTGGGCATCGCCGCCCCGGCCGCGTTCGACCTCAACACCGCGTGCTCCGGGTTCTCCTACGCGCTGGCGACCGCCGACCACGCGATCCGGGCGGGCGCGGCCCGCAGCGCGATCGTCATCGGCGTCGAGAAGCTGTCGGAGATCACCGACTGGACCGATCGCTCCACCGCGGTCATCTTCGGCGACGCGGCCGGCGCGGCCGTGCTCACCGCCGTCGGTGACGACGAGGAGCCCGGTGTCGGACCCGTGGTGTGGGGGTCCGACCCGAGCGAGGCCATCGCCATCGAGGGCTGGCGGCCATACATCGTCCAAGAAGGACAGAAGGTGTTCCGCTGGGCCACCACCCAGGTTCCGGGCATCGCCATCGAGGCGTGCAAGAGGGCGGGCGTCGAGCCGTCGGAGCTCGGCGGGTTCGTGCCGCACCAGGCCAACCTGCGCATCATCGAGCCGATCGCCCGCAAACTCGGCGTCAACCCCGACGTCGTGGCGCGCGACATCGTCGAATCGGGCAACACGTCCGCGGCGAGCATCCCGCTCGCCCTGTCCAAAATGATCGAACGCGGCGAGATCAAGTCTGGTGCGCCCGTTCTGCTCGTCGGCTTCGGCGGCGGTCTGACCTATGCGGGTCAGGTCGTCCGCTGCCCGTAGTTATCAGGTACCAACAAAAATCGAAAGGAAAGAAATGACCCGCGAGGAAGTCATCGCCGGCCTGGCAGAGATCCTGGAAGAGGTCGCCGGGGTGGACCCCGCCGACGTCTCCGAGGAGAAGTCGTTCACTGAGGAGCTCGACGTCGACTCCCTGTCCATGGTCGAGGTCGTCGTCGCCGCCGAGGAGAAGTTCGGCGTCAAGATCCCGGACGACGAGGTGCAGAACCTGCGGACCGTTGGTGACGCAGCCGACTTCGTTCTGAAGAACCTGTAGAAAAGAGTTTTGTCGTGTCCAAGCCTGCCGTTGTCGTCACAGGAATGGGTGCCACGACCCCGCTCGGCGGGGACGTCGCCTCCACCTGGGACGCGATGCTGGCCGGCCACTCCGGGGTCAGCCCGCTGACCCAGGAGTGGGCCGCGAATCTGCCGGTCCGCATCGCCGCCCAGCTGGCGGTCGAGCCCAGCGAAAAGCTCGATCGGATCAAGCTCAGAAGGATGGACCGCTCCGAGGCGTGCGCGCTCATCGCCGCCGCCGAGGCGTGGGCCGATGCCGGCCTGGCCGAGGCGGGCCTGGACCCGGAACGGCTCGGTGTGGTGGTCGGCTCGGGCATCGGCGGGGCGACCACCCTGCTCGCCCAGGACGACATCCTGGAGCAGTCGGGGCCGCGCAAGGTGAGCCCGCACACCGTGCCCATGCTCATGCCCAACGGGCCGGCCGCGTTCGTCGGCCTGGAATACCGGGCTCGCGCCGGGGTGCACGCGCCGACCAGCGCGTGCGCCACGGGAGCCGAGGCCATCGCCTGGGGTCTGGACATGATCCGGGCGGGGCGGGCAGATGTCGTGCTCGCGGGCGGCGTCGAGGCGGTGATCCATCCGCTGCCGATCGCCGGGTTCGCCTCGATGCGCGCCATGTCCACGCGCAACGACGAGCCGAAGAAGGCGTCCCGCCCGTGGGATAAGGGCCGCGACGGGTTCGTGCTCGGCGAGGGCGGGGGGATCATCGTGCTTGAGCGGGAAGACCACGCTCGCGCGCGTGGAGCGCGTGTCTATGCCCGGCTGGCGGGCGCCGGCATGACGTCGGACGGGTTCGACATCGTGCAGCCGCACCCCGAGGCCGAGGGCGGCGCGCGGGCCATGCTCGCGGCGCTGCGCGACGGCGGCATCTCGCCCAAGGACGTGATGCACGTCAACGCGCATGCCACGTCGACACCGGTCGGCGACATGGCCGAGGTGGTCGGCGTGCTGCGGGTGATCGGCGACCACCCGGTGCTCACCGCGACCAAGTCCATGACCGGTCACCTGCTGGGGGCGGCGGGGGCGCTGGAGTCCATCGCCACCATCCTGTCCATCCGCGACGGTGTCATCCCGCCGACGATTAACCTCGACGACCCGGACGACGCGCTTAACCTCGATGTGGCGGCCCACAAGGCCCGCCAGATGACCATCCCCGCGGCACTGAACAACTCGTTCGGCTTCGGCGGACACAATGTCGCGCTCCTCTTTATCCAAGCCTGATCGGGAGACCTACATGACCATCACCTCCGCGACGGTGGAAGAATCCACTGTGGACTATCGCGATCCCCTGGTGCGCCTGCGGACACTGTTCGACCAGGGGACCCTGCGCACGCTGATCACCCAGGACGACTCGGGCGTGCTCAGCGCGCGGGGCGAGATCGACGGCACGCCCGCGATCGCCTTCGCCACCGACGCCACCCGCATGGGCGGCGCCATGGGCATCGAAGGCTGCAAGCACGTCGTGGACGCCATCGACATCGCGGTGCGCGAGCGGGTACCGGTCATCGGGCTTTGGCACTCCGGCGGCGCGCGGCTGGCCGAGGGTGTGGTGGCGCTCGACGGCGTGGGGCAGGTGTTCGCGGCGATGGTCCGGGCCTCGGGGCGGGTGCCGCAGATCTCGGTGGTGCTCGGGCCGGCGGCCGGTGGGGCGGCGTATGGTCCGGCGCTGACCGACATCGTGATCATGGCGGGCGCGGGGCGCATCTTCGTGACCGGGCCCGAGGTCGTCCGGAGCGTCACCGGCGAGCAGGTCGACATGGAGCGGCTGGGCGGGCCAGAGCCGCACGGGCGCCGGTCGGGAGTCGTACACATCACGACCAAGGACGACGCGTCGGCGATCGACGAGGCGCGCAAGTTGGCCCGGCTGCTGGGCTCGCAGGGGCGGATCTCGCCCGCCGACGTGGCCGAAGATCGGGATCTCGCGGCGACGCTGCCCGCCGAGGCCTCGCGGGCATACGACGTCAAGCCACTGGTCAAGGCGCTGCTCGACGAGCCGGGGGTGGAACTGCACGCCAAGTGGGCGCCCAACATCGTCACGACGCTGGGCCGGTTCGCCGGGCGCACGGTGGGTGTGATCGCCAACAACCCACTGCGGCTGGGCGGGTGTCTGGACGCGTCGAGCGCGGAGAAGGCGGCGCGGTTCGTGCGGATGTGCGACTCCTTGGGGGTACCGCTGGTCGTGCTCGTGGACGTGCCGGGTTATCTGCCGGGCCTTGGGCAGGAGTGGGACGGTGTGGTGAGGCGCGGTGCGAAGCTCCTGCACGCGTTCGCCGAGGCGGTCGTGCCTCGCGTGACCCTGGTGACGCGCAAGGCCTATGGCGGCGCATACATCGCGATGAACTCGCGTTCCCTTGGCGCCACGGCGGTTTACGCCTGGCCCTCCGCCGAGATCGCCGTCATGGGCGCGTCGGCGGCAGTCAACATCCTGCACCGCAAGAAGCTTGCGGCTTCCCCGGCCGATGATCGGGAGGCGTTGCGCGCCAAGCTCATCGAGGAGCAGATGACCGAGGCCGGCGGGGTCAACCGGGCGCTGGAGATCGGTGTGGTGGACGACATCATCAAGCCCACGGAGACCCGCAAGCGCCTCGCCGAAACCCTCGCGGACGCCCCGGCGGCGCGCGGCGCGCACGGCAACATCCCGCTGTAACGCATACGCCGGGCGGCTCAAGCCGCCCGGCGTTTGGACGCCACGCCGGAGGCGCTGCCGGCCGTGGCAACGCAGTGGCCTGTCGAAGGCGTGCCGGACAGCCCGCGCGGCTGGCTGATCCGGGTCGCGTCGCATCGCTTGATCGACCACCTGCGCAGCGAGGAGTCGCGGCTGCGGCGCACGGATCTGGCCTCACGCTGGCCGGGGACACGGAGCCGCCGCAGCGCACTACAAAAATGGCAGACGGCGGGCCTCTTGGAGCGGGACTGTCTGCTCCGGCAGGCCGGCTCACCTCACCGTAGAACGGGTCAACCCGCGCGGGTCAACAGGGTGTCGGGCGCTCCCTCGGCGGCGTACCGGTACGGCTCAAGATCGTTATCCCAGTCCGTGCCGAGCGCCGTATGCAGGGCGAAGGTGAGCGCTTCCGGTGAGCGTGACTGCGCGATGAGCACGCGCAGCCGGTCCTCGCCGAGCTGGATGTCGCCCGCCGCGCCGGTCGTGGCACGGAACAGCCCGCGCCCCGGCACGTGCATGAACCGCTCGCCGTCGACACCCGCGCTCGGCTCCTCGGTCACCTCGAACCGGATCATCGGCCACTGCTTGAGCTCGCCCGCGATCTGCGCGGCCGTGCCCGGCCGGCCCGTCCAGCCCGCCTCGGCGCGGCGCGCTCCGGGCTCGACGGGCTGGGCTGTCCAGGGCAGACTGACCGCCGCGCCGAGCGCACGGGAAATCGCCCACTCGACATGCTGGCACAGCGCGAGCGGGCTCGAGTGGACGTATACAACGCCACGCGTGGGCACTCGTTTGACCTCCCGGACGACAGGTGCGTCTTCCCCTACGCCCTGGCATCGGTTTGGTCAGTCAGTTGTGTCAGCCCATGATGACTGCTTAGGTAGACGTGACGCCAGTGACTCGCCAAAACCCGTACGAACTTTTTCCCTCGGCCGTTGGTCGGGTAAAGTTGGCCGGTCAATCCTCGACTTTTTTGAGCAAGGAGCGCTTTCGTGGCGAGCAACACCTCCAAGACCGCGCGCGCCTCAGTCCGGGCCGGACAGGCTGGAAAAGACGGCGCTCTCAGCGTGTTGGGCGAGTTCAAATACATCATCCCGCTCAACAACGGCAAGCACGCCTACGTGCGCAATCTCACCAATGGCAAGACCGCCCACCTGAGCACCAGCTCCGAGGCTTTCGTCGAGGAGATCCGGGTGCTCACCGGCGCCGGTCACGGCCCGAAGATCCGCGCCGAGCTGGTCACCCTCAACGAGACCTACCCGACCCAGGGTTGGGACGTCACCGAGAAGCGCCTGGTCGAGGCCGGCGTCTTCGAGGCAGCGGCCTGAGCCGCAGCAGTCAAGCCGACTGACCCCGCCGCGGTGATGCGGCGGGGTTTCGCATGCGCGCCATGCGCCGCACCCACGACGGGGTTTCGCACGCGTGCCATGCGCATGCCGCTACGGGTTGAGTACGGTCTCAACACCGGTGTCGAGACCGTAGGCGGCGCCGCCGGAGGCACAGCGTCCGGAATCACCGGTTGCTGCGCCATCCGACCGGCGGTATCCCCGCGACACGCCTATGGGTTAAGGACCGTCACGACGCCGGTGTCGAGATCGTAGACAGCGCCGACGACGTGGGCGCGGCCCTCGGCGTCGGCGGTGGCCAGGCGGTCGACGCCGCGCAGGCGGGTGACCGTGCGGGAGACGTGCTCGCGCAAGGTTTTGGCGTGCACGTCAGGGTCTTCCAGCCCGGCGGCGACCACGGCCGGCGCGATCTGATCGACCAGGTAACCCAGTGGGCCGCTGACCACCTTGCCGGTGCGCAGCGCCTCCACGGTGGCCGCGATCGCGCCGCACCGCTCGTGTCCAAGCACGACAATCAGGGACACGCCCAGCTCGGTCACCGCGAACTCGATCGAGCCGACGACGGACTGGTCGAGCACGTGCCCGCCGGACCGCACCACACAGATCGAGCCGAAGTTCTGGTCGAAGACCGCTTCGAGCGGCACACGAGAATCGATGCAGCCGACCACGACGGCGTAGGGCTGCTGCACGCGCGAATTCGCCGCGGCGTTGGCGACGTGATGGCCATAACGGGGCCGGCCCGTGGCGAACCGCCGATTGCCCGCGAGCAGGTCGGACAGGGCCTCGGCCGGGCCACGACGCACCTCGGTAACTGCGTTCACAGGAATACTTTCGCGTCAGGAGCTAGAGAAGGCACATAGATGTCATGCGGGTCACTCTCGCCGGGTGATCGTGGCGAGTTCGGTCGGGTTCACTCCTCATCGGGCGGAGGGCGGCCCGCATCGGGTATCTTTCACCGGTTGGGCCGGTAGAGGGGACGCCTAGTGGAACATGTGTCGGAGTGGCTGCAGGGCTTCCCTCCCCTGGTCATCTATCTGATTGTGGGCGGCATCATCGGCCTGGAGAGCATGGGCATCCCCCTTCCAGGTGAGATTACCCTGGTCAGTGCTTCGCTGTTGGCGGTGAAGGGCGCGGGCAGCCCGTGGGGCGTGTCGATCGCCGCCGCTCTGGGGGCCATCATCGGAGATTCGATTGGGTACGCTGTCGGCCACCGCGGAGGCCGCCCGCTGCTCGCGCGGCTGGGCCGGCGCTTCCCCAAGCACCTGGGGCCCGACCAGATCGACCGCGCCGAGGCCATGTTCGCCCGCTGGGGCGTGTGGGCCGTCTTCTTCGGACGGTTCGTCGCGCTGCTGCGCATCCTGGCCGGCCCGATGGCGGGCGCGCTGCGCGTGCCCTACCGCAAGTTTCTGAGGGCCAACGCCGGGGGCGGCCTGGTGTGGGCGTTCGGCACGCTCTGGGCCATCTACTGGGTGGGCGAGGCCGCCGAGCGCTGGCTCAAGGGTTTCTCGTTGGCGGCGCTGGTGCTCGCGGCCGTCGCCGACATCTTCACGACCTGGCTGCTCAAGCCGCGTGCCAAGCAGGCGATGGCGTCCAGCTGATGACCGACTCCATCCTTCACGACGAAATCACGCTCGAACAAAAGCACGTCGACCGGGTCTACGAGCGGCTGGCGCAGCTGAAGCGCGACGCGCTGCGCGCCGAGGCCGAGGGATACCAGCTGGCGAAGGTCGGCAACTTCGGCTCCCTGGTCGAGCGCGACGCGATGGTGTTCCACGCCGCCCGGCGCCGGCACACGCTCGACGCCGAGCATGAGGGCCTGGTCTTCGGCCGCCTGGACATGCACCCCGAGGCGGTCGCATCCGACACGCGCCCGGAGGAAGGCGCACGACCTGAGGAAGGCGCACGACCTGAGGAAGGCGCACGACCTGAGCTAGAAACGCGCCCGGAAAGAGGCGCGCCCGCTAAGGCAGACACCCGGCCCGACGAAGGCGCCGGCCGTGAAACACACGCGCCTGAGACAGAGGCCGAGGGGGCGCCGAAGCCGCGCTACATCGGGCGGTTGGGCGTGCGCGCCGAGGATGGCGAGCCGCTGCTGATCGACTGGCGGGCCCCGGCCGCGGCGGCGTTTTATCGCGCCACGGCGGCGCAGCCGCAGGGTGTGATCCGGCGCCGCATGATCACCTCGTTCGGCGAGAAGGTCACCGCGCTCGACGACGACCTGCTGGACCCGGCAGCGGCCGGGCCCGAGATCCGCGTGGTCGGCGACGGCGCACTGATGGCCGCGCTCAGCCGGGCCAAGGGCACGGGCATGCGCGACATCGTGGCCACCATCCAGCACGAGCAGGATCTCGCGATCCGCGCGCCGGCCGGCGGGGTGACGGTCGTGGAGGGCGGGCCCGGCACGGGCAAGACCGCCGTGGCGCTGCATCGGGCAGCCTTCCTGCTGTACACCGACCGAGCCCGGTTCGCGGGCGGCGGCGTGCTGATCGTCGGCCCGAGCCCGGTGTTCGTGCGCTACATCGAGACCGTGCTGCCGGCCCTGGGCGAGGAGTCGGCGACGCTGCGCTCGCTCGGACAGCTCGTCGTCGGGTTCGACGCCACGCGCGAGGAGACAGCCGCCGTGCGCGCGATCAAGGGCAGCCTGCGCATGCGCCGCGTGCTGCGCCGGGCGGCCGAGGACGCGCCGCCGGGCGTGCCCGATGGGCTTCGGATCCGTTATCGCGGCGAATGGTTGGTACTGTCCAAAAAGGAGACTGAGGACATCCGGCGGCGAGTCGGGCGCGGACAGCGGCGCAACGAGATCAGGGCCCGCGCCTTCGGCGAGATCCTCGACGCTCTCTACCCGCAGATGCGCGGCAGCATCGAGCAGAGCCGGTTCGACGAGGAACTGTCCGATCACGAGGATTTCCGGGCGTTCCTGCGGCGATGGTGGCCGCTGGTCACCCCGCACGACGTGCTTGGCTGGCTGGCCGATCCGCGCCGGTTGCGCCGCTACGCCGACGGCACACTGTCCCATGAGGAGCAGCGGCGGCTGGCGGCAAGCATCGCGGGCGACCCGAGCATCGACGACATCCCGCTGCTTGACGAGCTGTCCGAGCTGGTCGGGTCGCAGCCCAAGCCCAAGCGGCGCCGGTCCAAGACGCCGCAGGTGCTGGGCACGGTGCAGCAGCAGGCACGGGTCGAGCGGCCGGCCGACTATCGCGACTTCGCCCACGTGGTCGTCGACGAGTCGCAGGACGTGACGCCGATGCAGTGGCGCATGATCGGGCGGCGCGGCCACGCGGCCAGTTGGACCATCGTCGGCGATCCGGCGCAGTCGGCGTGGGTCGGCAACCCGCAGGAGCCCATGCGGGCGCGTGACGAGGCCATCGGCGGGCGCGCCCGGCACCACCACCGCTTGACCACCAACTACCGTAACTCCGCCGAGATCTTCGAGGTCGCGGCCGAGGTGATCCGCAAGGTGTCGCCGGATCTGCCGCTGCCCAAGGCGGTGCGGTCGACCGGCGTGCCACCCGAGGATGTGCTCGTGCCGCCGGGGCAGCTGCGCGAAGCGGTGCGCGGGGCGGTCGAGCGGATGCGCGGCGAGGTCGAGGGCACGATCGGCATCATCGCGCCGGACGCGCGGCTGCGCGACCTGATCGCGAGCTGGCTGCAGCTCGACGAGCGGACGAGCGTGGTGACCGCGCTCGCGGCCAAGGGCATGGAGTACGACGGGGTCGTGCTTGCCGAGCCGGGGCTCGTGGACAGCCCGCGCACGCTCTATGTCGCGCTGTCGCGTGCCACGCAACGGCTCACCACGGTCGGCACTCGCCCGTGGCGTTCCTAAGCGGGGTTTGACCACACCGGGACGTCGCGCAAAATCAGGTCCTGTCCGTCGGGCCAGTGAAAGTCGTGCAGCGTGATGGTGAGGCGCTTGGCCGGTGGATCGGTGTCCCACACCACGTGCACCAGCTTGCTGCGCTGGTTCAGTGGCGGGTCACCGTTGCCGCCGCCCTGGAACGGCACGCCGTCGAGGGCCGCACCCGTGGCATGATCGCTCAACAGGTACTCCATCCGGGAAAAGTCGCTGGCGACGGTCCGGGTGACATAAGCGGTCACGGTGATTGACGGCCGCCGCTTGAATTGCCATTCGCTGGTGGTCCGCACCACAGACTCGACCGTGTATCGCCAGCCGTGCCCCTCGACCGTCCAAGGTGGACCGCCGCGCGCATCGATCGTGATCTGCTCTGCCTGGCGCATGAACGGCGGCAACGGCAGGCCGGTGAAGCCGGCCCGGTTGGCGAACACCAGGATGATCAGGGTCAATGCGATGACCGCGGATGTCGCTTTGCCAAGCGGTGTCATGTGGCGCTCTCAGGGGGTGGCTCGGGGGCAGTAGGCTCTCACGATAATCGGGCGTTCCAAGTCAGTAAGGCGGCATCGATGTCCGAAGAATATGCGCGTGCCTTGACGCTCATGGATGAGGGTCGGCATGGGCAGGCGCGCCAATTGCTCCAGGACGCCATCGCGCAGCGCAGCGGCGACCTCCAATTGCGACTGGCGCTGGGCCGGTGCCTGGTCCTGATGTCCGAGCATCGCGCCGCCGAGGATCAGTTGCGGTTGGTGGTGGCCAATCTTCCGCAAAACCCTTCTGCTTGGTACCACTTGGGCGTCAGCCTGCAGGCGCAGTCCCGGCTGGACGAGGCGGCGGACGCCTACCGCCGGGCGCTACAGATCGAAAATCACGCCGATGCCTGGGAGCGCCTGGCGCAGTGCGAGCGGCCCACCGTCCAGAGTGGACAGGTGTTGCCGGCCGCGCCACCGGCCACGCTGGCGGCGAGCATCGCCCAGCTTGGCACGGCCGAAGAGGGCAGCGTGCAGGAGACACTGCGCCCGCGCTGGCGCCACTTCTGCCTGCCCGCGGTCGTGGCGACGCTGTTCACGATCGGCGTGCTCTGCACGGGCCAGTCGAGCTCCCTCGTTTCCCCGCTCGACGTGCTGCTTCCCTTGGGGCTTGCCGGCTATTGCGGGTTCGCGTGGGTGGCGGTCGCGCTGCAGGCCACGCGCAACAGATATGTGCTCTACCAACGCCGGCTGGACCTCAACGTCGGTGTGCTCGACCAGCAGGCCGTCTACATCTGGCTATTTGAGATCACCGGTGCACGGGCGGTGCGTGGCCCGCTTTCCGCGCTGACCAACACCGCGTCGGTGGAGGTCGACTACAAGCAGGACCTGACGGCGCGGCTGGAGGGCATCGGCGACTTCGCCACGGCCGACCGCGTCGCCAAGCTGCTCACGCGCCGGGCCGCCGAGGAGCGGCGCGACATGAAGGGCATCCTCATCACCTGAAAGGCGGAACACCGATGTCAGGCGACGACGCGGCGGCTGCCGCCGCGGCCAACGCGACGCCAACGGACAGCACGACGGTCGCGGGCTTCACGGGCACGGACGGCACGACAGTCGCGGGCTTCACGGGGATGGACGGTTACACCGGCGTGGCTCACCAGCACGACGATCAGCCCAACTTCACGCCCGCCGTGCCGCCCCCGCTGTATTCCGAGCCCAACATGAGCCCCGCCCCGCACCACGACCCCGCGCAGCTGCTGCCCATGTTCGGGCCCACGTCGGACACGAGCGTCGGTCCGCATCAGGTGCTGGCGCGCGACCACACCGGCTCGGGAGTCGTGGTCTGGAGCGACCAGCTTCCCGGTTTCCAGGCGCACGAGCGCGCCGTCGAAAACCTGCCCGAGCGCGACCCGCTGGGCAACCTGGCCGGCAACGTACTCGCCAGCGCGGCCGCGATGGCCGGCGCGAGCGAGGACAAGCAGCACGCCCTGCGCGACCTCGGGCGCGAACTCGGGCGGCTGGCCAGCCAGCACGGCACCATCGAGCACGACCGCCCGGTGCCTGCCTGGCACAGCCCGCCGCACGTGCCCGAATACCGCGGCAGCGAAATCGCACCCGAACGGATCGCGCGGCCGTCATCCGGCCGGGTCGGCGAGCCGCTGGGCGAGAGCGTGCCCACCGGACCGCCCGGTGAACCGCCCGTGCTCGTGCTTCCCCTACCGCACATCAACACGGCGGCCGCCGACGACACTCAGCGGAAGAACTGCGCGCCGGTGGCCGCGGCCACCGACTACACGCTGCGCGGCATCCCCACCATCGTGCAGAGCGACGGCCGGGAGCACCCGGAGATGTCCGAGCACGAGCTGTGCCAGATGGCCTACCCCGGCCGGCGGTTCAGCCGCGTCGACGGCTGGGAGCAGGTCGAGCAGCGCCTCACCGAGGCCGGTCACGGCGCCACGGGCATCATCGGCACCTCGTGGCACGACGAGAGCGGCGAGCCACAGGGCCACTTCCTCAACGCCATCAACTGGCACGGCAACATCTTTTACCTCGACGGTCAGGTCGGCGAGGTCGAGCACGAGGCACGCGAGCTATACACGGCCGAAACCTTCCTCCGCACCCGCTAACCCCCTTTCGCGTCGATCATGAACCTAAGTCCATTCTCGACGGCGCGTCGCCACCGTAACTTCATGATCGACGCGGCGGCGGGCGGGGGTGATCGCTCCGGCGCGCGCTTCCGGGCACGACGAGCCCCGATTCGTACGCGGCGACGACCGCGTGGGTCGGTGCAGGCCGAGCTTGTCGAGCACCAGGCTGGCGGGTGTCTTGACGGTCTCCTCGCCCACCACCAACCGCCGCGCAACCCGCCACCGGCGTGCAGCACCCCGCCGACCATGGCGACTCGCTCGTGCAGGAAGCTGAGACCGCGACTGTCGCTGGCCCGGGTGAGCCCGTGCCGTTGTCACGCACGCGCAGCCGCACGGCGCCTTCAGCAGCCGGCCCCGAATGGACGCAGGTCTGGCGATCCAGGCGACCAGGGCGGTGGAAACCATGCCCTATCAAGCCCTGCCGCCTACGCCGTGGTATCTGTCTTGATAGGAGGGTTACTGTTCCGTTGGCGCGACGCCCGAGGAGTCAACGCCTCGCAATCTCGGTGAGGTCGATGTCGATGTCGAACGGCACGCTCAGCTTGAGCCGGTCGTGGTGGGTGCCGGTGAGGGCGTATGCTCGCGTGCCGGATCGAGCCCATAGACATGCACCACCATCTCGCCGTTGTCGTCTTCCACCCGCCAGAAGTGCGTGATCTTGGCCTCGGCATACAGTTGCGGCTTGCGGTAGCGGTCACGCTCCGCGGAGTCCGGCGACACCACCTCGATGGCGAGCATGACCGCCTCGGCCGGATACCACGTCGCCTCCTGGTTGGTAGCCACATTGGCGCGCACCACCACAATCTCGGGCTCGGGCCGTTGCCGATTGCTGATAAACACCGACATCTCGCGCCGCACGCGCCGGTCAGCCGGAGCGAGATCGCCCAGCCTGCGATCCAACAGAGAAAGTGCCAAAGTATGAAACTGTTTCTGGGGGCTCACGAAGACCAGGCTCCCGTCGATCAACTCGGTGTGAGGGGGCAGATCGGGGAGGCGGTCCAGGTCTTCCGCTGTGTAGCCACCAACGGGCGGCTCTGGCCAACAGGTCTCTGCACTCATGTAGCCTCCTTCCCCTTCGCCATCATAATCGACTTAGTCTCATTGTCTAACCGAGGCACTCTCTAACCGAGGCACTCGTCGGGGAGTTCGAACCAGCGTAGGTCTTCGAAGTGTTGGGAGACGCGGATTCCGGCCGCACCGTCGGTGCGAGGGCCGTCGGCGATGGCGAAGAGGTGGCGCGCGAAGTCAAGGTATTCGGCGAAGGCGGACTCGGGCGCACGCTCGTGATGGGCCGGGAATCGCAGGCGCCCGTGCTCATCGTAGCCCAACTGGGACAGGCGAAGCGGCGGCTCGACGAGCCCGCCCTTGTGCCGCCACAGCCCGGTCGCCGGGTCGAACCTGTAGTCGGGCAACAACTTCCAACCATCCGTCGCGACCAAGTGCACAGCGTCCACAATGTACCGGAAACACGCGTCGGAGATGAAGTAATTGAAACTCACGCGCACCCAGCCGGGCCTGATCCCCTCGCACCCGCTCGCTATCTCTTCCTGGAGCCCGTGCGACCGATCGAGGTCGATGCCGAGCAGGCGGTGCCCATACGGACCCGCGCAGGAGCACCCGCCCCGCGACTGGATCCCGAACAAATCGTTGAGCAGGGCCACGACAAAGTTGTGGTGCAGATATCTGCCGCCCGGACGGCGTACCACAAAGGAGATGATGGAAAGCCGGTCCGCCGTAAGGTTTCCCAGGATTTCGAGGTTCGGGTTCTCCTGCCACGTCGCGATGGCCTGGTGCAGGAAGCGCTCCTCCCGCGCGCGGATGAGGTCGGTGCCGACGGCCTCCTTGAGCTGGAACACGAGCCCGGCGCGGATGGACTCGACGATCGCCGGGGTGCCGCCCTCCTCCCGATGCGACGGATCGCTCAAGTATCTGTGCTCCAAGGAGTTCACGAACTCGACCGTGCCGCCGCCGGGCACGGTCGGCACCGCGTTGCGCACCAGTTCCCGCCGCACGACGAGGACTCCGGGCGTGCCGGGGCCGCCGACGAACTTGTGCGGTGAAATGAATATCGCGTCCTTGCCCTTCATATCCATTTTGATGTACGGCGCCGCGGCCGCATAGTCCCAAAAGGACAGCGCGCCGTGCTCGTGCAGTAGGCGCGAAATCCCTTGCGTGTCACTGAGAATCCCCGTGACGTTGGAAGCGGCGGAGAATGAGCCTATCTTCAGTGGCCGGTCTCCGTACTTGATGAGCATTGATTCGAGAAAACCGAAATCGATGTGACCGCTCGGATCCTCGGGCACCACCACCACATCGGCGATCGACTCGCGCCATGGCAACTCGTTGGAGTGGTGCTCGAACGGTCCGATGAAGACGATCGGCCGCTCGGCCGGCGGAATGTGGTCGGCGAGCCCGGCCAGCTGGGAGGGCAGGCGGATGCCCAGGATGCCGATCAGCTTGTCGATGGCGCCGGTTGAGCCGGAGCCGGTGAAAATGACAATCGTGTCATCGTCGGCGCCGACGGCGTCGTGGATGACGGTGCGGGCGTCCTCGCGCAGCCGGGTGGTCTGCAGCCCGGTGCCGCTGGACTCGGTGTGGGTGTTCGCGTACCGCGGCAGGACCTCGTCGCGAATGAAGTCCTCGATGAACCGCAGCGCCCGCCCGGACGCGGTGTAGTCGGCATAGGTCACCCGGCGAGCGCCGTAAGGCCCCCACATCACCTGGTCATCTCCGATGACCGAATCCCGAATCCGCCGCAGCAGCGGGGATGTCATCCTCAAAGTATGCGCCTTCCGCTCATGCCACCTGTCAAGCCGATGCTCGCGAAACCTGTGCCCGATATCCCGCCCGGACAGCTGTATGAGCCCAAGTGGGACGGTTTTCGGTCGATCATCTTCCGGGACGGCGAGGAGGTGGAGATCGGTAGCCGCAACGAGCGCCCGATGACCCGCTACTTTCCGGAGATCGTGGAGGCGGTGCTGGCGAATTTCCCGCCGCGCGCCGTGATCGACGGGGAGATCATCATCGCGGACATGGAGCGCAACCGGCTGGATTTCGAGGCCCTGCAGCTGCGCCTGCACCCGGCCGCGAGCCGCGTGAAGCTGTTGGCCGGCAAGACGCCCGCCAGCTTCATCGCCTTCGATCTGCTGGCGCTCGGCGACGCCGACCTGACCGAGGAGCCGCTCGCCCAACGCCGTCAGGCGCTCGAAACAGCCCTCGCCGGTGCACAACCGCCCATCCACCTCACGCCTGTCACCACCGACGTCGACACGGCCAAGGATTGGTTCGAGCGATTCGAGGGCGCCGGACTCGACGGGCTCATCGCCAAGCCGCTCGACCTGACTTACCAACCCGACAAGCGCGTGATGAGCAAGATCAAGCATGAGCGGACGGCCGACTGCGTGGTCGCGGGGTACCGGGTGCACAAGTCGGGCGAGGACGCCATCGGCTCGCTGCTGCTCGGCCTGTACGGCGTCGACGGCAAGCTCGCCTCGGTGGGAGTGGTCGGCGCGCTGCCCATGGCCATGCGGCGGGCCCTGTTCACCGAACTGCAGCCGCTGGTGACCACGTTCGACCGGCACCCGTGGAACTGGGCGGCGGAGAGCCCCGCGCACGAGGTCCGCAGCGCCGCCAGCCGGTGGAACCCGACCAAGGACCTGACATTCGTGCCGTTGCGCCCGGAGCGCGTGCTGGAGGTGCGTTACGACTACATGGAGGGCAACCGCTTCCGGCACACAGCTCAGTTCGTCCGCTGGCGCCCGGACCGCACGCCGGAATCGTGCACGTTCGACCAACTGGAGCGCCCCGTGACGTTCAAGCTGGCCGACGTTCTTCGCTGAACGCGAGGGTCAGCGGCAGGAGCCACAGATATCCCAGGGTCCACAGGGAGAGCGTGGACATGATGGTGTCAAAGCGAAGCGAGGGGTAGAGCAGGTCACCGAAGCCCAGCACATTGACCGCCGTCATGCCCGCCACGGCGGTGAGCGCGGTGCTGACGCCGATGATCAGGCCGATGGCGGCGCCCGCTCGCCGCACGGAAACCAGCGCCACGAGCGACACCGCGAGAGCCATCGCCGCACCGATGACGATCCAAAGAAGGTGCAGTCGCAGCCTCTGCTCGTCGTCGACCGGAGCTGGCGTGACGGCTCGGTGAACCGCCACGCCGATCGTGGTGAGAACGCCCGCGAGAACCCCTCCGATCAGCACGGACCCCAGTCTCGGCCCCGGTCGGGCGGGCATTGTCTGCTCGGCCGGTTGCGGGCCGTCCAGCAACCAAGGCGGTATCGGCCGCGGACCGCGCCCCCACACCATGGCCGTCACCGCGACGGCGAAGGGCACCAGCGCCAAGATGACCACCTGCCCGATGAGCCGGCCGGAGACGATGGCCAAGTCGCCGAGGTCGATGGCGACGATGGGAGTCGTGGCCACCAGGCGCATCGCATAAAACGTCCCCGGCATCCACACCATGGCGGAGGCCGCCAGCGCGAAGATGAGCGCGTTCGCGGCCAACGCCCACCACCAGGACAGCGGCCCGCCCGGCAGTCTGGCCGCGGCGTCCGCCCACAGCCGGCCGGTGCCCGCGCTCGACAGGACGGCACCGGCACCGACCACGAGCAGCACCGGCACGGTGAAGCCCGCGCCGAATTCGTCGCCGCCGAGCCCTTCCCCGGCAAGCCCGCCCGTGGAAAACCCGGTCCAGTGACCCAGCAGCAGCCCTGCGGCCACGCCGACCACGGCACCGCCCGGCCATGTCGCCTCGCCCGTGACGCGATCGATGAGCGCTTGCCGCCACAGGCCGAGTCCCACGGCGCCGCCCAGGATCGGACCCACGATGAGGCCCGCGATGTGCGGCGCCGCGGCGCTGGCCGGACCGTCGGCCAGCGCCGTGTGCGCAGTCATGAACAACTGCGGGAGGAGCAGGCCGGCCAGGAACCCGGCGGCCACACCGTCCACGATGGACACCGCCTGCACCCGGCCAGGGCGCTCCAGCACGTGGATCCGTTGCGCCACCGTGGGATGGTGCGACAGCAGCCGTCGCCGGCCGGACCGCCCTGCAACACCCGTCGCGGTCCGCAGCACCGCTGCCAACGGGCGATGATCACCGGCCCGTTTCGCCGCCTCCAGGTCGGCGTCGTGTTCGCGCGACCGCAACGCCTGACGGCGCAGCAGCAGGATGATCGCCATGACCACCGCGACCCGCCACAGATACTGTGGCATCAAAGAGAAATCCCACCGGACGGCCGAGAGCACCAGCGGGAGCGCCAGGACCGGCAGGGCCGCGATCCACACCGCCGTGGCCAGCCACGCCAGCGGCACGTCACGGCGGCGCAGATGAGCCAGCTCGTGCCGGATCACCGGGTCGAACAACGACTCGTCGCGCCACCGCACCGCGAGCGCGGTCGGCAGCACCAGGCAGTATCGGCCGGGCAGCCCGAAGACAAAGGCGTCGCGCTGACCGACGCCGCCCACGAACAACCGTGGCGGTCGGCGCAGTCCCGCCTGCGCGGACAGCTCGGCGATGCGTATCATCGCCCCGTCGAGGCGGGGCCCCGCCGGCCGCAGCCCACTGCGCCGGCGAAGCACGGACGGGATCGCCATCAGGAACACGAGCCCCATGACCGCGATGAGCACCGCGCCCGCCAGCATGTATGCCACCTGGACCCGCTGGGTGGGTCCCATGCACGCCGTCAGCGCGGCCGCCTCGGCCCGCGCCACGCATGCCTGCGCGGCGCGTCGCCACCGGTCGCCGTCGATCAACAGATAAGCCACGTAGCCGGACAGCAGTCCCGCGTTCAGCATGGCCGCCACGAGGAGCACGAAGCGGCCGGTGGTCGCCACGGGATATGCCAGAACGTCCGGCCGCGCCCGGCGGCCATCCAACGCATCGCCCATGGTGAATATAATGCTACGCATGCGAGCGCTGCGCGCGGCGACTGTCGTCCTCCTGCTTTTCGCGCCGGCGGTCGCCCTCGCCTGGGCCATCCGCGCCGATCCGGAGCCCGCGAGCCGAGCCGCCGCGCCCGGCTCCACACCCTCCTGGCAACTGGACATCGATCCGTGCCTCATCGGCACGTGGCGGACGACGTCGTTGGAACACCGGCTGGCCCTGCCCAGCGGAGAGACCATAAATCTGACCGGCCGCGGTTCGATCCACATCTTCAACCCCGACGGCACGGTCACCGCCGACTTCACCAGCGGCGAGCCCTGGACCGCCACCCGTCACGGCCAACGCCTGGAACTGCGCATCGCGGGATCCGTCACGTCGCGCTACCGCGCCCGCGACGGCGTCATCGACTACAGCGTGCTCTCGGTCGACGGCAGCATGACGCTGAACATCGACGGCGTGCCGTCCGAGACCCTACCGCTGGAGTTCACCGCCGAGCCTGAGCGCTACACCTGCACAGCCACCACGTTGCGAATCAGTACCCGCCGGGAGTCCAGCGAGCTGGCGCGCATCACGGTCAGCCCCACTCCCCCACGGTGAAGTCCGCCGGCAGCGGGTCGCGACCCGTCAGCCACGCGACCACCTGGCGCTTCTGCGCACCGTCCAACCGCGACGGCAGGCCCTCCAGCACGCGGTGCAGCTCCCAGTCCGCGTATTCGTCGGACCACTCCGCCGGCTCGTAGCCAAGGCCCAGGTCGTAGTGATGGATCTCGACCTCCCGCAGCCGCCGGTTCGGGCTGTCCACCGTGGACCATCGGTCGCCCGCCATCAGGTCCGAGTGCGGCCACCCGGCCTCCACCGACTCCCGCCACACGGCTTCCAGCCGCCGGTTGGTGTCCGTGACGTCACGAACGAGCTCCTCTGATGAACGGCTCGAACCGGACTCGATGTCGGCATCGCGCTGCTCGGCGCCGCCCGGATAGCGCTGGACTTCCTCACCGCGCAGCGCACCCGCCAACCGCATCGAATGCCCCTCGGCGTTGCGGGCCAGATGGGTGAGCACGTGCCCGACCGTCCAATCGGGAAGGCGGCTCGGCCGGAGCGCCACGTCGTCGGTCAGGCCCGCGATCCGCTCCTCCAACCGCCGGTGGGCGGCCAGACAGAGCTCGATAGCGAGTTCAGTTTCCATCGTCGCCCGCCCACGGCTTGAGCCAGCGGGGGTCGGGCTCGACGCTCGTCGGCAGGAAGCGGAGGTCGACGGACATGCGCATAGTGTCGGTCTGCGTGTCCAGCGACGCGTGCACCAGGTGCGGCGAGTGGATCGCGACGTCGCCCGCCTGGTAGTCGGCGTACAGCCAGCGCCCGCCCAGTTGCTGCGCGGTCCACCCGAGGTCGTGGCTGATCGGGCGGGTGTCGTCGGGGCGGTCGGTGCGCTTGGCCTTCAGCACGTCCAGTTTGGACTTCGGGATGGTGTGCGAGCCCTCAAGGTAGGTCAGCCCACCGGACTGCACCGGGCAGTCACCGACCGGCAGCCACATCGTGATGATGCTCGCCGATCCCTTGTCCATGTAGTCGTAGTCGGTGTGCGCGCGCGACGACACCGGGCCCTTGTTGAAGTGGCGCACGATCTGGCGCGGCAGCTGCCGCACGTCGTCGTGGTCGAGCAGCGCCCTGGCCAACGCCTCCAGCGCGGGGTCGGCGGTGAATCGCGCGAAGTACTCCGAACGCACGAGGGTGTGCGCCGGGTGCCCCGCCACACCGTGCCGCAGCTGGCCCTCCGGGATCACGCCCGACCAGACGCCGTCCTCACGCCCGGTGCCCGGCTTGAAGTACGAGTCGTCGAACATGCCGAAGTAGTGCCCGCGCAACGCCATGACCTTCGAACGGTCGAGCACGCCGCGCAGATACACATACCCGTCCTGCTGGAACTGCTCCCTCAGTTTCGCGGGATCGTCGAGCAGCGCCGTGCTGTCCCGCATGGGCGCGAAGTGCTCTGAGTCGGTGGGAACGGGAACACCGTTCGACAGGACCTGCATTTGTCGTTCCTTTCAGGACAGTTCAGCCGTCAATGCGTTCAGTACGTGGCGCTGCTGGGCCGTCGTCATCGACGGGAAGGCCGGCAGGCAGATGTGATGCTTGGCGAACCATTGCGCCTGTTCGAAGGTGCGCCCGGCAAAGCGCGGCGCGTAGTAGGGCTGCTCGCTGAGCAGCACGTCGTAGACCTCGCCGGCCAGCGAGACGCCGTGGTTTTGCCGCAGCCGGGCCTTCAGGTCGGCTCGGTCGACACTCTCGTCGAGGAAGGCGATGTATTTGTAGTAGTTGCTCTCCACACCCGTGGGCAGCGTGAAGCGCTTCACGCGCGGCACCTCGTCGATGTGCTCGTCATACCAAACCGCCAGTGACCGGCGCATGGCGAGCAGCTCGTCGAGGCGGGAGACGTGGGCGAGCCCGACCGCCGCGTGCACCTCGCTCAGGCGCCAGTTGTTGCCCAGCCGGTCGTGCACGTTCTGCGATATCGAGATCTTGCCGTGGTCGCGCAGCTTGCGTGCCGCGTCCAGCTGCGCCGGATCCTGCGCGGTCAACAGCCCGCCCTCACCGCTCGTGGCCACCTTGGCCGGGTGCAACGAATACGTGGCCAGCTGACCGAACGTGCCCGCGAGCTTGCCGTCGAGCTTGGCACCCAACGCGTGCGCGGCATCTTCGACTACCGGGATGCGCCGTGCGGCGCACTCGGCGAGCACCTCACGCAACGACGGTGCGATGATGCCGCCGATGTGCACGACCACGACGGCCGCCACGTCGTCGAACCGGTCGAGCGCGGCGCGCAGGGCCTTGGGGTCCATGCCGAAGCCGTCGAGCTCGAGGTCGACGAACTCCACCTTCCCGCCCATCCGGTCGACCGACGCGGCCGTGGCGAAGAACGTGTTGACCGGCACCAGGACCGTCCGGTCGCGCACATCAAGCAACTGGTAGGCGATGTCGAGCGCGGCCGTGCCGGAGCTCACCGCGACCGTCTCGGCGCCCGTGCGGCGGGCCGCGACCTCCTCGAACCGGCTCACCAGCGCGCCCTGCGTGAGCATGCCGGACGCCAAAATCTGGTCCACGTTGTCCGAGACCTCGACCCGCGCCGCGAGATCGAAGTGCACCTTCAGCGGGGGCACCTTCAGTTGAGCGGGTGTACGGAACGCGTCCGCGAAAAACTCGGCCACGGAACCCGATGTGTGCAGCCGGGTGACCGCCTCGTACAGCTCGGGCAGGTCGGCGAAGCGCAGAATCCCGGGCAGGGCCGGCTTGTCCAGGTCGCGATAGGACCCCTCGTGCCCCGAAACCGCCAGTGGCAGATCGGTCAGCAGCGCGGTGTGCAGCGCCACCGCAGCGCCATCACCACGCCCGTAGAGCCCGACCTTTTCGTAGGACTCCCCGAAGCGCACGGCCGCGAGCATCTCGTCGATGTGCGCGGCCAACAGCGAACGCCCCTCCAGCAACAGCACCCGCTCGTCGTGGGTGTCCGAAAGGGACAGACTGATGGTCGAGAAACCTTGGGCGGCAAGCGACTCCGCCACATCATCGGCCGAATGCACGATGACGAGCTGACGCGAACCCTCCCGCAGCGTCCACTTCGGAGCGTCCACAATGGACGGCAGGGCCAGCCGCTGAATCACGGCACGCAGGTTTGTCATCACACCTTCTCCAAGTGGGGTGGGCCCGAAGGGCTGGGGGGCGGGAGGTCCACTGCGGCCCACGCCGAGGCGACCATTTCCTTCAAGTCCCGCCGTGCCGACCAGCCGAGCTCCTCGGCGATCCGGTCGACCGACGCGATCACCGTCGCCGGGTCGCCCGCACGGGGGGCGACGATCTCATAGGGCACGTCCTCCCCCGTGATCTCACGGAACGCGGCGAGCACCTCCAACACCGAGTACCCACGTCCGGTGCCGACATTCAGCACGGCCGCCGCCGGACCCCGTTCGAGCCGGTGGACCGCCGCGACGTGCGCGTCGGCGAGGTCACCCACATGGATGTAGTCGCGCACGCCCGTGCCGTCGGGGGTGTCGAAGTCGCCGCCGGTCACCACCACCGGCCGGCCTTGCGCGAACGCCCGGAAGATGCGGGGGAACAGGTTGGACGCCCCGTGGTCGGCGAGCCCGACGGTGTCGGCACCCACCGCGTTGAAATAGCGCAGCGACAGCCAGCTCAGCTCGTGCGCCCGCCCGACCTCCCGGATCACCTGCTCGCTGACGAGCTTGCTGTGACCGTAGGGGCTGATCGGCACGGCCGGGTCGGTTTCGCGCACGATCCCCTGCTTCGGCATGCCGTAGACGGCTGCGGTGCTCGAATACACCAGGCGTCCGACGCCTGCCTCCCGCATGGCCGTGAGCAACGAGGTGGTCCCACCCACGATCTCGCGGTAGTACAGCAGCGGGTCGGCCATCGACTCGGGCACCGACTTCTTCGCCGCGAAATGGATCACTCCGCTGACCGCGTGCTCCCGCAGGGCTCCGGCGACGGCGTCCGTGTCGAGCACCGACGCGTTGACCAGCGGCACCCCCACGGGCAGGCGATGCGCGAGCCCGGTCGACAGGTCGTCGAGCACGACGACCCGCCGGCCCTCGGAGAGCAGGCGGGCGACGGTGTGCCCGCCGATGTATCCCGCACCGCCGGTGACCAGCCACACGCCAGGCTCAGTCATTGTGCCCCAGCACCTGTCGATACACCTCCACGATCCGCCGTGCCACCTCGTCGTTGTCGAGCCAGCGGCATGCCTCGCGCCCGTTGGAGCGCGTGCCCGCCGCGAGCACGTCGGCCGTCCGGTCGGCCAGCAAGCGGATCAGTTTAGCCCGGGTGTCGTCCGTGCCCCAAGGCTCCGGAAAGTCGACGACCTCGGACGGCGTAATGGCGCTGAGCAGCTTCGCCGCGTCGCCCACATTCACGGAGACGACCGGCAGGTTCATCGCGGCCGCCTCTTTGATCACGCTCGGCGAGCCCTCGGATCCCTTGCGGGACGTGAAAAGCAGCACGTCTGCCGCGTCGAACTTGCGCGGCACTTCGGAACGCGGGCATGTCGGGTCGGCGAGGATCAGTTCCTTCACGTTCACGCCCCGGGAGCGAAGCTCGGCGAGCACGTCCGTGAAGACGTCATATCCCTTGACCCAGTTGTCCGGCGCCCCGCCGAACAGCACGACCTTCTCCTCGGTTGGCTCCTTCGGGGTGGGCTTGAACAGCGTGTAATCCACCCCGTCGGCGACCACGTGCCCATCGTCGTCGCCCGCGTTCACCCGCAGGTTCTCCGAGACGTAGATGCGCGCCGCCACGCCACGCATGCCCAGCTTGGTCATCCTGCGCTGCCACGGGATGTTGACGTCGCTGCCGTACAACGACAGGACCTTTGGCTTTTTTACGGTACGGGCGGCGAGCCCGGTCATCCCGTAGTGCACGTGCACCAAGTCATATCCGGCCGACCTGCGCCCGATGCGTTGCGCGGCAAGGAAATAGTCGGCCTTGCCGTGCTGCTGCGCGACGATGTCGACATCGCACTCCACGCCGATCCGGCGCAGCGCCTCGACCTGCTCCTTGACGAAGATGCCGCGGAAGCTCTCGCCGACCGGCCAGATGTTGGTGACGTGCAGGATTTTCATCCGAAAAACCCTCGCACCGCGGCCACGACCCGGTCGAGCTGCTCCTCGGTGAGCTCCGGGTAGATGGGCAGGGACAGGCACTCCTTGGCGTAGGCCTCGCCGATCGGGAAGTCGCCGGGCTTGTGGCCGAGGAATGCGTAGGCCGGTTGCAGGTGCAGCGGAATCGGATAGTGAATCCCGGCCGAAACCCCTTGCTCGGCAAGGTGAGCCAGCAGTGCGTCACGCGAGTGTGTGCGCACCACATAGTGGTGGAACACCGACACCTGATTCGGCGTGACCGGCGGCAGCAGCAAATCGCCCACGCCCCGCAGCTTCTCGCTGTATTGCGCGGCAAGCGCTCGCCGCGCCGCGTTGCCCGCGTCCAAAATGGACAGCTTCACCTTCAGCACGGCCGCTTGCAACGTGTCCAGCCGGTGGGCGTAGCCGATCTCGACATGCTCGTATTTGGTGGTGCGGCCGTGGTCGCGCAGCATCCGCACCTTCGCCGCGAACTCATCGTCGTTGGTGGTGATGCCTCCCGCGTCGCCGAAGGCGCCCAGGTTTTTACCCGGGAAGAACGAAAAACAACCCGCTATGCCGTACCCGCCGGCGCGCACGACGGTCCCGTCCGTCTTCACGATCTCCGCGCCCTGGGCCTGCGCCGCGTCCTCGATGACCGGGACGCCCGCGTCGGCGGCGATGGCCGCGATGGACTCCATGTCCACCGGGCGTCCGTGGATGTGCACCGGCAGCACGGCCGACACGCCCTCGATGACGTGCTTGAGCTCTGCCGGGTCCATGTTGCCGGTCTCCGGGTCGACATCGACGAAGCGCGGCTTGGCCCCGAGCCAGCTCACCGGCTCTGCGGTCGCGATGAACGTGTGCACCGGCACGGCCACCTCGTCGCCCGGCCCGATCCCCAGCGCCGCGAGGCACAGGTGCAGCGCGGCCGTGCCCGACCCCACACCGATCGAGTGCTTCGTGCCGCAGAACTCGGCGTAGGCCGCGTCGAAGTCCTTGACCTCCTGGCCCTGGATGAACCGCGTGTTGTCGATGACCGCCTGCATGGCGGCGTCGATCTCGTCCTTTTGCCGCGCGTAGGCGGCCTTCAGATCGACCAACGGAATCTTGGACATCACGGCTCCCTTATCTACCAGGTACGACGACGGTGGTCACGATTTTGGTCTTCACGACGTGGTCGGCCGGCACGGAACGCACGATGGTGGCGCCCGAGGCGACCTGCACCCGGTCGCCGAGCTCGACGCCCGGCTCGATATGGATGCCCGTGCCCAGGCGCACCTGGTCGCCGAGCTTGACGCGCGACGACGTCATGCAGCCGGGCCCCGTGGACGAGTCGTTGGCCACCACGTTGTGGTGGTCGAACGAGTTGTAGGCCGAGAAGAAGTTGTTGTTGCCGATCTGCGTGGCCGTGCCGATGTGGCAGAACGCGCAGATGACGTTGCCCTCGCCCATTTCCACGTTGGTCGCGATCTTCGCCGTGCGGTCGATGGCGTTGGCCAGCGGGATGCCCGCCTGCTCGCACATCAGCCGGAACTTGCGCCGCGCGGCCACCGACGTGCTGATCGCGACCACGACCGCGTCGAACCGGCCGTGCTCATAGAGCTCGGTGAGCCGGTCGGGCCCGCCAACGACGGGCACGTCGTCGATCAGCTCGCCCCACTTGCCGCGCTGCTCATCGACGATCGCCACGGCCGTCTGCTCCGGCCGGTCGGCGAAGATGTCGATCACCTGGGTCGCGCCGCGACCCGCGCCGATGATGAGAATGCGCTGCACGCCCTCGGGCGCGGTCAGCGGCGACGGCATGTCCTTGTAGTCCGGCTCGACGAACGCCGCGGCTTCCACGTCCTTGACCGTGATCAGGCGAGAACCATCGAAGGATGACAAATCGACCCCGAGCTCTTCGGCGCGCTTGATCGCCTTGACGCTGGCGCGCACCGGGGATTCCGGCTTTGGCGCGGCGAGAAGCGACGCCTGGTGCGCCTTGAGCGAGTCGATGTCATCGAACAGCAACGCGATCGGGGCCGTCAGCGACACCTCGTCCTTGAGCGCTCCTAATTGGAGGATGTAACCGCTGTCGGGCGCGCTCACCTCCAGCACGGCCTTGCTCGTCTCGACTTCGACGAGGTCCGTGCCCGCCTCGACCCACTGTCCATTCTCGACGAACCACGCGGTGACGACGCCGTGCTCGCTGTTGACGTCGGGAGTGGGGATGAGCACGTGTTTCATTTGGCCGCCTCCCGGATCGCGACATCGATCTGCGGGGTGCCCACCAGCATCCGGCTCTCCTTGGACTTCGACGACGGGATGACCGTTGGCACGCTCGCCACCACACCGACCGGGCGGCGCAACCGGCCGAACATGCGCGCCGACAGCACGGCCGCGATCTCGGTGCCCCACGACCAACCGGCCGTGCCCTCCTCGACGGTCACGAGACTCTTGGTCACCGCGACGGAACGCTCGATCGGGCCATAGTCCAATGGGGACAGTTCCAGCGGCACGAGCAGCTCGACGAAGATCTCCTCCTCGATCGCGAGCTGCTCCACCACCTGGGCCGCGAGCATCGCCTGGTAACCGTAGGCCAGAACCGTTGCCGTGCAATCCTCGCGGGGCACGGCCGACAGGCACACGGTCGTGCCGTCGTCGGTCGCGAGCAGGCCCCCGGGCCGGCCGAAGTTCTGCGGATACAGCAGTTTGTGCTCCACGAACAACGCCGGTGTGGTCTGCCCCAGCAGGTCACGCAGCACGGCACGCGGATCGTGGTAGAGCGACGCGGCGAGCACACGCAGATGCGGCACGCCGAGGAAGTGTTTCTCCAGGCTCTGCGAATGGGTTGGCCCATAACCGCGGTGCCCACCCGACGGCACGCGGAAAATCACCGGGCAGGTGGCCTTGCCGTTGTACATGGCTTCGTATTTGGTGATGTGATTGACGATCTGGTCGTAGCACAGCGTGATGAAATCGCCGAACATGACCTCGGCGATGGGCCGCATGCCGGCGAGGGCAAGCCCCGCCGAGACTCCCGCGATCGCGCCCTCGCTGATCGGTGTGGTGCGCACGCGCTCCGGGAAGTCGGTGGACAGGCCCCGCGTCACCTTGAACGCCCCGCCGTAGGGGTCGACGATGTCTTCGCCGATGAGCACCACCCGCTCATCGGTTTCGAGGCACTCGTGCAGCGCCGCGTTGAGTTCCTTGGCGAAAATCACGGCAACGCCCTCGCAGTGGCAACGACTTCGGCGATCTGTTCGTCCACTTCGGAATCGACCCGCCGCCAGTCCGCTTCGGACAGCCGGGCCCGCTGGATCACCAACGGCTCGATCTGCCAACGGATCGCGACCTCGGCCTCCGGCCGGTGATCATCGCTTTTGGAGTGGTGGCACAGCCGGTAGGTGTTGACAATCAACGCCCGTGGGCTGTTCAAAGAACGGACCAGTTCGACTTCCTTCTGTGCCAAGCGATCGATCTCCAGCACGTCGGTGGTCGTGGTCTCGGTGACCGGGATGCCGAACGCCTCAAACCGCGCCGCCATGCTGCCGGCCGTGTTCAGCGAGACGGGTGTGCTCTGCGCCCACTCGTTGTTTTCCAGCACGATCAGCAGGGGCACCTGCCACAGCGCGGCGATGTTGAGCGTCTCGTAGACCGCGCCCTCACCGAGCGTGCCGTCGCCGATGAACACCACGCTGATCGTGTCGGCCCCGCGCAGCTTCATCGCCAGCGCGATCCCGGCCGCGGTCGGCACGATCCCGCCCTGCACGCCGTTGGACATGAACCCGGGCGCGCAGATGTGCTGGCTGCCGCCGATGCCCGCGCACACGCCGGCCTCCTTGCCCATGATCTCGGCCATCAGCCCGAGCGCGTCGCCCGTGCGGGCCAGATAGTGGCCGTGGCAGCGGTGGTTGCTGAAGATGTGGTCGCCCTCACGCAGGTGTTCGATGACGCCCACGGCGTCGGCCTCCTGCCCGATGCACGCGTGGGTGGTCCCGTTGAGCACGCCCTCGTCGAACAGGTCGAGCAGGGTCTCCTCGAACCGCCGGATGAACCTCATCCGCCGGTAGAGGCGCAAATCGCGCGGCTCGTCGGTGTGCACAGCGGCAATCATGCCCCATCCACCTGAAGCACATCGACCTGCGCTCCGCCCTGGCGCAGCGACTCGTCAACGGCCTCAAGCACGGCCACTGTGCGCACGCCGTTCCACCCGTCGACCACCGGCCGCGCACCGGAGTCGACGCACTCGATGAAGTGGCGCAGCTCGGTCGACAGCGGCTCGACCATCGGCAGGCTCGGCACGTGCATGGCCCCGTCGCGCAGGCGGTATTGATAGGCGCCGTAGGCATCGGCGTCGAGCCGGTCGGCACCCTTGTCGAAGATCTTCAGCCGGGCATCGGCGTCCATGTCGTCGTACACCAGCATCTTCTTGCTGCCGACGACGGTGGTGCGGCGGGTCTTCGACGGGTCGAGCCAGCTGACATGCATGTGCGCGAGCACGCCGCCCGGATAGCCCGCCGTGACAAACATGACATCCTCGACGCTGGAGTTCAGATAGCGGGCGCCTCGCGCCGAAACCCACTGCGGCGAAGCACCCAGCAGATAGTTGGCGATCGACACGTCGTGCGGCCCGATGGACCAGAACGCATTGATGTCACTCTGGATCCGGCCCAGGTTGAGCCGCTGCGAATGCAGATAGAGCACGTCGCCGATGTCACCCGCGTCGAGGATCTCCTTCATCGCACGCACGGCCGGGTTGAACTCGAACGTGTGGCCGACCATCAGCACCTTGTTCAAAGTTTCACTCAGTGAAGCGAGCTCGACGGCGTCGCTGGTCGAAAGCGCGAGCGGCTTCTCAACGAACACGTTTTTGCCCGCTTCGAGCGCCTTACGCGCGAGCGGGGCGTGCGTGGCGGCGGGCGTGGCAATAATCACGGATTCGACATCGGCCAACGCGGCGTCCAGATCGTCCGTGATCGTCACGTGCGGGTACAGCGAGGCGGCCTTCTCCCGCCGTTCGGGCGACAGATCGACCAGGTAGCGAAACCGCTGACCGGCCAGCGCACCGAGATTGCGGGCGAGGTTGGGCCCCCAATATCCGAACCCGATCTGCGCGAACGTCATGCCTTAACCCTCTCCCTGCACACCCAGGCAAAGCCCAGCACCGCAAACATCAGCGGCGGCCACAGCGGATCCTCCAGCGAGATCGACCATGCCGCGATCACCAGCCCGAACCCCAGCGTCGCCACCGCGAACAGAAACATCGCGCGGTCGCGGGCCGGTCCGGCCCGGCGCCACGCGGCACCGATCAGCGGCGAGGCCACCAGCGCCATCCAGACAAGATACGCGACCAGTCCGACGGCGCCCGCCTCCACCAGCAGGTGCAGCCAGAAGACATCCACCGAGACCGCCTCGAACTTGGACATGTGGAAGCCAAGCGGACCCAGGACCTCGACAAAGCGCGGGTCCATGTTCCAGGCGGGGTCGTTGCGGACCGCGACGATCCCGCCGAACTGCCCGATCCCGTAGCCGAACACCGGTTCGTGCTCGAACAGCTTCACCCCCTGCTTGATGAACAGCACCCGGACCTCTCCGGCGGTCTCCTCGCACCGGGGGTCGAACGCGCAGGGGTCACGGTGCTCGACGTCAACGCCGATCGCGCGGAAGAAGCCCTCGAAGCGGATCATCAGCCCGGCCCGCCGGTCGGCGTCCAGCGCGATCGGCAGCGCGCTGAGCGCGCCGATCGCCACGACCGCCGCGGCCATCCGCTTCCAGTGGGCCCGGTTGAGCCCCGCGATCACGACGACTCCGGCCAGGGCCGCGATGGTGGAGTGGCGCGATTGCGCGATGCCGAGCACGAACCCGAGGATGATCAGCAAGGCCCACCAGCGCTTGGCCACCCGGTCCGCGACCGCGATCCATGCCACCAGGGCGAGCAGTGCCAGCCCGGTCACGTGGCCCAGATCGTTGGGGTGTTCGAGCAGGCCCTGTGCCCTGCCCTCGTCGGCCCACTGCAGGTTGACCCATCCCAAAGCCCTATATGCCGCGGTACCACCGACGAGCTGCACGATCGCGAGGAGGCAGTTGAGCGCGACCACCCCGCCGACGGCCCACGCGAACGGTCTGGCCTGCGTCCAGTCTGGGCGCACGGCTCGTACCGCATAGAAAATGATCGCACCGCGGAAGTACACGAAGAGCGCGTCGAAGATGAGGCCGGCGTCGGAGCCGCCGAGCACGCCCGAGATCGTCAACACCACCCCGAGCACGACGATCGCCATGTCGGCCTTGGTCCTGAATGACCCCCACCTTTTGTCGGCGGTGATCTTCACGACGGTGAGCACGAACAGCGTGAGGTAGAGCGCGATCTTGAGCGTCTTGGGCCACTGCGCCTGAATCACGTCGCCGTCGGCGTCAACGCCGCCGAACACCGTCACCAGCCAGCCCTCAAGCAGCACCTCGACGAGCAGGACGCCGATGAGCACGAGTATCGCCCGATCGAGTAACCCTCTGCGGAACCCCTCTGCGGGCGCCTCCATCACCTTTGGCGGACTAGCCAGCGTCACGCCACCGATCCTCCCATCCGGCTCAGCCCGCTCCCCATTGACCCCACGCTTTCGAGTACTCCCATACGGCTCACGCGCCCGCCTACCTGTCCCACGCGCCCGTTTACTGCAATATCCCGGATATCGCCCTCATCGATGACGTGAGGCGAGCACCGCGCGCAGGTCGCCATGCAGCAACAGCCCGGCCAACCCGGCCGCGACCACCGCCGCCACGACGTCGACCAGCCAGCTCGCCGTCATGCGATCCACGACGACCGCCGCCGCCACCGCTCCAATCACGACGGTCACTGCGCGCGAGATCGGCCCCAGCCAGGCCAGCTCGTGCCGCCGCGCGACCATCACCAGCGGCCCGGTCGCGCTGACGGCTGCCGCGAGCAGGTAGGCCAGCGCCACCCCGACCTCACCGAGCGTCAGCCCGAGCGGGATCGCGGTCGCGATCCCGGTGATCCCGCCGAGCACCGAAGACGTGACCGGAATCCGCACCTCCCGCGCCGACCCGCTGGACAGCGCATTGACCGCGGCCACCTGCGTGACCATGAGGAACGTGGCCGCCAGCAGGATCTGCAGCACGATCGCGCCGCCCGCCTTCGCCGGCCCGAACACGACCACCAGGATCTGGCGCGAAAGCAGCACACCGGCCGCGAACAGCGGGGCCAGCACCACGAACAGCCCGCGCGTCGTGAGGTCGGCCTGTTTGCGCACGGAAGCGAGGTCTCCTGCCCCATGGGCGCCCGCCATGGCCGGGAACAGGGCCATGCCCAGCGCGCGCGGCAGGAAGTACAGCGGCGCCACCAGCCCGACGGCCGTGGCGAACGCGCCGATGTCGACCCTCAGCAGCCCCGCGATCATGGGCAGCGCCTGCAGCAGGCCCGCGCTGGCCAGTCCGCCCACGCTGGCCAGCCCCACGTATTCGGCGATCTCGCGCATCGGCAGTTCCTTGCGCGGACCCTTGCGGCGCAACAGGACCCACGCCCCGAGGATGAGCACGCTGTAGCCGAGCGTGAGCGGCATCAGGTACGCGGTCCAGCCCAGCCACACCACGACCACCGTGGACCCGATCGCGACCACGGCCCCGGCCAGTTCGAGCCGCGTGTAGGGCAGGACCCGGTGGAACCCGTAGAACGCCGACTTCTCGATGCTGTACGCCGAGAACGCGAACGTCAGCAGCCCGACGGAGAGGCCGTCCACGCCGTAGTACGCCCACAGTCCAATCCCGACGATCGCACCGAGCACCCCCGACACGGCGTAGCCCACCCGGCTCAGCAGGCGATAGACCGCGCGTGCCGCGTCCGGGTCGCCCTTGCCCTCCTGGTATGCGATGAACTTCGATGCCGCGCTGGCCAGCCCGCCCGGCAGGAACAGGCCGGCCGTCATGGTCGCGCTGATCGCCAGCCCCACCATCTCGAACGTCGCGTCGGAAACGTTGCGGCCCACCAGGGCCAGGTGCACCAGCCGGGTGACGCCAAGCGCCGCGATGGCGAGCATGGTCAGCAGGCTGGACTTGAGCACCGAGGAGGAGCGCGACGGGGTCCGCACGTCAGTCACGGCGGCGGGCCGCCATGCGGTCGATCACTTCGTAGTAGTGCTGCCGCTGGTGCCGCCAGGTGCGCCCGACCATCACCTCGCGCGCCCGCTCGGCCTGCAGCCGGGCCTTCTCGGGATCGCGGATCAGGGCGAGCATCGCCTCACGCAGGTTGGCCGGGTTCGCCGGATCGACGTATGTCACGGCGTCGTCGGGGAAGTAGCGCTCGATGGTCGCGTTCCGGAACGTGATCACCGGGATGCCCATGACCGCGTACTCCATGAGCTTGTTGGGCAGCACGTTGGCCGTCCATGGGTCGAGTTGACTGGCGAGCACCCCTATGTGCATTTTGTCCAGCTCTTTGGTCATCTCGTGGATCGGAAGCAGCCGGGTGGGCAGGCTCACCGCGTCGCCCAGCCGCAGCTCGGCGACCTTCTCGCGCAGCGGGGCCAGGCCGTCGCCGCTGCCCCACACCTGCATCCGCGCGCCCGGCACCTCACCGCGCACCGCCGCCAGCGCCTCGGCCAGCTGCGCCAGCCCGTGCCGGGGCGCGATCAGGCCGTGATAACCGAAGACCACCTCGCCGCCCGGCTCCCAGCCCTTCCACGGTCGTGCGGTGAAGTATCGATCGTCTGGACAGTTCATAACCGTTGTTACGGGGGTACGGGTCATCGCGCGCAGCATGTCGGTATAGCGATCATGCGGCGTGAGCACCTCGTCGGCGAACCGGAACGACGCACGCTCGCTGAACCGGATGGCCGACATGAGACCCCGCCTGCCCTCGAACTTGGCGGAGAACAGCTCGGACGTAAGATCGTGCACATCGAGCAGCACCGGCACGCGCATCGCCCGCTGCACGGCGGCCGCGAACACCAGCGCCTCGGGCATCGAGTGCGCCTGCACCACGTCGAATCGGCGGCCCCACCGGGCCATGCGGCCCGCGGCGCGTGCCGTGAACCCGCCGTACAGCTTGATATAGGAAAGGCTCGACTCGCCCCGGTATTTTTGCGTGGGAAGGTGGACCACATTGACACCGTCAACGACGTCAACCGCGGGCCGGCCCTCGGCGTGCAATGCGACGACCGTCACCTCGTCGCCGCGCTCGACCAGTGCCTCCGCCTGCCGCCGCACCCGCGCGTCGGACTCGTACTCGCTGATCACGAGCATGCCGACGCGGATCGGACGGCGCTTCGTCGCATCCACGCAGCAGAGCTTAGCCGCACGTGTGCGACGCGCCACCAGGCCGGGCACCGGCAAATGATGGCGTTTTCACGGGATCTCGTGTGGGATGGCTGACGTGGACCGGAAGACGTTCATGCGCGATGTGTACGCCGACTATTGGCTGCAGGCACGGGACAAAAAATACGGCTTCATGGATTACGACCGCCGCCTGTGCGAGCTGGTCGAATCCGAGAGCAAGCCGGAGGCCCGCCTGCTGGAGGTGGCCATCGGCACGGGTTACCCGATCGCCGGCTTCCTGGCCCGCGCGGGCCACAAGGTGCACGGCATCGACATCTCCCCCGCCCTGATCGAGCGCTGCCGCGAGCTCAACCCCGGCATCGAGGCGTCCGTGGGCGACGCCGAAAACCTCGCCTTCGATGACGGTACCTTCGACGCGGTCTACTGCTTTCACTCGACTTGGTACTTTCCCGACCTGCCGAGGGTCATCGACGAGATGCTGCGCGTGACCCGCGAGGGCGGGGCGGTCCTGTTCGACATCCAAAACAGAAGCCATCCCGCGATCGCGGCCGACTACGAGCGGCGCCTGCGTCAGATCCGGCCGGGCGTGGGCCCGCGGCTCGTGCTGCAGGCGCGCAACGTCGCAAAGGTGGTGCTGCGCAGGGGCAACCCCAACTGGCACGCGGTAAACTACGAGGTGCCGACCGACCCGCAGGCCGTGACCGACCACTTGCGACAGTCGCCAGCGGTGCAAAACTTCTCCGTGCTGGCCCGCAACGAGTCCGACCAGTCACTGGCACGCATCGACGACCACTGCACCTTCCCCCACTATCCCCGCCTGATCTTCGTCGCCCGCCGTTAACCCCCACCCCACGCCCCGCGCACCCCCTCCGCGTCGGCAGCCCCTTCGC
>NZ_QJUG01000077.1 GCF_003426775.1 Allorhizocola rhizosphaerae | reverse complement strand
TCCACCGAGCGGCGGCCGGGCAGCGGCCAGCCCGGCGAGGGCGGCCCGGGCGCGGGTCCCGGCGGCCCTCCCGGACCGGCCGGAAGCGCCACGCCCGGCCCGAGGTAGCGGCAGTTCGCCGTTTCCCATCACACGATGGCGTGTGATGCGCCGGCGCATGGTCGAATCGATGTATGTCCACAGTGGCCTCGGCGGCCGTAGCGGCTGTCGCCTTCGTCGCCCTCTATGCGGGGCACCAGCTCGGCGATCACGTGATCCAGTCCAATGCCGACGCGGCCGCCAAGGGCGCGCCGACCGGAGCTCGCATGGCGGCCGGAGTGCATCCCTGGGCGGGCTGGGGTGCCTGCCTGCGGCATGTGTTCACCTATAGCCTGACCCAATTGGCCGCCCTCGGCCTGGCCTGGATCGTCGCGCCGCTCACTGCGGCGGGGGTGGTGGCGGGGCTGCTCGTGTCGGCCAGCAGCCACGCGGTGATCGACCGGCGCTGGATCGTGCGGCGGCTCATCGAATACAAGGGCTGCCATCACTGGCGGGAGGCGCCCTACCTGCTCGACCAGTCCCTGCACATGGGCGCGCTGCTGGTCGCGGCCGTCGTGGCGGCAGCGGTCTCCACAATGGACGGTGTGGCGGTGGCGGCCGTGGCGGCGGTGGGGCTCGTCGGGTGCGCGTTGCTGGCGGAGAGGCGGCGTGCATGAATGTCCCCGGCACCTTGTTGAGCGCACTGAGCACCGACGACCGCGAAGCGCTCATGCGGCTCGGCGGCCTTCGGGTGTTCCAGCCCGGCGAGGCGCTGATCAACGAGGGCGTGCGCGACACGGACACGTTCGTGTTGTTGAAGGGCTTCTGCAAGGTGGTGAGCAACACGGCCACGGGCCGGGCCGTGCTGCTGTCGGTGCGGGTGGGCGGCGAGGTCGTGGGGGAGCTGTCCGCCATGGACGACAAGCCGCGCTCGGCGACGGTCATCGCCTGCACGCGCGTCGTCGCCCGGGAGATCAGCCAGCGCAAGTTCCTGGGCTACCTGAACGAGCGCCCCTCGGCCGCGCAGGCCATCCGCGGTGCGGTGGTGGAGGAGCTGCGCCGGGCCACGAGGTTTCGCGCGTGCCTGAGCGGTGGGCCGGTCGTCTCCCGGCTGGCGTTCATGCTCGACTACCTCGCGGCCACCTACGGCCGGCCGTGCGCGGAGGGCGTGCGCATCGAGGTGCCGTTCAGCCAGCCGGAGCTGGCCTCGCTGATCGGGGCCTCCGAGCCCAGCCTGCACCGCGCCCTGACCCGCATGCGCCAGGCCGACATCATCTACACCCGCTATCGCCGTGTCATCGTCCGGGATCACCCGGCGCTGCGCGCGCTGGCCGAGACCGACGGCTGACGATGATCGATTGATGACAGATCTGTGACGTGCGCTGCGAGCGTGGTCACCGTGGCCGATGGTCCCACCGGGACGGTCGCGGTGGCCGCATTGCAGGATCAGGAGGAGATCTGTGGGATCGGTGAAGAAGGCAAGCTGGTACAGCGCCGCTGTGGTCGGCATCGCGATGGCCATGGTGGGCGTGACCGCCGCCCCGGCTCTCGCGGCCGCCGACGTGTATCACGGCGAGGACCGCGCGTGGACGACCGGCGCGGATGGCAAGACACTCTGGGTGCAGGACAACGAGTGTGACGGGCACGGCGTGACCGGCGAGTACTACACCCGTTCGGGCAACTTCGGTTCGTTCCAGGACTCCGACGGCTGCGGCGGCGACATCGAATGGCGCAACTCGTGGGACGGCGACTGGATCGACCGCATCCGGGTGTGCGAGCAGACCAAGGGATGCAGCGCCTGGGAAAAGAGTTGACCCACCGTGGCGTCCCCGGATCCCGGGGACGCCACGCTGCTGGCGGCTCACCTCAACTCAGTGCCGGAACCGCCCACCCGTCGGCGAATGTGCGTGGTCGGTCCGGGCGGTGCGAGACGACGCAGAGGTGCTCGTCCAGCCAGAACCAGCCGCAGCTTTGCGCGATCGCCTGCCAGCAGTCGAGCTCGGCGTCGACGTCCGGCTCGTATTTGGCCAGGCCCAGTCTTCGCCACGCGTCGTAGTAGGCGATCCAGTGGGCCTCCTGCTGCCCATACCAGCACACTGGGCTCGGCTCGCCCAGCTGTCGTTTGGCCGGCAGGTAGAACCCGTGCGCCAGCAAGGCGAACAGGGCCTCGCGCACGTGCCTTCGCATGACATCGACGAACGGGATGCCGTAGGCCAGACCCTGCTCGGGCGGCAGGTCGGGCCATTGGTCACCCTTGGGGCGCTTGGGCGGCGGCGGGTCGAACCACGGCGTCGTGATCCGCTGATCCATCCGCCCGCGCAGGCGGGACAGGGTCGTGGCCAGGTCGCTGGCCACGGGCGGAGTGGTTCGCGAGACGAGGCCAACCGGCTCCGCGGCCGACCGCGACGGGCCGCGGGCCGAGGCGTGCGCAGACGCGGCCATGGGGTCCGGCGTGCGGGCGGGTGGGGCTTTGACCCAGCGGTACAGATCCTGCAGCGTGGGCAGGTGCGAGACCAGCGGCTGGGCTTCGCGTGGCGAGCGGACCCAGACAAAGCGGGGCCGTGCCCGGCCAAGGCGCGCATAAACTTCGGTGATTGCTTGCTCGGCCGTTGCCTGATCGGCCGGCCCGCAGGCGGTGCCCGTGGCCTCCCACTCGTCGCGGATGGCGGCTGCCTGCTCCCAGAAGGCGGCACGTGTGTGCCGCGCGGCGGTCATAGCGCGAGGGCGCGCACGCCCTTTCGTGGAACGGAAATCATGTCACCGATGATCGCAGCTTGGGTGGGCCGCGGGCAAGCGTGATAGACACGTTGGATTGTCACGGGCTCTGCCGGCCCTGTCGATCGTGCTGGTCGCGGCAGGTGACCGGGCGAGCGTCCCGCTGCCGCGCACCTAGAATGGCCAAATCATGCTCATACGTCCCTACACCGATGCCGACCTGCCCGCGCTGCAGGCCACCTTCGCCGGGTGGATCGCGCAGGCCGGGCGCTGCGGCTACGACCACATCGGCGAGCTGCCGCACCGCATCTACGAAAACCTGCGCGGGCGCGGTGCCGTGCAGATGTTTCTCGATCGCGACAGCATCGTGGGCCTGGCCATCTGCGGCCGGTCCGGCGACGCTTTCGACGTGTTCACGGCGCCGGCGCTGCGCGGTACCAGATTTGAAGAGCAAATGATCGCAGCGGTGCCATCAGAATTCGTGCTCACGGATGCTTGGGATTGCGACAGCGCACGGATCGAACTGTTGGGGCGGCTGGGTTTCGAGCGGTTCCGGGTGTGGGACGACGTGCGCGAGCTTTCGCTGACGGAGCCAGTCGCCGCGATCGCCGGTGTGCGCGGCGCCCGCTTCGACGACGCCGAGCGGCTCGCCGAGGCGCACAACAGCGCGTTCGGCGACGACTGGACTGGCGAGCGGTATCTCAACGAGGTCATGCGCAAGCCCGGCTACGACCCGGCGCGGGAGATCGTGGTCGAGGCGCCCGACGGCCGGATCGCCGCATTCGCCGTGATGTGGCTCGACGAGCGCAACAGGACCGGCCACTTCGAGCCCGTGGGCACGCATGCCGACTTCCGGCGGCGCGGCCATGCGCGGGCCGTGATGCTGCACGCGATGCACCTGATGCGTGAGGCCGGGATGACTCTCGTGACGGTCAACCACAACGCCGAAAACGTTGCGGCGCTTCAACTCTATGAGTCGCTCGGCTTTGCCAGGACGCACGAAACCTACGGCTTCAGGCGGCCGCCCGCAGGGTGATCATTGTGATCTCGCTCGGCGCGAAGACGCGCAGCGGCGGACCCCAGAAACCCGTGCCATTGCTCGTGTATAGCTGGGTGCGCTCGCCGTGCTTGCTCAGCCCGCTCACCACCGGCTGATCGATGCGCACCAGCAGGTTGAACGGCCAGATCTGGCCGCCGTGGGTGTGCCCGGACAGCTGCAGGTCCACCCCCGCGGCCACGGCCGCCGTCACCTGCTTCGGCTGGTGCGCAAGGAGAAGCACCGGAAGATGCGGGTCCGTGCCACTCAACGCACTTTCTATCGAGTACCGCGTGGTCGCGTCGCTGACCCCGGCGAGCACCAGCCGGTCGCCGCCCCGCTCGACCACGGTGTGCCGGTTTTCCAGTGTCTCCCACCCGAGCTCGCCCATGTGCTCGACCCACGCCTGGGCCGCGCCGAAATGCTCGTGGTTTCCGGTCACATAGGCGCGGGCCAGGCGTGCCCGCGCCCGGCCCAGCGGCGCCGCCTGCGCGAGCCGCTGCTCGACCGTGCCGTCGGCGATGTCGCCGGTGTGGCAGACGATGTCGGCGTCGAGCTCGTTCACCGCGTCGATGACCCGGCCGGACCAGCGCGCCCGGTCGATGGGCCCGTAGTGGGTGTCGGTGATCAGCGCGACGCGCAGCCCGTCGAGACCCTTGCCCAGCCTGGGCATCGTCACGTCGACGCGCTTGATTCGCGGCACCCGCATGGCCTCCGCATAGCCCCAGACCACGAGGATGGCGCAGACGGCGGTCACGCCGATCGCGGTCGGCCGCGCGTCCACCCCGAACAGCCGGACCACGTTGCCCAGCAACGACCACACGAACAGCACCCAGATCACGCCGAGCGTGGTGTCGCCGATGCGGGAAGCCCAATCGCGGCCGCGGCCGTGGCCCAGGAACATCAGCACCGGGAGCGCGACCGCGGCTGCGGCGAACACCAGCGTGCCGGTCGTCGTGAGCGTCACCGGCCAGCCGGGCGCGAGGACGAGGGTGAACCACGGGAGCCCGAACAGGAGCCCCAGCACGGTCACGAGCACCGCGCCGAACACGATGGCACGCCCCGCCGATCGGGACCCGGCAGGGCGTGCCTGTACCGCTGCTTCGCTAGCTGTCACCCATCAACAGTGCCACGCCCACCTGAACGTGGCCTGGAAGATTGGTCAGCGCCCGTCCCAGTCGCCGGTCACGATGATGAACGGCAGGTCGGGTGTGATGTTGGTATCCCAGGCATAGTTGGACCCGCCGGGGCTGAGCGCGTTACGCAGGTGGAAGGTGCCGTCCGCCCGGTTGAAGTAGCCCACCGAGTCCTTGCCGTCGCCGTCCCAGTCGCCCTTGAGAATGGTGAACGGCATGTCGGGGGTGATATCGGTGTCCCAGGCGTAGTTGGACCAACCCGGGCTCAGTGTGTTGCGGAGGTGGAACGTGCCGTCGCGGCGGTCGAAATAGCCCACCGAGTCGCGGCCGTTGCCGTCCCAGTCGCCCGTCAGCGGCACGATATCCGGGCCGATCGGAGCACCCTCGAACGCGTAGTCCGATGCGCCCGGGTTGAGCGCGTTGCGCAGGTGGAAGGTGCCGTCGCGTGGGTCGAAGTAGCCCACCGAGTCCTTGCCGTCGCCGTTCCAGTCGCCGGTGAGGATGATGAACGGCAGATCGGGTGTGATGTCCGTGTCCCACGCGTGGTTGGACGAGCCCGAGCTGAGCGCGTTGCGCAGGTGGAACGTGCCGTCGCTGCGGTTGAAGTAGCCGCCCGAGTCGCGGCCGTCGCCGTCCCAATCGCCCATGAGCGGGACGATGCCGGGTCCGGTCGGCGCACCCTCCCACCCGTAGTTCGATCCGCCGGCGTCCAGCGCGTTGCGGAGGTGGAACGTGCCGTCGCGCGGGTCGAAGTAGCCCACCGAGTCCCGCCCGGCCACGGGCGCGGCCGTCCACCACGACGTCTGCTTGCGCGCGCCGCGCCAGCTGAAGCTCCAGTGGATGTGATCGGTGTGCGGGTTGGGCTCGGTGTAGGGCCGCCAACCCTCGGACGCGCGGGAAGACGACCAGATCTGGCGGTTCCAGATGATGTACATGATGCCCATGCGCCGGGCGATGGCGTGCCGGTTGCCGTGGCGATCGGTGGCGAGCATCCAATTGAGAATGTCGTTGGCGATCGCCCGCTCGCTGGCGACGCCCACGTTGAGCGCGTAGTCCAGCGCGCGGCCTTCCTTGTGCTCGCTGGTTCCGCCGATGTGGCATTGGCGCGTGATGTTTCCCGTGCGGCTCAGGCTGTAGGTGCGGTTGAGCAGCGCCCGCAGATCCTGCGGGCCGGGCTTCTCGGTGGGGTCGCAGGTGTCCTGCGGATCGTGCCCCGCGTAGCCCTCGATAGTCGGTCCGAAGTCGGGCGTCGGGGGCGCGGCGGCTGTCGGCGAGGCAAGCAGCGTGCCGGCCAATAGCACGGTCGCGATCAACAATATTCTCTTCACGGCCTCTAAGGAAAGCGACCGCCGTCACTGCTCCATCATCGGTTGATCATCGATGACGTCGAAAGTCCACAGTGGACCACTCGAACCATGACTGGGAGTTGGCACCGCGGCACACGATGATCCCGCCACGGCAGGTGATGGTGAACGTTCCGACCCGTTCGAGATGGTCGGACAGGTGGCGCTCGACGCTCTGGATCGTGGCCTGGCTGGGCGGCAACCAATGCACCGAGCCGGGCCTGACGGGGATGACACGGCTGGGGTTGGATCTCAACCCCAGGCCGGCGCACTACTTGCCATCTAGACCTAGTCGATTTAGTGTCAGATCCGCCCTGTCACCAGAAAGGCGGACTGATGAGCAAGTTTGAGAAACTTGCCGCCGACATTCGGCAGCAGATTCGAACGGGACAGCTCAAACCCGGCGATCGCCTGCCGTCCATATCCAGGTTGCGCGAGATATATGGCGTGAGCTACGGCACGATCCGCTCGGCGATGCTTGTGCTCAAGGCAGAGAGCCTGATCATCGGACATCCCGGCGAAGCCGTTTATGTCTGTGGGAAGCTCGACGGGAGCTCGGCAAACGAATGACGCTGCACCAACGGGTTTGCCATTGGCTCGGCGATTCGGAGCGGCGCCCGACCCGCGAACGTGTGGCGTTCGCCGACTGAGGCCAGCCGGGCCGGCGAGCATTCACCGGCCGGCGGTGTCCCGGCGCATGGGGATGTGCGGTATCCCGTCCTCGACGAACTCCGGGCCGGTCGCGCGGAAGCCGTAACGCTCGTACAGACTGACCACATCGGACTGTGCATGCAGGACCACCGGGCGGTCGCCGACCACGGCCAGCGCGGCGGCCATCAGCTGTGAGGCGAGGCCCAGCCCGCGCGCGTCCTTGGCGGTGGCCACCCGGCCGATGCGCGCCGTAGGACCGTCGAAGTCGAGGATGCGCAGGTATGCCACGGGCACGCGGTCGCGCTCAAACCACAAATGACGGGTGCCGGGCTCGGCATCACGCCCGTCAAGCTCCGGGTAGGCGCACTGCTGCTCCACCACGAACACGTCCACCCGCAGCCTGAGCAGCCCGTATAGGGTTGCGGCATCAAGCTCGTGGAACCCGGCGGCACGGAAGATCACACCCACCATCCTACTGGCGCACACCATGCGTCCACGGTGTGCGCCCATGGGAGAAAGGAAGTCAGCGAACGCAGAGTCGAAGTTGGCGCCCATGTTGTCAACGTCATTGCCGCGTTCGGCCTTCACGCCCACGTCGACGGAAAGCACGCCCCGCGCGGGCTGGTCGTGTACCAGGTCTGCTTGAGCGTGGCTCCGGTGAGCGGCCGCAGCGACTGCTGGGTGCGGCAGCGCAGGCCCTTCCACGATTTGACGGTCACGGTGCGGCGGCACAAGGTGTTTCGCCGTGCGGAACTGTCCCGTCCACACCTGGTCAGCGCACGCCGATCGCCAGCAGCGCGCCCGCCCTCGTTCCAAAGTAGAGTTTGCCGTTCCACACCGCGGGCGTCGATTCGATGCACGCCCCGGGCTTGATGGACCACAGCCGTTTCGGCTCGGCCTTCGTGTCCGTGATGTCGTATGCGGCCAGCTCCCCGTCGCAGTCGCCGACCACCATGACGCCGTCGATGATGACCGGCGACATGTGCACGCGGTGCATCGCGACGCGCCAGCGCACCTGTCCCGACTGCCGGTCGATCCCGAGCACGTCGCCCTTGTCGGTACCCCATATGACAAGGTCTTTATATATTCCCGCAGATCCGTAGATGCCGCCCTTCCCGCCCCGGTTGTTCTGGTCGTCCACCTTCCACACCAGGGGGCTGTCGGGCTTGCGCGGGTCGAGCTTCATCATCTGGCCGTTGCGCTTGGACGCTTGCGTGAACCGCTCGTACTCCGAGCCGATGTAGAGCATCCCGGCCTCGTCGGCCGCGATGGTGCCGTCGGTGTCGTCGCCGGTCCAGAAACGGAACACCCGCTGCGGCGTCTTGCCCTCCTTCAGGCCGCTGATGTCCCAGCCCTGCACGAGCCCGCCGGAGGTGGCGAAGTAGACGACATTGCCGACGAGGGTGGGCGAGCTTTCCACCGACACGTTGTTGTCGCCGATGTCGCGCAGCAGCTCGGCGTCCCACGCCGGGGCGTTGAAGACCAGCTTCGGATCGACCGTCACCTTGCCGTTGGCGTCGTATCCGCGGTTGAGCTTGACGATGTGGAACTGGCTGTTCTCCCCGCCCTCGAACAGATAGTCGTCGACGATGAGACCGGAGGCGTCCCAGTCGTCGTTCCACATCGTGGGGGAGACCGCCTTGGCGTGCAGCTTCCATAACTCCCGCGGCCGGTCGCCATCGATGGCGATCACGCGGTAGTAGTTGTCCCGCGAGCCGGAGTAGACCAGCGGGTACCCATCCGGGTCGATGGTCACCGAGCCCTTGATGATGTCGCCGGTCTTGAACGACGGCAGGATGCGCTCGCCGGTCGCCGCGTCGAGGAAGTGGATGCTCGTGTCGTAGGCGCCGAAGACCACCCAGGTGCGCCCGTCGCGCTCGAACACCGCGGGCTGGCCGGTCCAGCCCGTGCCGCACCACTCCCGTGGGCCGTCGGCATCCGACGAGACGGCGCACATTCCGCCGGATTTCGGATATCGCCACAGTATCTCCGGCGCCGTGCGCGGGATGGGCCCCGTGCCGTAATAGGTGCGCGTCGGGTTGCCCCGGAAGGTGAACACTCCCTTAACTTTGTCGCCGTAAGGCTTGCCCACCGTAGTCGCCGGCTGCTCCTGCACGCTCGGGCTCTGCTGCGGGACGATCGCCCCGCCCTGGAACAGAGCCGTCCTGGCCTCGGGCCACGCGAGCACGACACCGACCGCCAGCAGCACGATGAGTGCGCTGAGCCCGGCGACGATCCGCACGTGGGGTTTACTCACTGTCACAGTGTGCAGCCTCTGTGCCATGCGCGGAGTCCCGTACTTGTCACATCTGGATAAACTCCGCCCGTGCGGTTTGAACCAGGAGCCACCGTCGTCCGCCGCGGCTTCACTCGCGACGGGCGTTTGGCCGCCGTGGAGTGCGGCCGGGTGGTCAGCGACGACGAGCGCGGCCTATTGATGTGGGTGGGCACCGGCTCCACCGTGATGCGCAGAACGACGCTCGATGGGCAGTCCATCCGGAAAATGCCGGTCGTCGACAAGTTCGCCGTCCCGACCATGTTGACCCCGTTATCGTGGCACGGCGGCGGGGTGCTCATCCTGACCCCGCCCGACGTGGCGCACTCGGTGTGGTGGTTCTTCGGGGCGTCGGGCGAGTTCGAGGGGTGGTATGTCAACCTCGAAAGCCCGGCCGCGCGCTGGGCCGGCGGCATCGACCTGCAGGACCACGCGCTCGACGTGTGGATCCAGCCGGACCGCACCTGGTACTGGAAGGATGAGGATGAGCTGATCGAGCGCACCGGGCACCCGGCCTTCTGGGCGGAGCACGAGGTGCCGGCCTTCTGGGCGGAGGGCAAGCGGGTGATCGCGATGGCCGAGGCCGGTGAATATCCGTTCGACGGGACATGGGTGGGCTTCCGACCCGATCCACATTGGACACCGTGCACCCTGCCGCCGCTCTGGGACCTGCCGCGATGACCTTCCGGATCAGACCCGGAACCGCCGCGGACGTCGACCCGGTCGGCGAGCTGCACACGCTGATACGCAATGAAACATATAAAGACATCATTTCTGGGTACCGGGCTGAGTCCACGACGGCGTTCTGGCGTCAACGCTTCCCGGTCGAGGCGGGCACCCACCGCCTGCTGATCGCGCACGCCGACGACGGGTCGCTGCTCGGCTTCGTCTACGTCGGCGAGGGCGTGTTGCAGGCCATTCACGTGCACCCGGACTGGCACGGCAGGGGCGTGGGCCAGGCGCTCATCCAAGCCGGGCGCAAAACGTTGGCAGAGTTGGGTTTTCGGTTCGCCTCGCTGTGGGTGATCGCGGGCAACGAGCGGGCGTGCCGCTTCTACGAGCGCGACGGCTGGCGGCTCAGCGGTCTCGTGCGCGACGGTGAAATGGGCGGGGTGAGCTGGCCCCAGCTGGAATACGTGCGGGAGCTTTGACGTGACTCAGATGTGGCACAACCCCGATTGCTCCAAGTGCGCGGCCGCGACGCAGGCCCTTTCCTCCGCCGGTGTGCCGGTGACGCTTCGGCCCTATCTGGCGGATGTGCCCAGCCGTGCCGAGTTGGTGGACGTGCTGGCGCGCCTGGGATCGCAGCCCTGGGACATCTGCCGCACGGGCGAGCCGGTCTTCGCCGAATTGGGCATGGCGGACTGGCCACAATCCTCTTCGGAGCGCGACCGCTGGATCGACGCCATGGTGGCCCACCCGGTGCTCATCCAGCGCCCGATCATCCTGCTGGCCGACGGCTCGGCGATGGTGGCGCGCACCCCTTGCGCACTCGCGGAGGTCATAGACCGGGCTCGGCAAGCATGACCAGCCCGCCCCTCCGCGACCACTTCCGTTGATCATGAACTTAGGTCCATGTTCGCCGACGCGTCCTGGCCGTGATGGCGAACTTCGAGATCACATGAACGGCTTGGCGTAGGCGAACTCGCCGCGCAGGCTGCTGTCGTAATCGGACAGTGGGCGGGCCATGAAATGGTTGCCCCAGTTGGGATCCGGTGGCGTGATGCCGAGCTCGGCCGCCGGGCGGAAGCCGAAGCGCGGATAGTAGTCCAGATGCCCCAGCAGCACGACGATCGGCTCGCCCAGTGCTTCGGCCGCGCCGAGCACGGCATGCATGAGCGCCGATCCGACCCCCGTTCGCTGGCGCGCCGGCAGCACGCTGAGCGGGCCCAGCCCGAGCGCCGGGCGGCCGTCGATCTGGGCACGCGTGCACACCACATGCCCCACAACGGTTTCGCCGCCTACCTCGACTTCGTTTTCGACCGCGACCAGGGACAAGCGTGCGATCCAGCCGGGATCGGCGCGCAGCGCATCGACCAGCTTCGCCTCCAGGTCGGTCTCGAACGCCGCGAGCGTGACCTCCCGGATGGCCGCCACATCGCCGGCCCGCTCCCGCCTGACAATCACTCCTTGCCCGCCGTCTCTCGCGGGACGGGGTGTTCCACCAGGGCAAGGACGCGGCTGGCCATGAACCGGGCCGTGCGCACCGGCGTGCCGCCGCGCGTCACCTCGGCCACCTCAACCACCCCACGGCTGATCGATGTCTCCACCCGCCGCCCCGCCCGCGTGGCCTTCACCTCGTAGTTCAGCGGCGCCTGGCCCCCGGTATCGACGACGATCTCCACCCAATCGCCTCTCATAGCTTCAAGTACATCACGTGCAGCCCGACGAAACCCTTGTTCGGGTGATGGAACGCCTCGGGCACGGTGGTGAGGATCTCGAAGCCGAGCGACTGCCACAGCCGCACCGCCCGCACGTTGGTCTCCACCACGGCATTGAATTGCATCGCACGGTATCCGAGCCGGCGCGCCTCCTGCAGGACGTGCGCGCACAGCGCACGGCCGACGCCCCGCCCCTGCGCGGAGGGGCTCACCATGAAGCCGGCGTTGGCCACGTGCGACCCCGGGCCGCCCTGATTGCGGTGCAGCTCAGCGGTTGCGAGCACGGCACCACTCTCATCGACCGCGACGTATGCGTGCCCAGCCGTCCACATGGCCCGCGCTCGCTCCTGCGACACATCCCGGTCCCACGTGAACGTCTCGCCCGCCTCGACCACCGGCCGGATGATCGCCCAGATCCCGGGCCAGTCGTCGGCCCCCGCTTCCCTGATCAACACCCGTCCAGCCTACGGACGCAACACGGCGGCTCGCACCGCATTTTGGGCGAGTAGGCTGCCCGGCATGACAGCGGATCTGGAGTCCGAAGCGCCCGGGTGGGACGCGATCGACAAGGCACTCAACACCATCTATCCGGGCGTGGAGCCGTACCACCTGGCCACGATGCTCAAGTGGCGCCTCGGCGGGCCCGATCCGCTCGACGGGGTCAGCATCTACGACCGGGGCGACCACTGGCACTACGTGAGCTATGGCATGTCGGAGCTCTACGAGAAGGAGTCCGACGACCCCGACGAGTCGGGCTGGGGCTTCGAGTTCACGTTCCGCGCGGCGCGGCGCGACGGCGAGACCGAGCCGCCGCGCTGGGCGGTCGGGCTGCTGCAAAACCTTGGCCGCTACGTGTTCACGACCGGCAATGTCTTCGGCCGCGGCCACTACATGGACCTCAACGGACCGATCAGTTTGGACAATCCACAAACGAGGCTGTGCTACGTCGGGTTCGCCCTCGATCCGGAGCTGGGCGAGATTGCCACGCCGCACGGCAGCCTCGCCTTCCTGCAGGTCATCGGGCTCACCGAGGCCGAATACGACGCGGCCCAGGCGTGGAGCGCGACCAGCCTGTTCGGTGTGCTGAGCGAGGCACTCCCGCTGCTCGTGACCGACATCGACCGCTCGTGCACGCTCGACGCCCCGGCCGTCGCGGCCGCCGTCGCGCAGGGCATCGCGCGGGACGGCTCGTCGAGCTCGTCCAGCTATGTGACCCAGCTCGACTGGACCGGCGAGCGGATCGTGCTCGGTGCGCACGCCGCGCCGCGCATTGCCACCGCGCTCAAGGGCCGCCTGCCGTTCGGTCGCCCGCTGACCGTGTTTTCCAGCGATCGGGAGCTCACGTTCGAGCCGGGCGACGCGCTCGCGCGGACGGAAACCGACGCCGGGCTGACCGTCACCGTGCCGGCCGGACTCCTTGGGCCGCTTGCCGATGCGCTCACCCCGATGGCGGGCGTGACGACTGTCGCGAGCGGACTGTCGGTGGAGATTGTCCCGACCGAGATTCGCGACGAGGACGGCAACGTGCTCTATATCGTCGGCTCGCCCACATAGCTGCCCTCAAGCCGGAAGCGCAGCCCGGGCTCCTCGTACTCCTCCAGCGCGTGCGCGATCCACCCGGCCGTCCGTGCGATCGCGAAGATCGCCTCGCCGGCGTCCGGGCGCATCCCGCACGCGTGCACCAGCATCGCCAGTGCGAACTCGATGTTGGGGCGGCGTGGAGACCGGGCCGAGGCGGCCTTCATCAACCCCTCGGACGCTTTGCGGACCCTTATCGGTACCGGAAGATCCCTTAAGAATTCCATGAGCGCAACGGCTCTGGCGTCGCCGTCGGGATAGCGCGCATGCGACCCCTCCCAGAATCCCTCGACGTGCCCCGCGGTGCGCAGCCGCTCCGCATAGACGCCCACCGCGTCGCCGGTGTTGAGCGCGTCGGCGAGCAGCCGATGGGCGTGCGTGGCGGCCGCACCGTGCAGCGGCCCGTCAAACGCGCTCAGGCCGGCCGTCACCACCGCGTAGGGATCGGCACGCGACGACGCGGCCACACGCGCCGCGAGCGTTGACGTCGCCAGCCCATGGTCGGCCAGCAGCACGAGCGCCGCGTCGAGCGCGGCGATGCCCTGCGCGGTGGCCGGTTTCTCCGTGAGCCGGGGCCACAGCCGCGCGGCCAGAACGGAACCGTCGGCCGGCAGGTCGCCGAGCAGAGGCAGCGCCTCGACCATCGTCGCGAGCAACGCCGCCGCGGTGGTCGTGACCGCCTCGGGATGGGTGTTGAACCGCAACGGGTCCGTTGAGGCGGCCACCGCCGTGGTGATGCGCAGCCGGTCGGCGAGGCGGGTCGCGTCGGGCAGCGGCTCCCCTGCGGCACGGGCCAGCGCCAGCATCGGTTGCGGCGCGTCGAACGTCAGCACCTGCAACCGGCCCGTCCACAGCAGATCGGTGACCTCCTCGAAACCATTGGTGCGGGCCAGATCGGCGGCATCATGCCCGCGGTAGAACAGGCGGCCGTCGCGGATCACCGAGACTCGCGTGCGGATGGCCGGGGTCCGGTCGCGGCGCGAGGCGCGGGCCAGCCGCTCGACCTCGGCCTCGTCGAACACGCTGCCCTTGCCGCCGCCGGGGGCGCGCACGCTGTGCAGCATGCCGCGGCTCACATAGGCGTAGACGGTCGCGGGCTTGACGCCCAGCCGCCGGGCGACCTGCTCGGTTGTGAGGTGCATCGCGCCTTCCCTTATATTGACTCGTCAACATTGACAATACATGACAACGTCGTCGACAGTCGAAACATGACTGAGGCGATCGCGGTCCCACGAGGGCTCAAGGGTGTGGTGGTGACGGACACCGAGATCGGTGATGTGCGTGGGCTGGAGGGCTTTTACCACTACAGGCAATATTCGGCCGTCGAGCTGGCGCGGAAGGTGAGCCTTGAGGAGGTCTGGCACCTGCTCATCGACGGCACGCTGCCCGGCGAGGCGCAGCGCCGCGCCTTCACCGCCGAGATCCGCCCGCTGATGCGCCTCGACGCGCGGCTCCTACCGGCCCTGGAGACCATCGCGCGCAACGGGTCCCCGCTGGAGGCGTTCCGCACGGCGCTCTCGCTGGCCGGCGCAGTGCGCGGGATCCGCCCGTTGCTGGACACCGACGTCGCCGAGAGGCGCCTCGACGCGTTGTTCGCTTGTGCGCTCACGCCCACGCTGCTGGCCGCGCTCTACCGGCTCGGCAACGGCCTCGCGCCGATCGAGCCGCGCGATGACCTGTTCTACGCGGCCAACTACCTGTACATGATCACTGGCGAGGAGCCCAAGCCGGAGCACGCCCGCGCGATCGAGCAATATCTCATCTCGACCGTGGACCACGGCTTCAACGCGTCAACGTTTACCGCACGGGTCATCGCGTCAACGGGCGCGGATCTGATCGCGTGCCTGGTCGGCGCGATCGGCTCGCTGTCCGGCCCGCTGCACGGCGGCGCGCCGAGCCGTGCCCTCGACACGCTCGACGCGATCGGCACGCCCGACCGGGCCGACGCCTGGGTGCGCGCCAAAGTCCTTGCGGGGGACCGGATTATGGGCTTCGGCCATCCGGTGTACCGCACGGAGGACCCACGCTCACGCATGCTCAAGGACATCGCGCAGCAGCTCGGCGGCGAGCTGGTCGACTTCGCCGTGCTCGTCGAGCAGCGTGTGCTCGCCCTGCTGGCAGAGCTCAAACCCGGCCGCGAACTGCACACCAACGTGGAGTTCTACGCGGGCGTGGTGATGGAGCTGTGCGGGTTGCCGCGCGAGATGTTCACGCCCACGTTCGCGTGCAGCCGGGTGATCGGCTGGTGCGCCAACATCCTTGAGCAGGCGGGCGACACCAAAATCATCCGCCCGAGCGCCCGCTACGTCGGCCCACCGCCCCCACAACCCGTGCCCGTTCGCTGAAAAGGTCGTACCCCCATGCCAAGCTGACCGGGTGACCAAGACGCAGTACTACACCGCGACAAGCGTGGACGGTTTCATCGCCGACCCGGACAACTCACTGACCTGGCTGTTCCAGGTCGACACCGGCGGCGTGGACGATTTCCCGGCGTTTTTCGAGCACGTTGGCGCGATGTGCATGGGCGCGACCACCTACGAATGGTGCCGCGAAAACATGAAACCCGGGGAGTGGCGTGGATATTACGCTGACACGCCCTGCTGGGTGTTCACCCATCGCAGCCTGCCCACGATCCCCGACGCCAATCTCATCTTCGTGTCCGGCGATGTCGCACCGGTGCACGATGAAATGGTTAGAGCGGCCAACGGCAAAAACGTCTACCTCGTGGGCGGCGGCGAGCTGGTCGGCCGGTTCGCCGATCAGAACCGGCTCGACGAGATCATTCTCGGCGTGGCGGCGGTGACGCTCGGCGGCGGAGCGCCCGTCCTGCCCAGGCGCCTCCTGTCGGACCGGCTCAACCTGACCGATGTCACGCGTCACGGCCAGTTCGCGAAGCTGACTTACGAGCTGCATCCACCTCGCGCGTAGCCTCCTCGTAGGCGGTCGCCGCGCGCTCGAAGTAGTCGAACAGCACGTCGCGGGAGTCGTCGCCGCGCCACCGTCGCCAGTGGAGGATCGGCTGCGAGCGCGCATGCCCGCGTTCGCGCCGGTGGCGCCCGGAGTGTTCGCGCAGCAGGGCGGCTGGTGGTACAGGGGCGAATTCCACCTGCGGCCGGAGGCCGGCGGCACCCGCCTCGTGTTCGGCAGTTCGGTGCGGCCGGACAGCGATCCGCGGGACCCGGACCTTCCTTTGCCGCTACAGGAGGGCCAAACGGACGCCTTGCGCGGGGATCATGGCCCCGCGTGAAGCGGGGCCACGATCGGGTCGGCGGGATCAGGGATGCGGCAGGCGGCAGCCATCGCTGGTGACGCCGTTGGTGCACTGGTTGAGTTGCAGGCTGTCCAGGAAGTAGGCGAAGTTCTGCCCGGACGGGCTGACCACCGAGATCTGCACGGTGGCCGCGCCGGCCGGCGCGACAGCGGAGACCGAGTACTCGCGCCAGACCGAGTCGAGGGCGAAGGTCGAACTGTCGTTGGTGGACAGAGGCGTGTTCGACGAGTTGTACCACGACAGGCGCAGCTTCACGCTCCCTGAAGTGTTCGTGGTCAGGCGCGAGAAGAAGCGGTACCGGGTGCCGGGCGTGACGCTTGGTTTGCGGGTCACCGACACCACACCTTCGGCATGGGACTGCACGTTCACGGTCAGCGACCGCCGGCCGTCGTAGTAGCGCGCCGACACGCCGCTCTCCGGTCCGGGCGCCGTGACTTGGAACCATCCGGCGCCCGAGAGGCTGAACCCGGTGGGGCTGCTCCACGGGGCGTTGGCCTCGATCGTCCGCTCCTGTGCGGTGAGCAGATCGGAGTTGTAGCCGGTGTCGCAGCAGACCGGCGCGGTCAGGATCGGGTGGTCGGCCAGGTTGTCCTTGCGGTAGTCCGGCGAAGGCTCACCGATGCCCTGGTACTGATCGATATAGAAGGTCGCCGAGAGCTCGCTCGGGTCGTAGTAGGTGTTGAAATCCTGGTCCCACTGCCAGTCATTGTATTGGCTGATCATGATGTCGTTGCCGTAGGTGGCGTTCGGCACCTCGGTGATGTAGGTGTGCTCGGCGCCCATGCTGTGCATCAGCTCGTGGCCGGCCGTGCCGGAGTCCCAGTCGTCCGTGCTGGCCACGCATGGACTGACGGTGCAGCCCACCTCCGTTGCGGTGGCGGTGCCATCGAAGTCTTCGAACACCAGGTAGATCCGGTTGGGGCTGTCGTTGTAGCCGGCCGCGGCCAGATCAGCGACGATGGTGCCCAGGCCGGTTTCGCCGCTGAGGTTCCCGGCCTCTATTTTTTCCGGTACCACCAGGGCCTGCGCGTAGCCGTTGTACGTGCTCGTGTCGAAACCAGTGCGGCAGCTGAAGTTGACGTGCTGGTCGTAATTGGTGGAGTTGTCGAGAAGCCAGTCGATGCGGTCCATGATTTTGGCGATCTTCTCGACATAGGTCGCGTAGTTGTTGCCGTTGCCGTCGTGCCACGCATAGATGACCTGCACGGCGGGGATGCTGCTTCCCGGTGACTTGGGGTCGGCGATCGTTGTGGCGCATCCCCGCTTGGGGACGGCGGCGTCCACGGGTTGGGCGTAGGGGGCGGTGGGCTCGGTGCCGATGGGATTGAACACGGCTTTGGCGGGGGTGGCGGTCATGGCCACCAGAAACGCCGATGCCACCGCGACAAGGGGCAGACCTCGCTTCCAGGACAAGACAAACCTCCAATGTCGATGTCTTGTCCCCGATCATTGAAGGCACGGATATGTATCCGTTGATACGTCCGCTATACGCGATCTTGGAGCAGGTCGCGGGCCCGGATTTCGAGCAACCGGAAGCCGCGTTCGACGGAGATGGTCAGGGCCTGACTCAGCTGCGCGGCCGCCTCCGCGGGCCGGCCCAGCCCGCGATAGCCCTCGCCGAGTCCAATCCGGACCTGCGCCTCGAAGTGTTGGGTGCCCATGTCCCGCGCCATCTGCAGCGCCTGTTGCAAGAGCTCAACCGCGCGGGACGGATATCCGGCCACATTCTCCACCGTGCCGAGCGTATGGATCGCGTGGGCGTTCTCCCAAAGGTGGTCCAAAGTGGAGGCCAGCGCCACCGCCGCACGAGCGTCATCGAGGGCTCGATCCAGCCGCCCCATGTCCCGATGGACGGCGGCCCGCCGCCGCAGGACCATGTTTTGACCGCGCAAGTCTCGCATCTCTTCGTGGATCGGCATCGCCGCGGCGAGCAGTTCAAGCGCCGTTTCGGGTCGGCCCAGTTGGTGTTCCCGCTCGGCCAGCTCGTTGAGGGCAAAGGCCTCGCCGCAACGCGACCCCAGCCTGCGGCGCAGGGTCAGCGCCTCGGTCAGGCAATCGTGCGATGCCCGCAGATCGCCCAGTCCATAGTGGATGGTGGCGAGGTTGTGCAGGAGCACGGCCACGTTCCACCAATGGCGCTCGCCCCGGCTGAGCCGCAACGCCCGCCGAAAGGGCAGCAGAGTCCGGCCGAACTCATTCCGCTGCCAATACACGGTCGCCAGGCCGTCCAGCGCGGCCACCTCACCGTCGGTCCAGCCCGCTTGGCGGCTGAACGCGATCGCCAGGCGATGCCGGCGGATCGCTTCGTCGAAGTGGGTCAGTGTCCGATGTATGGTGCCGAGACTGCGGTGACACGCCGCCTGGCCCCGCAGATCACAGTCGGCCTCGGCTGCGCGCAGCGCGGTCTCGGCGATGGCGAGCAGGTCCACCGTCTCCGGATGCAACCAGAAATAGCCCCGCATCGCGTCGGCCAGCAGCCAGGACGCGCGCCGCGGGCCGTGTTCGGCGGTGTGGTTGATGACCGCGAACAGGTTTCGTGCCTCCGTTTTCAGCCACGACGCCGCCGTTTGCTTGTCGGGAAAGGACGCCTCGGTCGTGGGGAAGTCGGCCGGGTCCAGCAGGCGCAACGTCTCGCAGTACTGCAGCTCGGTCGCCGCATCGGCGTGGCTCATATAGTAGGCATAGAGCCGGGTCAGCGCCTCGTCCTTTTCGGACCCTGCCGGCGAGGACCCTGCCGGCGAGGACCCTGCCGGCGAGGACCCTGCCGGCGAGGACCCTGCCGGCGAGGACTGGCCGAGCGCGAGGCTTGCGGCGTAATGGCGCAGCAGATCGTGGCAGGTGTATCGGCCATACGCCGGTTCGTCGAGCAGATGTGCCGCGGTGAGCAGCCCAAGCAGGCCGACCGCCTCGACAGTGGTGATCCCGCCCAGGGCTGCCACGGCAGCCGCGTCCACGTCGTGGCACGGGGCCAGGCCGATGAGCCGGAACAGGCGTGCCGCGGGTGCCGGGAGGGCCGTGTAGGACAGGTCGAAGGTCGCGGCCACCCCGGCCTGGGGGTCTTCCGCGAAGGCCAGCTCGGCCAGCCGGTTGCCCGTGCTCAGGGCCGCAACGTATTCATCGAGCGTTATCCCCGGCCGGGTGGACAGGTTGGCGGCGGCGATGCGCAGCGCCAGCGGCAGGTGCCCGCAGAGCCGGGCCAGCCGCGCGACCGTGTCCGGCTGCGCGGAGGCCGTCTCCGGCCCCAGCAACTCGGCCAGCAGCGACGCGGACTCCTCGGAGGTGAGCGCGCCGAGCCGGACCGGGACCGCTCCCTCCTGGGCGACCAGCCCGGCCAGGCGGTCCCGGCTGGTGACCAGGACCAGGCAGCCCGGCCCGCCCGGCAGCAGCGGCCGGACCTGGTCGGCATCGCGGGCGTTGTCGAGCAGGATGAGCATGTGCCGGTCGGCGGTCACCGTGCGGAACATCGCGGCCGCCGCGTCGAGCTCGGTGGGGATGACCGGATCCGGCACGCCGAGCGCGCGCAGGAACCGGGCCAGCACATCGATCGGGCGCAGCGGCGGGGTGCGCGGGGTGAAGCCGCGCAGATCGGCATAGAGCTGCCCGTCGGGGAACCGGTCGCGCACGGAGTGTGCCCAGTGCACGGCCAGTGCGGTCTTGCCGACCCCGGCCGCGCCCGCCACCGCGGAAATGACCACCGCTGCCGGCCCCGCCCGCATCAACTCATCGAGCTGCTTGAGATAGCGGTCGCGCCCGGTGAACGTCGCCACGTCAGCGGGGAGCTGGGCTGGTACCAGATGGTGATTTGAAGTAAAGGCAATTGCCGGGTCGTCCTGAAGGATCTGCCGCTCCAGGTCGGTGATCACCCTGTCCGGGTCGAGCCCGTGTTCCTCCGCCAGCCAGGTGCGAAGGTCACGCGCGAGGGCGAGCGCGTCGGCGCGGCGGCCACATCGATACAGCGCCAGCATGAGCGCGGCGCGGAGGCGCTCTCGGGTCGGGTGGGCCGCGACCACCGAGGGCAGCTCGGCGGCCAGGTCGGCATGCCGCCCGAGCTCCAGCTCGACCTCGGCCAGCCGTTCGTACGCGGCCAGCCGTTGCGCCTCCATGTGAGCCCGCATGCCGGGCACGTAGGCCGCCGTGGCGTCGGCGAGCGGGGTGGTCTGCCACAGCCCGAGCGCTTGGCGCAGCAACGATGCGGCCAGCTCCGGCTGGTCGACGGCGCGGGCCTGGGCGACCAGCCGGTCGAACTCGCGATAGTCCAGCTGCGCACCGGCCACACCGTCCACATCGGCCAGATAACCGGCGGGGTGCGACCCGATGACCCCGTCCCCACCGATGGTGCGCAACGCTTTGCGCAGCGCCGAGATATCGGCCTGGATCTGTGACCGGGCCGTGGCGGGGGCCGCACCGCCCCACAGCGCTTCGGCCAGCGTCTCCACGCTGATGACCCGGTTGGAGTGCAAAAGCAGATAGGCCAGTGTGGCCCGCTGCCGTGGCCGGCCGATCGGGACAAGCCTTCCCTCGGCACGGACCACCACGGGACCCAGGATTTCGAACCGCAAACGCCCCTCCCCGGCCAGAATCGGCGGACGTCTTGGCTTGCTCAGGCCGGCTTGCTCAGGCCGGCTCGCTGGGCTCCAGGCGGACGCTGATGCTGTTGATGCAGTAGCGCGCGTCTTTGTCGGTGAAGCGCTCGCCGTAGAACACGTGCCCGAGGTGGGAGTCGCAGTTGGCGCAGCGCACCTCGGTGCGGACCATGCCGTGCGAGCGGTCCTCCAGGTATTTGATCGTGCCCGGGATGGCCTCGTCGAACGAGGGCCAGCCGCAGTGGCTGTCAAACTTGGTCACGCTGTCGAACAGTTTGGCCCCGCAGGCGCGGCAGTGGTATGTCCCGGGCGTCTTCGTGCTGACATATTCGCCGGTCCACGCGGGCTCCGTGCCGCCGCGCCGCAGCACGCGGAACTCTTCCGGGCTCAGCCGGACCTGCCATTCGTCATCGGTCAGAGAGGAGATCTGCTCCATAACATGAACCGTACGCTGTACCGTCGTGCTATGCCCAAGTCCGATGCGGCCGAGTACGAGGTCGGTAACAGGACCGTAAGGTTGAGCAGCCCCGACAAGGTTTACTTCCCGGAGCGCGGCTACACCAAGCGTGACGTGTTCGAGTACTACGTGGCGGTGGCCGAGCCGATGCTGCGTGCCATCCATGACCGGCCGACCGCCGTCCAAAGATTTCCCGACGGCATCGACGGAGAAATGTTTTTCCAGAAGAGGGTACCGACCAGAGGCACGCCCGACTGGATCAAGACCGCGGAGATCGAGTTCCCGAGCGGGCGGAAGGCGCACGAGCTGTGCCCGGACGAGCCGGCGCACCTGGCCTGGTCGGCGCAGATGAGCGCGGTCGTGTTCCACCCGTGGCCGGTCCGGGTCCCGCGCACACACCACCCTGACGAGCTGCGCATCGACCTCGACCCGCAACCCGGCACCGACTTCGCCGACGCCGCCCGGGTCGCCAAGGATCACCTGCGCGAGGTGCTCGCCGAGGCGGGCCTGACGGGCTACGTCAAGACGTCGGGCGGGCGCGGGGTGCACGTGTACGTGCGCATCCGTCCGGAGTGGACGTTTATCGACGTGCGCCACGCGGCCATCGCGATCGCGCGCGAGCTCGAAAAGCGCGACCCCGAGGGCGTCACGGCCGCGTGGTGGAAGGAGGAGCGCGGCAGCCGCGTGTTCGTGGACTTCAACCAGATGGCCCGGGACCGCACGATCGCTGCCGCCTATTCGTTGCGCGCCAACGCCCGCGCCACCGTCAGCACGCCCGTCACGTGGGATGAACTGTCCGATGTGGAACCCGACGATTTCGACCTGCGCACCGTGCCCCAGCTGCTGCACAAGCGCGGCGACGCTTGGGAAGGCATGAACGACACGGCGTTCGGCCTGGAGACCGTGCTCGAATGGTGGGCCAAGGACGACCGTGAGATGCCCTATCCGCCGGACTACCCGAAAATGCCCGGCGAGCCACCCCGCGTGCAGCCTAGCAAGATCAACCTGGCCAACTGGGAGACGTCGGAGTAGAGCGGCCGGTCGTGCGGGACCGGCCGCCCGGTCGTCGTCGCCTCCTCGGGTCACCGCGTCGGCGAGTCGGCGCACTGGTGGTGCACGCGTTCACCATTAGGCGGCGGCGTGGCGCCGCGAGCGGTTATCGGCTCGCTTCCGCCAGCCCGAGCTGGCGCATGAACTCGGCCTCGTCATAGTAGACGTGGTGAGATTTGATCTTGCCGTTCTTGACGGTCGCCACATCGACGGAGCGCATCTTGATCTTCTTGCCGGTCGGCTTGACGGTCTCGCCCGTGGGCGTCTTGATCTCCTTGCGATGGGTGCCGATGTAATAACCCTCGTCGGCCGCTCGGTCGCCGGTTTCGAGCTTGCTCACATACTCGTATTTGGCGTCCGGGAAGCCCTCCACGAACATCTTCCACCAGTCGGTGATCTGCTGCTTGCCCTTCATCTCCCCGTCGGGAGACACCACCACGGCATCGTCGGCGTAAAGGTTGACGACGGCGTTGACGTCGTGCGTCTCGGTGACCGCGGCGGTCAGCCGGTCAAGTACCTCACGTGCTTCTCCCATGGTTGTCACCCCCTCAGTGATCATTTTCCTCCGGTGGGCGGCCGGCGCCAGTACATGAACGGGCAGGTAAAAAGGCCGGTTTTGCCGGTCCGGGCCCGTCGGCATGCGGGACTCATAGAGGCGGTCCTATGATTAGCGGCCGGCCGGTGGGGAACGCCCGTCATATGCGCGTATTGGAGAACAAAAGAGTCGCCTTCCTCGCCACCGACGGCGTGGAGGAGATCGAGTACACGGAGCCCCGCGAGGCGGTCGAGAAGGCCGGGGCAATGGTGGAGCTGCTCTCGCCCAAGCCCGGCCAGATCCAGGCGGTCCAGGGGATGGACAAGTCCAAGACCTATCCCGTGGAGCGGCCCGTCAAGCAGGCCAGCCCGGACGACTACGACGCGCTGGTGATTCCCGGCGGCGTGGCCAACCCGGACAAGCTGCGCATGGACCCCGACTCGGTGCGTTTCGTGCGCGCCATGTTCGACGCGGGCAAGCCGGTGGCCGCGATCTGTCACGGCCCGTGGATGCTCGTCGAGGCGGACGTCGTCGACGGGCGCACCGTGACCTCGTACCCGAGCCTCAAACGGGACCTGACCAACGCGGGCGCCCAGTGGGTCGACGAACAGGTGCATGTGGACAGAGGGCTGGTCACCAGCCGCAAGCCGGATGATCTGCCCGCCTTCTGCGACAAGGTAATCGAGGAGATCGCCGAGGGGATCCACAGAAGATAGGCAGGTTTAACGGTCCAGGGCCATGGGGACTTATCGCCCCATGGCTATCTCTCGTTACAGGACGGCCACCGGCGCCGGGACGCTTGTCGCCCTGCTGCTCGTGCTCATCGGGGGAAGTCCGATGTTCGTGCGCTGGGCCAACTCCAGCACCGACGCCAACACGGCGGGCGGCTGGTTCATGCGCCAGTTCGCCTGGCCGGCTTGGAGTTTCGACGAAGACCAGTCGGTGCAGAACGCGTTCGCGGCGGTGCTCAAGGCGATCCTGGTCGTGTTCTTCACGGCGCTTTTCCTTATGCTGCTTACGGGTTCGCAGCTGGCCTCGGTGCGCGGCGGGATCAGCCAGTTGCTCGCCGGGTGGGCCGCGTTCATCTTCGCCGCCGCGCTGGCGGGCCTGATCTCGGCGTTCGTGTTCGCCGGCCCGACCGTGCTCAACGCGTTCCAGCAGGCCGGTGGTGGCGCCGTCTACGGGCTGTTCGTCGGCTGGCTGGTGGGTGCGGCCGCGCTGGGCGGGCGCAGGCCGTAACCGGTGCGGCCGGGCGGATGGCCGCGCCGTTGCCGTGGCATGAGGGTCGATCCGAGCGGGCGGCTGCTCGTGTGCGGCCACGAAGGCGGCGTTCCTTGCGGCGCAGGGCCAGGGCGCCGTTCACGATCAGCGCAGTAGAGTTGCCGGGTGCACATCGACCCCGCCCGGCTTGAAGTGTGCCTCGACGTGCTCAAGCAGGTCGAGGCACTCCCGCATGACCACCCCGACGCCGTCCGCGTGCGCCGCGCCACGGCCTCCGTTTTCAAGGCCGTCAAGCAGGAGCGCCGCCGCATGGCCCGCGAAGCCGTGCTGGCCAACGACGACGCCGTGACGTCGGCCACCGCGACCGGCGCGCCGGGCCGCATCGACGACGAGACCGCCGGGATCCCGCTCGTTTCGCGTGCCGAGGGGGCGACCGCGGGCGTTTTGCAGAGGCCCCGCGCCTGCTACATCTGCAAGGAGCGATACACGCTCGTCGACGCGTTCTATCACCAGCTGTGCCCCGACTGCGCCAAGCTCAACCACGCCAAGCGCGACGCCCGCACCGACCTGACCGGCAAGCGGGCCCTGCTCACCGGCGGCCGGGCGAAGATCGGGATGTATATCGCGCTTCGTCTGCTGCGCGACGGCGCGCACACGACCATCACCACGCGCTTCCCCAACGACGCGATCCGCCGCTTCCAGGCGCAGCCCGACAGCGCCGACTGGATGCACCGGCTGCGCATCGTGGGCATCGACCTTCGTGATCCGGCTCAGGTCATCGCGCTGGCCGACGACGTGTCCGGGCACGGTCCGCTGGACATCCTGATCAACAACGCGTGCCAGACAGTGCGGCGCAGTCCGGGCGCCTACGCGGCGCTCATCGCGGGTGAGGCCGACCAGATCGAGGGGCCCGAGGTGGTGCGCTTCGGCCACTACACGGGCGAGAGCCCGGCCATCGCGGCCATCCAGTCCATGCCGCACCCGGCCGACGTGACCGCGCTCGCGCTGCGCGCTCGTTCGACCGCGATCGATGCGGGCGGGCTCATCCCCGACCTCGACGCGACCAACTCGTGGGTGCAGGTCGTCGACGAGGTCGATCCGATCGAGCTGCTCGAAGTGCAGCTGTGCAACATGACCGCCCCGTTCATCCTGGTGAGCCGGTTGCGCGCGGCGATGCGCAACGCACCGGCCAGACGCAAATACGTGGTGAACGTTTCGGCGATGGAGGGCCAGTTCAGCCGGGGCTACAAGGGACCGGGCCACCCGCACACCAACATGGCCAAGGCCGCGCTCAACATGCTCACCCGCACCAGCTCGCGTGAGATGTTCGAGAGCGACGGCATCCTGATGACCGCCGTCGACACGGGCTGGATCACCGACGAGCGGCCGCACCCGACGAAGATGCGCCTGGCGGAGTCCGGGTTCCATGCGCCGCTCGACCTCGTGGACGGCGCGGCCCGGGTCTACGATCCGATCGTGCGCGGTGAGGCGGGCGAAGACGTGTTCGGTTGCTTCCTCAAGGACTACGAGAAGTCGGCCTGGTGAGCCCGCGTGCGCTCGCTCGACATGATCGGCTTCGGCCGGCACGACCCGTGCGCCCGCTGGATCGACGGTGCGTTCTGGCTCGCGGCCCGCACCCCGAACGGGCCGGGCACGATCGCGTTTCGCCGCACGGGCGGGACCGAGACGTATGGGCCGGGCGGGGACTGGCTCGCTGAGCGGGCCCCGGGCATGCTCGGGCTGGAGGACGATCTCACGGGCTTCGACCCGTCGCCGCATCCGCTGGTCCAGCGGCTCGCACACGAACATCAGGGTGTGCGCTTTCCCGGTACCAGATTGATATTTCATAGGCTTTTGAGAAACATCTGCGAGCAGAAGGTCACCGGCACGGAGGCCTACCGCGGATACTCGGCAATAGTGCGGCACTTCAAGGAACGTGCGCCCGGCCCGCGCGACGACCTCCTGCTGCCGCCGGAGCCGGAGCGGGTCGCGGCAACGCCCTACTACGTGTTCCATCCGCTCGGCGTGGAGCAGAAGCGAGCCGACGCGATCCGGCGCGCGGCGTTCGAGATGCCGCGCCTGCAGCAGTGCCAGACCAGCGAGGAGCTCACCAAGCGGCTCGTGTCGATCCCGGGGATCGGCCCGTGGACCGCTTCGGAGGTGGTCCGGGTGGTGTTCGGCGACCCCGATGCGGTCAGCGTGGGCGACTTCCACCTCAAAAACATCGTGAGCTGGGCGCTGGCCGGTGAGCCGCGCGGCACCGACGAGCGCATGCTCGAATTGCTGGAGCCGTTTCGTGGTCACCGCGGCCGGGTGATCCTGCTGCTGGAGGCGGCAGGCATCGGCGCACCCCGATATGGCCCGCGTATGCCGATCCGCGAGTTCAAGACGTGGTGAAATGGGCTCATGACCTTCACGCTTGCCCCGCCGATCGAGCCCATGCTCGCCAAGGCCGTGCCTGAGCTGCCGATCGCCGAGGGCATGAGCTACGAGCCCAAGTGGGACGGCTTCCGCTGCATCATCTTCCGCGACGGCGACGACGTCGAGCTCGGCAGCCGCACCGAGAAGGCGATGACGCGATACTTCCCCGAAGTGGTCGAGCAGGTGCGGGCGCAGTTCCCGGCGCGCTGCGTGGTCGACGCCGAGCTCGTGGTCATCCGGCGCGACGCGGGCAAGCTGCCGCGCCTGGATTTCGAGCTGCTGGGGCAGCGCATCCACCCGGCCGACTCCCGGGTGCGGAAGCTGTCCGTGGAGACGCCGGCGGACATCATCTGCTTCGATCTCTTGGCGCTCGACGCGGACCTCACCGGCCTGCCGTTCGCGCAACGCCGCGCCCGTCTGGAGCAGATCCTGGCCGACGCGGGTCCGCCGGTGCACCTGACGCCGGCGACCACCGACCCGGCCCAGGCCTTGCGCTGGTTCGAGGAGTTCGAGGGCGCGGGCCTCGACGGCCTCATCGCCAAGCTGCCCGACACGCTTTACGAGCCCGGCAAGCGACTCATGTACAAGGTGAAGCACGCCCGCACGGCCGACGCCGTCGTGGCCGGGTTCCGCTGGCACAAACAGGGCGAGGGGATCGTGGGCTCGCTCGTGCTCGGCCTCTACGACAAGCACGGCACGCTGCACCACGTGGGCGTGAGTTCGTCGTTTTCCATGCAGCGCAGGCGGGAGCTGGTCGACGAGATCGCGCCGTATCGCGACCCGGCCACGCATCCGTGGCTGGGGTCCACTGTGGAGGGTCAGCGCCTGCCGGGTGCGCCCAGCCGCTGGAGCGGCACCAAGAACCTGGAGTTCATTCCGCTGGAGCCCAAGCTCGTGGTCGAGGTGGCCTACGATGCCATGGAGGGCGATCGATTTCGGCACACCGCGCAGTTCAAGCGCTGGCGGCCCGACCGCGAGCCGGGGTCGTGCACCTACGACCAGCTTGAGCGCCCGCTCAGCTTGAGCGTGGACGACGTGCTCGGCCCGGCGGCTCGCTAGAGGAGGCCGCGCGGCTTGCAGTCGATCGCGGCGGGCGGGGGGCCGAGGCGAGACGAGACGCGGCCACGAGACACAGCCCGGCGGCTCGCTAGAGGAAGCCGCGAGGAAGACCAGACGCGGCCGCGAGACACAGCCACTGTCGGATAGGCTCGCGAACGTGAGGTTTCTTGCCCCTCTTGTCGCTGTGCTGCTCACGCTCGGCGGGTGCTGCCTGCCGATACCCCCGCTCGGTGGGCCGGCGCGCGAGTCGCAGCCCGATCCGGGCTGGACCAACTGCAACTCGGACGCACGTGGCGTGCTGGGGCGGGTACCGTCCGGATTCTCCTTCTCCTGCCGCAAGGTCGCGGTGCCGCAGGATTGGAACCACCGTGACAACGGGAAGACCTTTGAAATCTCGGTGATCCGGGCGCGAGCGAGCGATCAGCGCGACCGGATCGGGTCGCTGCTGGTCAACCCGGGCGGGCCGGGCGGCTCGGGGTTCGACCTGGCGGTCTATCTGACGCAGGGGCTCCCCGCGGAGATCACGCGGCGGTTCGACATCGTGGGCTTCGATCCGCGCGGGGTGGGGCGCTCGTCGCCGGTCGAGTGCTACACGAGCCAAGACATGGACGCTTCGTTTGGCGCCGACCCGGATCCCGTGTCGCAGCAGGCATTCGACGAGATCGTCGCGCTCACGCAGCGCATGGTCCAAGGATGCGCCGCCAAATACAGCGACCGGCTCCCGCTGTATTCGACCGAGCAGGCGGCGCATGACATCGACCGCATCCGCGAGGTCGTGGGCGACCCGAAGCTCACCTATCTCGGCTACTCCTACGGCACGCTGCTCGGCGCGACCTACGCCCAGCTTTACCCGCAGAAGATCCGGGCACTGGTGCTCGACGGCGCGGTCGATCCGACGGTGAGTTCGGTCGAGTCGTCGGAGAGCCAGGCGATGGGCTTCGAGCGCGCGTTCAACAACTTCGCCGCGTGGTGCGATGACAACCGCAGCCGGTGCCGGCTCGACGGCGACGCACGCGCGGTGGTGGAGAAGCTCATCGAGCAGGCCTACGACAACCCGATCTCGCACAAGGACGGGCGCGAGGCCACACCGGGCTGGATCCTATGGGCCGTTATCTCCGCAATGTATACGAAGGACCGTTGGCCGGATCTCGGGACGGCGCTCGCCGAGCTGTCGGCCGGCGACACGGACGGCGTGTTCGGGCTCGCCGACGCCTACGCCGACCGCAACCCCAACGGCGACTACACCAACCTGTTCGACGCCAACGCGGCGGTCAACTGCGCCGACGAGGCCAACCCGGTGACGGTCGAGCGCATCCGTTCCCTGCAAAGCGAATGGCGCCAAAAGTATCCACTGTTCGGCGCGCCCCTGGCGATTTCGTTGATGACGTGTGCGGTGTGGCCGGCGGCGCGCGACCCTTATCCGACGGGCCGGGCCGAGGGTGCGCCGCCGATTCTCGTGGTGGGCACGAAGGGTGACCCTGCCACGCCATACGAGCAAACCCCCAAATTGGCTGCGATGCTGGGGGTGGGCGTCGTGCTGACGTGGGACGGTGAGGGGCACACCGCCTATCCGGAGACTCGCTGCATCACCGCGGCCGTCAACCGGTACCTGATAAATCTTGAGACGCCCAAGGAGGGCACGGTCTGCCCGGCGGCATAGGCAGACATTTCCCAACTCTGATATATAGTTCACTCATGGCCGCCAGGCCCCTGTCTGTGGCGGTTCATTCGAGGCACAGACTGATCGGTGAGGCACTGGCCATGTGCCTGTCCACCGAGCCGGATTTTGTAGTAGCTGGGCATACACATGACTGGGCCCAGCTAACGGCCCTCTGTCGCCTCAGGCGACCGGAGGTCCTCGTCATCGATGTATCCACCGATGTCGAAGGTGCGGTGATCGGGCTGCGCAGCCTCACGCAGCGCTGGCCCACGCTGAGTGTAGTGATAATTACCGATGGTGTGGGGCCGGCCTGCCATGCCAAGTTCGCCGGTTGCGGCGCGCAGCTGTTCGTGTCGTACGAACGCGGCTACGCCGCGCTCATCGCCGTGCTGCAGGAACACCTCACCCAGCGGCCCAGCCTGAACCACTCGGCCCGGCAGGCCCGGCTGACCGACCGCGAGCTGGCCGTGCTGCGCCTGGTCGGCGCGGGCCTGACCGTACCCGAGATCGCCAAGCTGCTCGGGATCGGCGCGCGCGGCGTCGAAAACCACAAGCGCCGGATCTTCGCCAAGCTCGGCGCGCACAGCCAGGCCCTGGCTGTCAGCAGTGTGGCCAACATGGGCCTGCTCGACCCGCGGCCGCACCCCATGGCGTCCGATATGGACCTCAGCCGGCGCGAGCAGGAATTGCTGCGCCTGGCCGCGCATGGGGCGAGCATGCGCCAGATGGCCAACAGCCTCGGCGTCGCGCCCAAGACCGTGGAAAGCCAGCTGTCCCGGCTCTACCGCAAACTCGGTGTCCACAACAGAGCGGCGGCGGTGGCAGTCGCCCACGCGTTCGGTCTGGTGCCCGAGGACGATGTCCCTTAAGGGATTCGCGTTCCCTTAATGGTTATCCGTTCCTGTCGTCCGATGAACATGTGGCCATAGCCTGCGGTTGTTTTGAACATTCCCAAACTCCAATATAGGAGGGGAAGTGAAATCCAACAGGAGGCTCAGCATCGCGCTGTCCCTGCTCCTGGGGTTGCCATTGGTCATCGTCGGGAACAGCCCGGCCACCGCGGCGGTGCCCTTCGAGATCCAGTCGCTCAACGGCAGCGGCAACAACCGCGCCAACCCCACCTGGGGGCAGGCCGACCTGCCGTACTCGCGCGTGACGGCCGCCCGTTACGCCGACGGCAGGAGCCAGCCGGTGACCGGGCCCAATTCCCGGGCGGTCAGCAACCGCGTCTTCAACGACGTCGCCCAGAACCTGTTCTCCGAACGCAACGTGACGCAATGGGGCTTCACCTGGGGACAATTCCTGGACCACACCTTCGGCCTGCGGCTTGGCCGGGCGCCCGGTGACCCGGCGGGCGAGGCGATGAACATCCCGTTCAACGCCAACGACCCGCTGGAAGAGTTCGAGAACACGCTTGGGTTCATCCCGTTTGTGCGGTCGACTGCCGCCGACGGCACGGGCGTGAACAACCCGCGGCAACAGGTCAACACGGTGAGTTCGTATGTTGACGCGGCCGCGGTCTACGGTCCCGACACCACGCGGCTGACCTGGCTGCGTGATAGTGCGCGGATGTTCCTGCCCGGCGGATACCTGCCCCGGCGCGACTCGCGCGGCGATCCCTCGGCCGCGCCCGTGATGGAGGTCGACGGGCTGCTGCGGGCCACGCCCAACCGCGCGGCCGTGGCCGGAGACGTGCGCGCCAACGAAAACATCGCCCTCACCGCGACGCACACGCTGTTTGCTCGCGAGCACAACCGGATCGTCAACCTGCTGCCGTCGACACTGTCCGCTGAGGACAGATTCCAGATCGCGCGGCGGGTCGTCATCGCGGAACAGCAATACATCACGTACCACGAGTTCCTTCCCGCGTTGGGCGTGCACCTGGCTCCGTACACGGGATACAGGTCGAATGTCGACGCGACGCTGTCCAACGAGTTCGCGACGGTCGGATATCGGGCGCACAGCATGATCCACGGTGAGATCGAGCTGGAGACCGAGGTCGCCCGCTACTCCCAGGCAACCCTGGATTCCTTCGAGGCACAAGGACTTGAGCTCGCCATCGACGGCGACGACATCGAGATCGCCGTGCCGCTGAACGTGGCGTTCTTCAACCCCAACCTGGTCGAGCAGCTTCAGCTCGGCCCGCTGCTGCAGGGCATTGGCCTGGAGGCGCAGTACAGCAACGACGAGCAGATCGACAACCAGTTGAGAAGCGTTCTTTTCCAGGTACCGGTTCCAGGCAACCCTGAATGCCTCGACGGTCCCACGCTGCCGGAGTGCTTCCGTGGCGTCGTGGATCTGGGAGCCATCGACATCGAACGCGGGCGCGACCACGGCATGCCGTCATACAACCAGTTGCGCCAGGCCTACGGGCTGTCCGCCAAGACGTCGTTCACGGCGATCACGGGCGAGGCCACCGACCAGTTCCCGGCGGGCAGCGGGATCGACAACCCGAACAGCCTGGACTTCCTGCAGCTGTTCAACTTCGGCGGGGACCCGGTCGAGCTGGGCAGCCCGGAGGCCGAAAGCGACCCGACGCGCGGCGTGCGGCGGGCCACCATCGCGGCCAAGCTGCGGGCGATCTACGGCAACGTGAACAATATCGATGCCTTCACTGGAATGATCGCCGAACAGCACCTACCGGGCGCCGACATGGGCGAGCTGCAGCTGGCGATCTGGAAGCGGGAGTTCGAGCGGCTGCGCGATGGCGACCGGTTCTTCTTCGCCAACGACCCCGGCCTTTCGTCCATCCGGTCCACTTATGGCATCGATTTCCGGCGCAACCTCGGCGACATCATCGCGCTCAACACCGACATCCCGCGCGAGGAGTTGAACGGCAACGTGTTCCTCGTCAGTGATGCCCCGTCGGCGCGATGTGAGGTGGACTTCGGCTTCACTACGGTGTGGAACGGCGGATACCAGGTCATCGCGACCGTCACCAACCTCACCGGCAACACTGTCAACGGCTGGACGCTGCGCTGGAAGAATCCCAGCGGCCAGAGCGTCACGCTGCTGTGGGATGGGGTGGTCAGCCAAAGCGGGCCGAATGTGACGGTCACCAACCCGCCCGGCTACAACCAGAGCATCTCACCGGGCGGCACAAGACAATTCGGCTTCAACGGCAGCTGGGACAACGCCGTCAACCCCGAACCAGCCAGCTTCACCCTCAACAACATGCCCTGCTTCGTCATCACCTAGCCCTCTCTTCGGCGTCGCCGCCCCGCGTCGCCGCCCCGCGTCGCCTTATTTCGAGTCTCCGCCCTGCGTCGATCATGAACTCACGTCCATGCTCGACGGCGTGTCGTGACGGTAACTTCATGATCAACGCGTCGTGTGTCGTGCCGTGTGTATCGCTCAGCGCGGCACACGACGCCGCCTCGCCAGCACGAAGACCCCCACCCCGAGCAGCGCGATGATCGCCCCGCTCGCAGCGATCGTTGCCGTGCGCGCCCCGGTGACAGGCAGCCCACCGCATCCCGATGGCGTGGTGTAGGTGTGCGTCGCGACCGTCCGATCCGGGTCGCCCTCCATGCGTCCACCGGCGCTCACCACGACCGTGGCGCCCCGCACGTCCTCGGTCTTCGACTCGCCCAGAGCCAGTAGGACCAAATGCCGTACGCCGTCGGCGTCGATCCAGTACTCGCGGATGTCGGCGAGACTCGTGATGGTCACGGACGTGCCGGCGCAGGTGTCCACGAACGACACTGCGGTCTTCCAAGGGCTCGCACACGCGGCAGGCGTGCGGTAGGTGTGCGTGGCAAACTCGGTTTCCGTGCCGGGCGGGGTCAGAAGCTTGAGCGTGATGGCCGTGCCTTCGGCTACGCCGGTAATCTGCTGCACGGCGGTCGAGTTGCCCCGCACCCACACGGGCGGCACGGCCGTCTGTCCGTGGAAGGCGCCCCAGCGTTGAATGCCTGACGCGGTGCTGGTCACGTCGGCGCGCACGCCGTAGCAGTGATCGGTGAACCGGACCGACAGGCTGCTTGTCCCGCAACCGGTGGGTGCGCGGTAGACGTGCCCGGCGTAGAAGGCACGTTCGCCACCCCGCAGGTCCATATAGACGCCAATCACCGCGTTGTCGGGGACGCCGTCGGCGTAGTAGTAGGTCGGTCCCGCGGGGACCGTATGCGGCGTGCCGTTCACCGTCACGATGAATCCTGCCGCAGCCGTGGCGACGGCGCGGTTCGTGCCGAACCAATCGATGAAAACCCCGCCGAAGCAGAAATCGTCGAAGGTCGGCGTCGCGCCGGACCCGCTCGAACAGTTGGCGGGATCGGAGTAGCGGTGGGTGACCTCCGGCGCGCCGCCGATCGCTACTCCTACACTGAGTCCTTCGTGCGCGCCGATAGTGAACGTGCCGCCGGCAAGCGGGAAGCCGCCGACCGGTTTGCCGTCGCGGCTGATCCTGACGTCCGCTCCGGCCGGAGCATCGGTGGTGACGGTGACACCACCGCACACGTTGGTGAATCGCGCACTCGGCGCCGCCGCGCCGGCCGCGGGCGCCGCACCCGACACGACAGTCGCGATCAGCGCTCCCGCCACGATCCATTTCGCCACCGCGCGAGTCTCGCGCCCGCCCGATGCCGTGTCGATCCGACTTTCGGCCGAATCAGCGTTGGCTTGCCCGCACCAGCCCGCGGTGCAACAGTTTCGGGTCGCCGAGCAGTTGCCGCAGGCGCTTTTCCAGACCCGCGATGGGCACGAGGTTTTGCGGCGCGCGTGGGTCCTTATAGGACACCGACGCGAACCGGGGGATGGTCACGGCGGACAGGTCGGCCAGGCCGATCGCGACGTGCTCGGGCAGCTCGGTGGAGCACTCGACGCGCACCATGCCGGCCCAAGGCGACCCACCACCGCCGGGCAGCCGCAGATACCACGTCAGGCGCTCATAAACCCCGGCGATGCGGAAGATGGGCGTGCGCTGCCCCGGCCGCAGCGATGTGGCGACCCGGCTCAGAGCATCGGGGAGATACTGCTTCTGCTGCGTCTTGACGTAGCCGAGCGTGCGCGGCAGCGCGTCCCGGCTGCGCAGCGGACCGTCCACAATCAACAGATCGTCGTCGGCCCGTGCCGCCGCCGACACCGTGATTTCCAGCTCGATGAGCGACCGCTGCACGGCGTTGGCCAGATCGCTCTCGTCGGCGCCGATGATGGATTCGGTACGGTACAGGGCCGGAGTGCTGCCCACATCGGACACTTCATCGGCCGACGTGAAGATGGTGCGCTGCACCTTGGCGTCGGCCAGCTTGGCCGCGCCCGGCGTGCACTCGACCACCCCGGCAGCATAGGAGCAGGCCAGCCCGGGGTGCTCGCCGATCCAGATCCGCGCGTCGGTGCGGCGAACGCCGTCGACGAGCAGCACCCGGCGCGGCGCGGCCACCGCGGACGGCGGATCCATCGCGCGCCACCGCTTGGCGTCCAGCTCGATGTCGGTGTCGAGCTTGGCGCTGCTCGACTCGCCCGGACCCCCTTCCGCCTCACGGCTCGCCCCATAAGTCGGACTCCACGCATCGACATGAAATCTCATCGGCCACCGCCGCTCCGTGCGCCGCTCTCCCGCGCCCCGCCGCCCCGGACGCCATCGCTCCGCGCCCCGCCGCCCCGGACGCCATCGCTCGGCGTGCCGAAGTTCCAGGCACCGCCGTCCCGCGCGTCAGAACTCCGCGCCCCGCCGCTCCAGGCGCCACCGCGCAGCTCGACGCCGCTCCGCGCCTCACGGCTATGCGCGGTGAGGCTCCCCGTCGCCTCGCGATGACGTCCCGGGTGATTTCGCGGCAATACCGATGTCCTCGCAAGCTCGGCCATGTATATGTTCTAACCTATACGTTCCACTCGCGCGCTTCGAGCATCCTTGGTAATTTCGAAGCGCACCGGGATCCGCTCGGCCAGCCCGGCCACGTGGGTCACCACACCGACCATCCGATTCCCTGATGCCGCAAGGTTTTCCAGCGTCGCGGCGACAGTGTCCAAGGTGGACGCGTCGAGCGTCCCGAATCCCTCGTCCAACATGATCGACTCTAGGCTCGCGCTGGACGACATGCCCCCGAGCTGGTCGGCGAGCGCGAGCGCCAGGGCGAGCGAGGCCTGGAAGGTCTCGCCGCCTGACAATGTCCTGACAGTACGCCGCAGGCCCGCGTCGTGATGGTCGACCACGAAGAACTCGCGCTCGTCGTGGATCAGGTCGTATTGCCCGCCCGTCAGCTCGCGCAGGATGCCCGACGCCCCGCTGACGAGTGCCTCCAGTGCCTCCTGCAGCAGCCACGCCTCGAAGTTGTTGGCCCGCAAGTGGTTTGCCAACGCGGTCGCGACCAGCTTCTCGGCCTCCACCTCCGCCCGCTGCCGGCGCAGCGCATCGGCCTGCGCACGCGCCTTGAGGATCTGCTCGCGCGAGGCGCTCGCCCGCTCCATGGCCACGGCCGCCGCCTGCCGATGCTGTCCGGGCGCCGGCTTGGCCAGGCTCACGTCGGTGAACAGCCGGTCGAGCGCCCCGCTCACCTCGGCCACCCGTGCCCGCGCACCGTCCAGTTGCGACCGCACCTTGTCGCGCTGCTTCTCGGTGTCGGCGGCCTGCGTCGCGGCCCATTCGGCCAGCGCCCGCCAGGCCACACCCAGGTCGTCGCGGTCGGCGCTCGGCGGGCCCAG
>NZ_QJUG01000076.1 GCF_003426775.1 Allorhizocola rhizosphaerae | reverse complement strand
CCCGGTCGAGCTCGGCGGCGCGGGCGCGCACCAGCGCACCGATCGCGGCCTGCGGCTCGATTGCGGCATATCGCCTGCGCGCCCCGGACAGCCGGCCGACCAGGCCGTGGTCGCGCAGCCGGTCCAGTGCGCGGGAGATGCGCTCCGGGTTGTGGCCGAGGTCGGCGGCGAGCTCGCCGGGCGCGGCCGAAGGGCGCACGAGGATGGCCCGGTACACCTCCTCATCAAAGGGGTCCACGCCGGCAGCGGTCAGTTCCGAGGTCACGAGGGGTTTTACTCCGTTCAGGCGAAGCCGTGCTCTTGCGCGGTCGGGGCCGGGCGCGTAGCGATCCGGGCCCGACCGCTGCCGAAATCAAGGTCTTACTCCGTTCAGGCGAAGCCGTGCTCTTGCGCGGTTGGGGCCGGGCGCGTAGCGATCCGGGCCCGACCGCTGCCGAAATCAAGGTCTTACTCCGTTCAGGCGAAGCCGTGCTCTTGCGCGGTTGGGGCCGGGCGCGCAGCGATCCGGGCCCGACCGCTGCCGAAATCAAGGTCTTACTCCGTTCAGGCGAAGCCGTGCTCTTGCGCGGTTGGGGCCGGGCGCGTAGCGATCCGGGCCCGACCGCTGCGGAAATCATGGCCCAAAGATGACAGGGGCAGCAATAGGCCAGACCCGGGCATTGCTCCTTACATCCTGGCCCGACTAGGACGGACAACATGAACAAGAGATCTCTGGCCGCCTGCGTCACGGTGGTCCTGGGCGCGGCCGGACTCATCAGCGACACCAGCGTGGCCGCGCCGCCCGGTCCGCAGCGGCGAGTGATCGTGCTGTTCGAGGACAACGCTGTGACGACCGCCATGGCGGGCAAGCGTTTGGGCCTCATCAACGGTGTGGCGATGACGGCCTCCGACAGCGAGATAAAGCAGCTGAAGGGCGTGCGCGCCGTGTGGCCCGACGCACCCGTCAAGGCGCACGTCGACGTGAGCACGAGCCTCATCGGCGCCACCGAGGTACGCGAGAAGCACAATGCCACGGGCCGCGGCGTGCGCGTCGCGGTCATCGACACCGGCGTGGACTACACGCACCCTGATCTGGCCGGCCGTGTCGTCAAGGGATACGACTTCGCCAACGGCGACGCCGACCCCATGGACGACCACGGGCACGGCACGCACGTCGCAGGCATCATCGCAGGCATGGCCGCCGCGCCAGGCGGTGTCACAGGTGTCGCGCCCGAGGCGACCATCGTGGCCTACAAGGTGCTCAACGACAGAGGCTCCGGTTATACGTCCGACATCGTCGCGGCCATCGAGGCGGCGGCGTCCGGTCAGGCCGATGTCATCAACCTCAGTTTGGGCGGGCCCGGCGACGGGTCCGACCCGATGAGCCTGGCCGCCAAGGCGGCTTCGCAGCGAGGCGTGGTGGTGGTCGCGGCGGCCGGAAACGCGGGCCCCTATCGCGACTCCGTCAGCTCCCCCGCGGTCGCCGACAGCGTCATCGCCGTGGGCGCGTCGACGAGCAACCTGCGCATGCCGAGCGCCTATCTGGGCAACGGCCTGCTGCAAACCTGGCGTGGCGCGCATTCCGCCAACCCGCCCGGCTCCCCCGTGACGGCCGAGGTCGTGCACGTGCCCGACTGGGCGACCGCGCCCGACGTGCGGGGCAAGATCGTGCGATTCGAGACGTTCGTGCCACGGGTCAAACAGGATCTGACGTCGTGGGACATCGAGCTGGCACGCGAGGCCGAAACCCGTGGCGCGATCGCGTTGCTTGGCGGCTTCCCCGGGACGGTCCAAAATGGACCGTCCATCAAGGCCGATGCCGGCGTGCGCGTGAAGGCGTCCGGCGATCTGCTGGTGATGGACCGCCTCGTGGTCCTGGGCATGGACCAGACGCAGTATGACGAGATGACACGGCTGCTGGCGGCCGGGCCGGTGCGGGTCACCATCAAGGGCGAGGACGTGACCGACCAGATCGCCCCGTTCTCGTCGCGCGGGCCGTCGCCTTCCTTCGGGCTCAAGCCCGACCTGGTCGCGCCGGGCGTCGAAATCCGCTCGACCATCCCGACGGCGCTGTTCGAGCCGGGGCAGTACCGCCTGTCCGGCACCTCCATGGCCGCACCGCACGTCGCCGGGGCCGCGGCACTGTTGCGCCAATTGAACCCCGGACAGTCACCCGCCGAGATTCACTCCAGGTTGGTGAATTCTTCAAAATCGTTATCCGGTACGGAGGTCGGCTCCCGCGGAGCAGGCCGACTTGACGTCGCAGGGGCGGCCAACGCGACCCTGACGGCAAGCCCGCCCGTGCTGTCGTTCGGGCTCGCCGATCTGTCCACACGCGACGTGGGCGCCTCGCGCCGGTTGACGGTGCGCAACACGGGCTCGCGGGCGGTCCTGGCCCGCTTGGGCACGGGAAGCCGGGACGTGCGCGTGAGCCGCGAGTGGGTGCTCCTGCCCGCCGGGCGGGCCACGACCGTGACGGTCACGGTCCGGGCCGACAATCCGCACGCCGACACGACCATCGAGGGTCTCGTCACGGTCACGCCTTTGCTCGGTGGGCCCGCGATTCGCGTGCCATATCTGCTGGTCGTGCGCCCGTTGGTGGTGCAGACTTCGCCGGACCCGAGCGACGGCACCTCCACGGCATACATCTACAGCTACGCGCCGCTCGCGCAGGCACCGACGGCGACCGTGCGAGGCAAGACCGTCACGGCCACGCACGCCTACGGAAACTGGTACACGGCTTCGCTTTCGGGCTATGCGCCGGGTGCCTATCAGGTGTCCGTGCGCGCGACCGCCGCAAGCGGGCAGGTGCTCACGGGCACCAGCGGATTCGAGGTGACGCCGGAGGAGGCGCGCAAAATCCGGTGGGAGCCGGTCGGTCCGCTCAGCGAGGGCGGCGATCTGGCCCTCTCACCGAGCGCGCCGCAACAGGCCGTCATGACGCAGTACAACAAGGCCGGGCCGTGGCTGACCACCGACGCGGGCCGCAACTGGACCCAGCTCAACCGGCTTCCCGTCGCGGGCGGGATCCAGCTGGGCACGGTGGTCGTGGACGCCCGACGATCGGAGCGGTTCTGGTACGCGGTGAACGATGCCGTGACCGGTCTGGGCAAGGTGCTGCGCACCGACGACCGGGGCAAGACGTGGCGGGCGCTGCCCGTGCCGGCCGGGTTCATCCTCACACTGGTCGCCGACGAGCAAACACGAACGCTCGTGGCGGTCATGGCCGACGGCATCGCCGTAAGCACGGATGCGGGCGACTCGTGGACCGCCTATCCGTCCGGAGTGGACGGTGAAATCTGGTATGCCGCAATGGGCGGCGCCGACCTCTATCTGAGCACGAGCAAGGGAGTGTGGGTGCGCAGAGGCGTCGTCGGCGAGGCCGAGCTCGTCTACGACGCGGGCGACGGCTTCGTCTACGGCCTCGTGGCCAACGGCACGGTGGTAGCCGCGCTCATCCCGAGAATCGGCGTTGTCGGCTCCTATGACGCGGGCCGCAGCTGGTCCACATTGCTCGATCACCCGGTCTGGGGTTTCATGCTCAAGCGGTCCGGCAGTGACCTGTTCATGATCGGCACGGTCATCGGCTCGCGGGTCAGCCGCGACAACGGGCGCACCTGGTCCACACTGCAAGAGCCGCTCGACTCGGCCGTGTTCACCGATTACGACCGGTGGGCGGACGGCAGCATCACCTTGAGCGCCGAAGGCGCGGGAGTCTACCGTGGCAGCGCGGACGGCAGCGGGTACCAGAGAATAGGGGTTCAAGGCATCTCCATCAACGCCCTGGCCTTCAGCGGCAACACCCTTCTCGCCGGCACCTCATCGGGGCTCTACCGCGCGACCCTGCCGATCGCCGGTCCCGAGTGGGGCGCCTCGGGCGGCGAGGGCTACATCGGCGTGACGGTCAGCCACATCACCGTTTCGCAAGGGGTCGCGTGGCGCGTGCAGCGCAGCGCCTTCGGCTCGTTCAACGTGGAGCGCAGCACGGACGGCGGGGCCACGTGGGAGACGAAGGGCACGTGGGCGGAGGTCCCGATCGCCCTCGCGGTGCATCCGGCCGACCCCAACCGCATCGCGGTCAGCTTCTGGTCGCTGGGCGGGAGCGGCCTCTACAGCACGACCAACGGCGGGTCCACATGGAAGAGCCTCTACCACGACACACCGATCACGGCGATCGCCGGCGATCCGTCCAATCCGGACCGTTGGTGGCTGGGCGACGATTCCGGCCTGTACCGCACGGACGACAACGGCGTCACGAAGACCAAGCTGGCCGACGGCCCGGTCACGTCTGTCCTGCACACGCCGCGCGGCCTCATCGTCGGTGGCAAGACGATCCGCATCCTCGCAGACGGTCGCGTGCGCGATACCGACACCGGCAACCTGCCGCTCAAGGTTTCCGACCTCGTGCAGCACGGCACCACCCTCTACGCCGCCACCACCGGCTACTGGGAAAACGGTGTCCTCAAGGGCGGGCGGGGCATCCTGCGCTCCGCCGACGGCGGCCACACGTGGCACAACATCTCCAGCAGTCTGCAAAACCTCGACACGACGCGCCTCGCCATCGGCCCGGACGGCTACCTCTACGCCGGGACGATCGACGGCGGCGTGCACCGGACACGACTCCCTTAACAGGAGGTCTAGTGTGATGCGGTGACCACTCGGGTGATCGTGCTCAACGGTGGATCGAGCTCGGGCAAGTCCGGAATCGCCCGGTGCCTGCAGGCAATCCTGCCGGTTCCGTGGCTTGCCCTCGGAGTCGACACGCTGGTCGACGCGATGCCCGCGTCCATGCGCACCGCCGGCGCGGGCATCGAGTTCGCTGCGGATGGCACGGTGAATGTCGGGCCGAAGTTCGGCAGACTTCAGCTGGCGTGGATGGAAGGGGTCGCGGCGATGGTCCGTGCGGGCGCACGGGTCATCCTCGATGACGTCTTCCTCGCCGGAGGCGGGTCGCAGCAGCGCTGGCAGAAGGCGCTTGCCGGGCTGGACGTGTTGTGGGTCGGCGTCAGGTGTGACGGCGCGGTCGCCGCCGGCCGCGAGATCGCCCGCGGAGACCGGGTCCAGGGGATGGCCGCGTCACAGGCGGAAATGGTCCACCTGGGCGTCGCTTACGACCTGGAGGTGGACACCACGCACACCGAGTCCCTGGCGTGCGCGCGGACCATCGCCGCACAGGTGCGTCAATGAGCACTGCTCGGACTATCAGCGACACCTACTCCGAGCTGAAGCTCACTTTCGACGAGCCGATCAGCACAGCTGAAGCGACGACGATCCGCGCCTCGATGACGGGTAGTCAGGTCAACGACGTAAAGCCAGCAGATTACCCGGCGAACTGGCCCGTGTATTGCTGGGAATCCGGCGGTTTCGGCGACTCCAACGGGAGCTTCACCTACCAGTACTACTGCGGCTCCCCGCGACGATCCCTTGGGGATTCCGGCTTTCGGCGTCAAATCAGGCCTCGGTGGTCGGCAACGTTTCTGAAATGGGGCTCATCTGGTGGGTCAACGGCCATCGGGCGGGGCAGAACGCCAGCCATTTTGTTCCACCCTCGTACCAATTTCATGGCACCATGAACCCAGTATTGTCAGTTAGCTATGTCCAGTTTCAGGACTACTTCACCTGGCGCCACAACATCGGCTCTGGTGGCACAGCGGCCCGAACGATCGCCGGAAGCTTCTACATGGCAGAATAAGCCTCGTGGCGTTAGCACTCGATAGGATTGCCCTGGTGGCGCAAGCGGTTTTGAATCGCTTGCGCCACCAGCATACGGAGTGGGCAGTTGTTGAGGTGATCCCGTCAGAAGAGTCCGAGTTTGCTGTTCCTGGGCACTCTCTTCCGAAGGGCTTGCCTGCACCTCGTTCCGTTCTGGTACGGGCGGCTAAGGCCTCGGACCCTTCGTGGGTTATCACTTCTTATTTCTCACAGGATGTCCCTACACAGCAGGCGATCGCGCAACTGGCGAACTCGCTACAGGATGAGGTCATAGAAGCCGTTCAAGCTGCGGTGCCAGCATGCCATGAGCATCCTCATCCGTTATCGGTCCGCGTTGAAGACGGACTGGCCGTATGGGGTTGTCCTCTCGGGATTGGACCCAAGGAACCAGTCTCTGACATCGGCAACGACGAGGGATCTTAACAGCCGCCTGTCGTATACGACGGCCGCTGTTCTGCGTCGCGCGAGCTCGCTCAAGTTCGCCACAGGCCAGCGGGCTCCGTGCGTCGTTCGGTCTGAAGATTCCAGCTCTGCCAACGGGTTTGCCTAGACTCGCCTGATCCTTTACCGATGGGGATCGGTTGATCCTTGACCGGTGGACCTAGATTTTGGTGACCTTGCGGGGGTCGCCAACAGCTTGCATGGTTTCCAGATCGACCGCAACGCGTGGCCGTTAAGATGGCCGGCGTGACGCCGTTTGAGCAGGTGGCAGGGACGTTCTGGGATACGGCCGTTTCGTACGGTGTGCTTGCTCCTCTGACACCGGGCGCGGTGATCACGGCAGAGCGCCAGTTGGGCGTCAAGCTTCCTGGCGCGCTGGTGCAGCTGCTTCAGATCCAGAACGGCGGAGCGGTAGCCGACGCCTGGAGCGAGTGCTCGAGTGAGCCCAACTTCTACGCCGAGGATTGCGTGCCCTTCGATCACCTCTTCGGCATCGGGCCAGCCACCGATACCGGGGCAACGACGCTGCTGGACACCCCGTACCTGGTGCAGGAGTGGGATCTACCACCCGGCGTCGTGCTGCTAAGCGGGCAAGGCCATTACTGGGTAGCGCTGGACTATCGAACCTGTGGAACCGAGGGCGAACCCACCGTCACGTGGATCGACAATGAGATGGATCACGAACTTCATCTCGCATCCAATTTCCGCACGTTCGTCGAAAACCTTATGCCAGCAACACATCTACGGTGACACAGGCTGATCCATTGTGGTGACCTTTCGGGATCGCTGGGCTTTGACATGGAAAGACGGGTTGGGTGGTGGTGCGCCGCACGGTGCGGGTCCCGTCGTCGAGTTCGACGGTGAGCATGTCATGGCTGACGTGAACGGTCACGATTTTGCGGGCGTGCTGGCGTCCGAGGGCGACTTTCTGCCCGCATACGCAGATCCCGCCGCTGCCCGACGCCCGCCGTTGCACCGGGATCGGATCGGTGCGCGGCTGCGGCATGGGTCCTGCCGGGCGGGCACCGCGGACCTTGAGCATCTCCGCCGGGCTCAACGGGTTCGGGTGGGATCGCAGCAACTCCCGAGTGTCCAGGTCGAACAGCGTCAGGGTTGACCCGTCCAGGCGGATACCAACCCGTGTCCCGGCGCGTAGCTCGTTCATCTTCACGATATGGTTGCCCAGCGACACGAACCCGCCGGTGCCCACCGCCCGATCCACCTCGATCGCCTCCACCGGCCCAACGGGCGTGACCGGCAGCGGCGAGGGACCGGCTGGCCGGGCACCCAGCCTGGTCAGCACAGCCAGATCCGCTATCGACAGGTGCGAACGCACCGACTTGACCCGATCACCGTTCACGCTCAAATGGGTGACCTGGGTGTCGGCCCACAACGTCACCAACAGCCCCGCCCGCGCCGGGCCCAACCAAAACTGCTTGCCCAGCACCTCCAGATTCCCCGATTGTGGCACCACCCGATCGAACTCCACCGGCCCATGATCGAACACCGTGCCCGCAGCAGCCCGGCCGGCTTTGATGGCGCGTTGCGCCTGCGCCGGGGAAACCCTGGCCGTCTCAAGGGTTTGCGGGTCGAGCGCCGGCCACACCACCGGCAACGACCGGTCGGCAACGGCATCGGCCTGCGGGGGCGACACCACCGGCGCAGGCCCGGACAACTCCGGTGCCTTCCCGGCTGGTGTTGACTCGGCCAGAAAATCGGGCGGCCGCAACGGAATCAGTTCAAGCGTCTGCTTCGACGCGGTCGTGTCGAACAACGTTGCCGGGGTAGCCATGTCCAACGACTGATGCGGCCGCTGCGTGTTGTACTCGGCCGCGAACGCGTCGATGACCGCCTGCGCCGCCGCCACATCCGGGAACGGGCCACAGTCATCCAGCAGCTCCCGTTGCAACGTTTGGTGGAACCGTTCCACCTTCCCCGTGGTGGTCGGAGAGGCTGGCTGGGTGAGCCGGTGAACGATCCCGTTGGTACGGCAGATCCGATCAAAGAGCACCTCACCGCCCTTGCCGAACCGGTCGGTGAACTGTTTGCCGTTGTCGGTCAGCACCTCTTCCGGGACACCGAACCGTTGCAGCGCTTCAGCAAACGCCACATAGACCGCTCGACCTGTCGGCCGGGCCACGACTTTGGCCATCACCGCGAACCGGGAGTGGCCGTCCACTCCGGTGACCACCTTCGCCTCAGTGCCGTCGGCAAGCAGCACCCGGCCGACGATGTCCATCTGCCACAACTCCATCGGCTTGCCACGCTGCCAACGGATGTAATCCTCGCGCCCCCGGCGACGTTTGCGACCCGCCATCAACCCATGCCGCAACAAAATCCGGTACACCGTCGCCTTCGACGGCACCGGACCCGGACAACCGTTGCGTCCCAACTCATACTCGATCCGCACCGGACCCCACCGCGGATGCGCCCGCCGCATCTCGCACACCGCCGCCTCCACCTCAGGCGACGCCTGATGGGGACACGACTTGGGTCGATGCGATCGGTCGCCAAGCGCCTCCAACCCGCCTTCGCGATAGCGGATCAGCCAAGCGTGAACACTCTGCCGGGAGACCCCGAACTGGAACGCCACCTCACCCACCCGGGCGCCGGACTCCACTGCCATAACCGCCCGGAACCGCTGCTCCGTCGTAGACAACTGCCTCAATGCCAATCCCGGCTCCCGACCATCCGATGCCCGCAAACATCAAATGATCAGCAAGCCGCAGCCAGCACCTGTCAAGCATCACCCGAGACAGCGATGTAAAGCATCATCCGAGTCACGACAGCGCTAACGGAATTTGATTGCCGAATTGTTCTCTTCAGGATCAAAGCGGCCCTACGGGCCGCAACGGCCGGCACGCGGCCTTGGCCTCCGGCCGGCCGTGCCCGGCCAGCACCCGTCACCGAATTGCCCTGAAGCACAATCCACACCACATCCATGCCGCGCTCGTCTTCGCCACCGATGACCACGAACGGGCGGCGAGCCGATCGGCCAGCGCCCGCGCCGACCCGTCCGGGGTGTCGCGGGTCAGCTTCCACGCCGCGAGACCGGCCAGCACCACCGCCACGCATGCGGCGACCGTCACCCAGACATATCGGCGGCGGTACAGCATCTGACCATCATTGAGGGGTCGCGCAGCAGCGACAAGGTACCGTCGCCTCTCGCCCGCCCGCACCCCAGGTCATACGCCTGTCGGGTTGGTGACTGAGGCGCGCCTTGAGGTCTGCTGGAGGCGGCGGATGGAGTGCGCGGGGTCGGCTTCGATGATGGCGATTGGTTCTTGATTGCCGAGGATGCCCTCAGCATCAGCGCCAAGATTGTCCGGCGCCGACAGCTGAGCTGCGGGGCGTCGGAGGCGACAGCGTTCAGTCGCCTGTCACGCCGTCGCGATCAGTCTGCGTCGTACCGGTCGCGACCCCAACCGGATATGCGGGCTTCCCCTGAGGTCGCCGGTTGTCTCGACCTGGTAAACAGGACCCCATGGTCTTCAAGAAGATGCTTGCCAAACTGGGCGTCGGCGGCCCGTCGGTGGACACCGTGCTGGCCTCCCCCGTGACCCGCCCGGGCGGGCAGGTCACCGGTCAGGTTCACATCAAGGGTGGCGACCACGACACCCAGATCGAATATGTGTCGCTCGGGCTCGTCACCCGCGTCGAGGTGGAAAGCGGTGACCACGACTACAGCAAGGACGTGGAGTTCCACCGAGTGCATGTCGCGGGCGCGTTCGCGCTTCCGGCCGGTGACACCCGCGCGCTGCCGTTCAGCTTCGACATCCCGTGGGAGGCCCCGATCACCTCGTTCTACGGGCAGCACCTGCACGGCATGACAATGGGCGTGCGCACTGAGCTGGCCGTGGCCAAGGCAGTCGACAAGGGCGACCTCGACCCGCTGCAGATCCAGCCGCTGCCCATCCACGAGGCGCTGCTGGAGGCGTTCCTGCGGCTGGGTTTCCGGTTCGCCCGTGCCGACCTGGAGCGCGGCCAGATCTACGGCGTGCACCAGACGCTGCCGTTCTACCAGGAGATCGAGTTCTTCGCGTCCCCGGCTTATGCGAGCAAGGTGCGCCAGGTCGAGGTCACGTTCGTGACGTCAGCGACCGGGGTGGACGTGGTGCTCGAGTTCGACCGGCGGGGCTTCCTCGGCTCGTCGCATGACACCTTCAGCCGCTACCACGTGCGCCACGACCAGGTCGGCAGCGCCGACTGGGCGTCCGTTGTGGACGGTTGGGTGCGCGAGGCGGTGGCCAAGCACGGCTCCTTCGGCCACGGCGGCCACCACAAGCCGCACGGCCACGGGCACGGTGCGGGCGCCGTGGCCGCGGGCGTGGCCGGTGGGGTCCTCGGCGGCATGGTGCTGGGCGAGGTACTGGATGAGGGAATGGATTTTGATTTCTAATCGGGGAAGGTCAATGTAACCTCCGACGCGACCGAGCACCCGCTCTGGGCCAGGGCGTGGGTCAGCTCGTCGCGCAGGGTTTCCAGGACGTGGCGGACTCCTGCCTCACCCGCCACGGCCAAGCCCCACACGACGGGCCGACCCACGGCCACCGCCGCCGCGCCCCGCGCGAGGGCCTTGACGACGTCGGTGCCCCGCCGCACGCCGCCATCGAGCAGCAGCGGAACCCTGCCGGCCACCGCGTCTGCGATTGCCGGCAGCAGATCGATGGCGGCGGGAACGGTGTCGAGCTGCCGACCGCCGTGGTTGGACACGATGATCCCGTCGATGCCGCGTTTGACGGCCATGCGGGCGTCGGCCGGGTGGTTGACGCCCTTGAGCACGATCGGCAGCGTGGTGATCTGCCGCAGCCAGTCGAGGTGTTTCCACGCCAGGTCGGCGGTGTGGCGGATGGGCCGGATCTGGCCGTCCTCGGGGTCGCGCATGTTCTCGCAGGCGAACCCCGGCAGCATGGGCAGGCGCGGGTTGTCGGCGCTGACCACGAGCGCGCGGCAGCCCGCCTTCTCGGCGCGCCGCACGAGCGCCTCGGTGAACCCGAGGTCGGATTGCACGTAGAGCTGGAACCACAACCCCGGCCCGCCGTCACCGGCCACCGCGATCTCCTCCAGCCGGGCCGTCGCGGCCATGCTGACCACCATCAGCGTGCGCCCGGCCGCGGCGGCGCGGGCCGTGGCGAGCTCACCGTCGGGGTGGGCCAGCCGGTGAAACGGCGTAGGCGCGATCACCACGGGCAGGGGCAGCTCCGTGCCCAGCAGGGTGGTGGTCAGGCGTGGCGTCTGCGCGCGGAGGATTCTGGGCACGATCCCGATCCGGGCGAACGCTGCCTCGTTCGCCCGGACTGTGACCTCGTCGTCGGCGCCCCCGGCGAAGTAGTCAAAGACGGACTCCTCCAGGCACCCGCGCGCCTCCGCTTCCAGCTCTCGCAGTGACAGGCCGGCTAGCAAACAGCCCACCCTCTCATCGTGCCCACCGCCTGCACGACACACCATCATTTGATCATATATCTAATTTTGTCAATTAGCAGATCCAATGTGGCCGGTTTCATTGAACCCGGACGGCCATCCGGACGTGTAACCCTCGTAGTAATCGCGTGAGTCATACTTCGAAATGATGACTGTCACGACGCGTCTCGTGCGACCCGAAGACGCACCCGCCCTGACCGAGTTGGTGCGCGCCAACCGGGAGTTCCTCGCGCCGTGGGAGCCGCTGCGCGACGACGAATACTTCACGGTCGAGCGACAGGCCGCACTCATCGAGGATTCGCTTGAGCGGCATCAGCGGGGCACCAACCTGCCCCACGTCATCGTCGACGCGGGCGGCGACATCATCGGGCGCATCACGCTCAACGGGATCGTTTACGGTCCTTTTCAGTCGTGCAGCATGGGCTACTGGGTGGGCGAGGCCCACAACGGCCGCGGGGTCGCGACCGCGGCCGTGCGGGCCATCATCCGGGTGGCGTTCGAGGAGCTGGGCCTGCACCGGGTCCAGGCGGAAACGCTGCCGCACAACACCGGCTCGCAGCGCGTGCTGCAGCGCAACGGGTTTGTGCGCTACGGCTACGCACCGGAATACTTACACATCGCCGGGCGGTGGCAGGACCACGTCATGTACCAGCTGATAAATCACCTCCGCTGAGTCGCGGGTCCGCGCAGCCGGTGCTCGGCGAGGGCTGGCGCGAGCGCCGACACCGCCTGGTTGCCGTTGGCCCGCCACACACCCATGCCCAGCGGGACGGCGATCCCGGCAAGCGGCAGGTCCACAAAGGACGGATCCCGCCGGGCTGACCACGGCGGCGCGGGCCGACCACGCCGGCCGACCACGACCACGCCGGCCGACCACGACCACGCCGGCCGACCACGGCGGCGCGGGCCGATCAGCCCGAAGGCCACGTCATGAGCGTGTCCTCCATGGTGTATCCGCCTTCAGAGCGGCCGGGCCGATGTCGCCCGATCCGGTGATGCGTCTCCCAATCGGTTTCGCCCATCGCGCCCGCGGCGCGGGCCTGAGTGAAGCGGGGTGCGGCGCAGCGTCAGGTGCTGTCATGCCGTTGTTAGGTCCGGCCGGGCATGCTTGATGGCATGATCGCGGTGCGCTTACGTTTCACTGCGCTGAATGCCGTGCTGTTCCTGATGCCCGGAATCGGCCTGCTGGCGCTCATCACACTGCTGGCCGGCACGAGGGCGAGCGCACCGGTGGCGGGCCAGGTGCCCGCGCAGCCCAGCCTCGCGGGCGCGCACAAGCGGATCCGCCTGCTCGAAGCCCAGCTGACCGACATCCGCACCGCTCAGTCCCGCCAGCTGATCGCCGGCTCACCCAGCGCGCCGGCCAAGCCCGAACAGGTCGCCAAGCTGGCGCAGTCGTTCCAGCGGCTCGCGGCGGACCGCACGGGTACCAGATCAGGACTTGGTTTATCCATTGTCGCGGCGACCGTCGAGGCACACGGCGACCTGCGCGTGACCATCTCGCTGCCATCATGAGAGTTCTCGTGGTCGAAGATGCGCGGGCGCTGGCCGAGGTCGTCGCCGAGGGTCTGCGCGACCAGGGCATGGCCGTCGATGTCGCGCACGACGGGCTGGCCGCGGCCGCCAAGCTCGACCTCAACCCGTATGAGGTGGTGGTGCTCGATCGCGACCTGCCCGGCATCCACGGCGATACGCTGTGCCAGATGATTACGGCCCGCAGCGAGCGCCCGATGGTGCTCATGCTCACCGCGGCGGGTTCGCCCGGCGACCGGGTCAGCGGGCTCACCCTCGGCGCGGACGACTACCTGGCCAAGCCGTTTCACTTCCCCGAGCTGGTGTTGCGCGTCCGTGCGCTCGCCAGGCGCCGGCCTTCGGCACGCGCCCGGACGCTACGCGCGGCAGGTGTCGAGTTGGACCCCATCGCCCGGACGGCCACCCGAGACGGGCGCCGGCTCGACCTGTCGGTGAAGGAGTTCGCGGTTCTGGAGGCCCTGCTGATGGCGAGTCCCGCGTTCATGAGCGCGGAGGAACTCCTGGAACGCGTTTGGGACGAGCACGCCGATCCGTTCACCAACACTGTCGCCGTGACCGTCGGGCGGCTACGCCGCAAACTGGGTGGGCCGCCGGTCATCGTGACGACGCCGGGGGTGGGTTATCGCATCGCCGAACCGGGCGTGTGACACGATGCGTCCGTGTTGGACGGACTCGACGACATCGATTGGGCACGGCTGAGCCACGCGTATGGCAGTGCGGCGGATGTGCCGGCGCAGATTCGCGCGCTGAGCTCGCGTGAGGTGGGCGTGCGCGAGAAGGCGCTCCATGCGCTGTACGGCAACATCTACCACCAGGGCACGCGCTACGAGGCCTCGGCCTACGCCGTGCCGTTCCTGCTGGAGCTGCTCGCTGACCCGGGAACCCCCGATCGGGCGGGGATCGTCGGGCTACTGACTGCGCTCACGGTCGGATACGACTCCTGGTGGCTGCCCGACAACCTTCCGATCGCCCAACATCGCGCGGCCGCGGTGGGCGGCGAAGCCGTGCTCGCCACCGTCCCCGCCCCACACGACGACTCCTCCCTCGACGACTCAACCCTCGAAGAGGGCGACGAGGATGAGGACGAAGATTACGCCTTCGCCGATCTGTCCGATGAGGACGAAAACAAGCTCTACGCCTACTTCTTCGTACAGGTCTACGATGCCGTCCGCGCCGGAGTGCCGCTCCTGCTCGACCTGCTGAGCGATCCCGACGAGGAACTGCAGACGGCCGCCGCCTACGCGCTCGCCTGGTTCCCCGAGAAATCCTCGACCATCCTGCCGCGCCTCTCGGCGTCCACATTCGACAGTGAGATAACCGAAGCCACCGCGCTAATCAGCATCGGCTTACTCGGCGGCCGGCCGGATCCGGCCCACCTGCACGACCCACGCCCGCTCGTACGCTGGGCCGCCGCCGTCGCCCTGCGCGACCAAAGCGAGCTGGCAACCTGGGTCACCCGCGACGCGGCCACCGACGAGCGCATCCCGTTCCTCGACGGCGATCTCGGCGGGCTGGCCGGCCTCGCCCTCGGCCAACTCGGCGCCGATGCCGCCTTCGACGCGCTGCTGGCCAGAATCCCCCTAGTCACCGGCGTGACAGCCCTCCCGCCGGTGGCCGTGGCGCTGCGGCTTGCCTTCCCTGACGGTCCTTTTCCATCTGGTACCGAGCCAGCCACGCTGAACGAACGGCAGCGCAGCCTGGTCCGGGCCCTCGCCGACTCGCCGCGCACCTGGCAGTACGATGGCATGACCTTCGGCAACTTCAGCGAGATGGTCGGCGCATACGGCCTCCCCCGCTCCCCCGAAGCCATGCGCATCTTCCTCACCCCACCCAACCACCCCTGACGAGTTGGGTCGCTCCACAAGGTGAAGAAGATTACAGCGGTTGATCTCCTGCACCACAGGTAAATCAGTACGTTCCCCACGCACGCGGGGATGGTCCCACGGCACAACGCTGTTGACCGGCAGATTTCCCCACGCACGGGGAATGGCGGCCGCTATGTGTCGGGCAGAAATGTGCTCCGCATCGCGGGGATGTTCCTTGGCCGTCCAGGCGCGGGCTGCTGCCGAGATCGGGCTCCCAATCACGCGAGGACGATCCGGGATGGTGTCCGGATATTGGTCGATGAAGTGCAGGATCCGGGATATTGCAACGCTTTTCGCGTGTCCGGCGACGTTATCCCGGATGTTGCGGCGGCGTCCGCGTGCGCGACGACATTATCCCGGATGTTGCGGCGGCGTCCGCGTGCGCGACGGCATCGCCGATGTTGTGGAGAGCGGCCCCGTTGATCCGGATGGTGTGAAGGTGTGCGTGCCCGGCAAGCGGCGGCACACGGAAAAGGGCGGGCGCCGGATAGGGAGCCCGCTCTCGCATGTGCCGACGCCTATGACGCGAAGGCCTTGATCAAGCAGACCAACGGAGAGTCCGGAGGCGCTCTGCAGCACGACCCGCAGGCGTGTCGTGCTCACGCCGCTGAACGCGACGGTGTTGTATTGGTCGCCCGCAACCGGGGTATCCGCCGCTCGCGCCGCCTCCGTCCACGTAGGCGCTGCCGTTTCAAGCCTGCAGTTTCCACGACGCGGGCAGGTCGATGCCCTGGTTGTCGTCGAAGAAGTACACCTGCGCCCGGCTCACCGGCTGGGCCGAAGACCGCTGTAGACCCCGACCACTGCTCGCCCTGATTGGGCCACGTGCCCCAGCGGTTGCCCGCCTTGGGCGAGCCGAAGTTGGAGCTCGTCGGCTCATCCCCATTGTTGATCGCCGCGCAGCTCTCCCACGAAGACGTGAACGAACACGAAGCCGTGGCCGACCGGGCCAGGTTGTTGCCCGGCTGCGGTGAGGGTGAAGGTGAGGGTAGTAAAGGTGAGGGTAGTAAAGGTGAGGGTAGTAAAGGTGAGGGTAGTAAAGGTGAGGGTAGTAAAGGTGAGGGTAGTAAAGGTGAGGGTAAAGGTGAAGGTGAGGGCGAGACCGACGGAGACGGCGAGGGGTTTTGTGTCACCCGTGATGGCGAGTTCCGCGCCCGTGAACGTGCCGTGCCGCGGGTTGATGTCGGCCTCGGCCGCGCCGCCGTTGCACGCCCGGGTCACATCGGAAGGCTAGCCCATACGACAACGGCGGCCGCTGACCGCGACCGCCGTCCGTTTCTTTCGTTGAAGACTATTCTTCCTCCTCGCCGTCGCGGTTCCACCGCGCCAGCGAGTCCCACTCACCGAACTTGGGCACCGGCTCCCAATGCGACGACACGTCGACATCGCTGCGCTCGATGGTCTCGCGCTCCTGCTTGATGTCGTCGGAAATGATCTGCTTGGTCATCCCGTCGGGCTCGAAGCGGATCTCGTCGGTGCGCGTCGCGCCGATGAGCGTCTCGGCGTGCTCGTCGGGGTACTCATATTCGATCATGTTGTGCAGGAAGAGCCGGTCGTCGTCGGTGCGCCGGAACACGTAGTTGAGCGATTGCCGGCCGAACTCGTCGAAGAACCACACGCTGGCGACGTTGTTTTTCCACGCGATTTCGATGACCGCCTCGGGCACGTCACCGCCGGTGGGGTCGGCGAGCACGACCGTGTAGAAGTCGCCCGCGACATCGAGCGCCAGGGCCTGCTCGGGCGGCAGCGGGTCGATCGACTCCTGATAGTCGAAGTTCCACCGCTCGCAGTAGCTCACACCTTCGCTGATCACCGGTACACCTTACCCGTCTCGTCGCGGATCGTGATGCCAAGCCGCTTCGCCTCGTCGAGCACGCTCTGCGGCACGCCGCCGGACTGCACCGGCACCTCGAGGATGGGCTTGCCACGCATCGGGCCGCCGACCACGTCGCCGATCTGATCGCGATTGTGCTTCGTGTCCAGGATGGTCACGTTGGCGTCGCTCTTGTATTTGCTGTCGAGCTCGCGCAAGTAGCCCTTTGCCGTGTCTTCCTTGATCGAGCTGAGATCGGTGTGCTTGCGCGACACGATCTCCTTGTTGGGCACGTATGAGTCCACGCGCGTCTTGTTGCTCAGCGTGATCTCATTGCCGCCGCCGCGCGCCCGGTAGTAGGGCTCGCGTTTGCGGTTGAACGCGTTGCCCTCGTCGAGGCGCTGCTTGATGTGCGGCGGGATCGACCGCCGGCGCTTGGCCGCGGCCGGCACCCGCCTCGTCTGCGCCTTCTTGGCCGCGGCGAGCGCGTCGTCGCCCAGCTTCTTACCCTCGCGCAGCACGTTGTCGAGGGCCTTCATCACGCCCTTGGCCGCCGCGTTCATCAGCTTGGCCTTGCCGGTGGTGCGCCCCTTAACCATTGAGCACCGCCGTGATGGCCTTGTCGATCGCCATGTCGATCGCGTACTTCGCGATCATCTTGGCGATCGGGATCTGCGCCAGCGAAGCGCCGAACGTGGCCGCCGCGGCGGCGATGGCCGCGGCGATCTGGATGGCGCACGTGACCAGCTGGGCGATGACCGCGATTTTCAGGGCCAGCACGACGCCCGCGATGACCATCAGCCCGGCGCCGATGATCTGGGCTCCGGTGGCGGCGAGCTTGAGCCGCTCGGCGGGGCTGTCGGCCGACTCCCAAGCGGCCTGGAACGCCGCGACCGTGTCGGCCGTGTTGCCCTTCCACACCTGCGAGGCGGCGTTGGTGGCGTCGTCGACGTGGGAGCGGATCTGGTTGGCCTGGTTCATCCAGACCTGGGCCATGTTGAAAAGCTTCTCTTCGTCGGCGGCGGGCCAGTTGAAGCCGAGCATTTGCAGGAGGCCGCGGAGCTCATCGGGAAGCTGCAATCCCATTTCACGTCCTCATTTCACAGTGGGAGGTCGACTTCGGAGGCCATCTGCCGCACCAGCTCCAGCCCGTCGGAGGAGTGCTGGTCGGTGGAGTCGTAGTCATCGGCCGTGACGGACAACCGGTCGGCGTAGCCGAACACGGTGTCCAAATTGGAGAACAGGCAGTTCAGCGCCAGGGACAGGGCGGCCTTGTACACCTCGCCGATCAGCCCACCCAGGTCGTCGTTGCCCCACGCCTCACCGAACTCTTCCAGCTCGGACTGGAACCCTTCGAGCTGGGTGATGGTACGCTCCACCATCTCGACGAGCTCCTGCTCGGCCCGGCGCAGGATGAGGGTCTCAACCTCTGTGGTTCTCATTGCCGAGTCGACCTCTCAATCTGCCGCATGGCGTCGAGCAGGCCCTCGGTGATCCGGTTCATCGACTGCACGGCCTGATCGCGCGCCTCGTTGAGACTCTGGGTCAGCGCGCCGGGGTCGATATTGGCGACCGCGGAGTCATCGGCATCGGCGCCGCGCCCCATGGCCCACGCGTCGTTGACCGCCTCAATGATCGAGCGTTGCAGCTCGCTGCGGGAAATGTGCGTGCTCCGCTCGTCGAGCTCCAGCTGCATGAGCCGGCCGTCGGGGCCCATGACGGCCCTGACGAGACCGTCCTGGCTCTCTCCCTCACCCTCGGTGCGCGGGTCCTCCCCGTCGAACTGCGCCTCACTCTGTTGCTGGCGCATCAGTTCCAACTGGCCCTTAGCGCTGTCCATCAATTCAGCAAGCTCACGGCTCGCATTGGCAAAGCTAGACACGGCCCTCGCTCTCCTCCCCTGCAAAAATCGCTCTTACTGTACGAGTTCGCGGCAACGTTCAACAATATTCATGTCTATTCGCTGTTAGAAACCCCTCACAGAGTGCAATGTGGACGTATCGACTATCTCCGTTATAGGTGACACGGCCCCCGGCTCCGCGTGGTCCGAGATAACATGCGCGAATGTCCTTGTTCCGCAAGCGCACGCTGCCCATGCTCACCACCGATCTCATCGAGGCCCTGCGTGAGCAGGACAACCGCGCTTTCTCGGCGGCGCAGCGCGAGATCGTGAAGCGGGCCGAGCGGGCCGATGCGGCGGAGCTGACGGCCGCGCTGCACGAGCTGGAGCGGGCGCTGCAGACCGTGCCGCTCGGCATGGGCGGGCAGCTGGCCACGCTCGCCGCCGGTTTCGTGGAATATGGCGGTGATCCGCTCGTCGCGCTGGAGACATTGGCCCTGCGCGGGTCCGACGGGCTGGAGCGCGCGGCCCGGTTCCCGGCGTTGTGGCAGGCGGTCGGCGAGGGCGCGCCCCTGCCCGAGCCCGACGACCACGAGCGCATCCCGGCCGTGCAGGCGGAGCTGGGCTCCAACGAGGAGCACGAGCTCGCGGAGGCGTGGTTCAGTGTGGGCGAGTGGATCCCGAGCCTGCTGCTGCCGCTGCAACAGGCCAAGGGGCGCAAGGCGCTGCCGCACCGGGCGCGCCTGACCGCGGCGGCCGAGGCCGCGCAGGAGCACATCGGCGAGGTCGGGTGGCTTTACGGCCTGCTGCGGGTGCTCGACGACGAACCGGTCATCGTGCTGCACCCCGACTCCGGGCGCGGGTTCCGGCTCACCATCGGCGGCATCGGTGACAACTTCCAATTGCACACGCTGCTTGCCGCCACCCTGATCGGCGATCCGGCCCAGGGCAAGATCCCGGGCGAGCCGATTCCACCCGAATGGGTGGCGGCCGCGACCACCGGTGAGGATCTTGAGCCCTCCGGGGGGATCGGCGGGCGGTTCAATCTCGTCGACGCGGGCGGCAAATGGATCTGGAACGAGGGGCGGCCGGCCGACATCCCGAGGCTGGACGGGTACCGCATCGTGGTTTTGGAAAAGCCGCCCTATGAGCGCACCTGGAATGCGGGCCGCGTCTATCCCCTCATGCCTCCGTCCGTGACCGTCGACGCACACCTCACACCGGCGGAAGTGTCGGACTGGCTGGCTAAGATCGGCAAGTGATCGCCACACCGACAACGATCAAGCGCACCTATTACACCCTGACCCTGGGCAACACGCTGGCCGCCTCGCTGATCTGGGGGGTCAACACGATCTTCCTGCTCGACGCGGGTCTGTCCAATTTGGAGGCCTTCGCGGCCAACGCGTTCTTCACGGCGGGCATGGTGTTATTCGAGGTGCCCACCGGGGTCGTGGCCGACACGTGGGGCAGGCGGGCCTCGTTCCTGCTGGGCACGCTGACCCTGGCCGCGTCGACGGGGCTCTATGTGCTGTTGTGGTATGTGAACGCGCCCTTCTGGGCGTGGGCGGTGGTGTCGCTGCTGCTCGGGCTGGGCTTCACGTTCTTCTCCGGCGCCACCGAGGCGTGGCTGGTCGACGCGCTCACCGCGACCGGGTTCGACGGCCAGCTCGACGCGGTGTTCGCCCGCGCGCAGATGCTCAGCGGCATCGGCATGCTCGGCGGCTCGGTCGCGGGCGGCTTCCTGGCCCAGTTCACGACGCTGGGCATGCCGTTCGTGGTGCGGGCCGGGCTGCTGGTGGTCATGTTCGGGGTGGCGTTCGCGGCAATGCACGACCTGGGCTGGACGTCCAAACGCGACGGTCAGACCCTGGTGGCCGAGGTGAAGGGCATCGTCACCGATTCTTTGCGGTACGGCTGGCGCCTCCCGGCGGTGCGCTACCTCATGCTGGCCGGTGTCTTCACCGGCGGCGTGACCATCTACGTGTTCTACGCGCTGCAGCCCTATCTGCTGGGCCTCTACGGCGATCCCGAGGCCTACGGCATCGCGGGCGTCGTGGCCGCGATCGTCGCCGGCGGGCAGATCGCGGGCGGCCTGCTGGCCTCGCAGGTGCGCCGGCTGTTCCGGCACCGCACCGGCGCGCTCATCGCCGCCGAGGTCGTTGGCACGGCGGCGATCCTGGTGATGGGGCTGTTTGCCCACTTCTGGGCGGTGATCGCGGCCGTCGTGGTGTGGGCCGTGCTGTTCGCGGCGGCCATGCCGATCCGGCAGGCGCTCATGAACGGCATGATCCCGTCGCAGCAGCGGGCCACGATCCTGTCGTTCGACTCGCTGGTCAGCAACACCGGCGGAGTGGTCGCGCAGCCCGCGCTCGGGCGCGCCGCGGACGTGTGGGGCTATCCCGCGTCCTATCTGGTCTCGGGCGGGTTGTCGGCCCTGTGCCTGCCGCTGCTCGCGCTGGCGCGCAAGCAGCACGTGCCCGCCGACGAGACCGACGCGACGCTAGTAGATAGATAGGTGCACGTGGTTGGTGTGGTCGGGCGCGGGCGCGTCGCCACACTTGGACCCGGCCGAGTTGTAGCGGTGCCAGCCCGTGCTCACCTGCCAGATCTCGCAGTACCAGATGACATACATGACCCCCAGCGCGCGGGCGTTCTTCACGTAGAAGTCGGCCAGCCGGTCGCCATACGCCTTGTCGCCACCGCCCGCCGAGCGGTTGACGAACCCGTCGGGCGTGGCCGACCAGTCGCACGCTCGGCCCTTGGGGTGCTCGTATTTGTTGCCGGGCCGATAGCACGAGACATAGCGGCCAAACCCGAGCCGCTGGGTTTCCTTCAGCGCGTGCAGCGTGCGCGGGGTGATGCAGCCCGACGTCGTCGGGTCGTCCACCGAGCACAACTGCGACGGCCAGCTCCCGTCCGGGTTGCGCGGGGCCGGGTTGGCCGTCGGGATGCCCGACGAGTCCGACGGCGGCTTGGGCGGTGCGGGCGGGGCCTGCGCGGCGGCGAGCGCCTTCTCGGCGGCCTGCTTGCGCCGGGCCATCTCTTTGGCCGCATCGGCCTGCGCGGCGACCTCAGTGTCGATGCCCGCCTTGGCCTCGCCGATGCGCCGCTTCGCGTCGGCCATGGTGACCAGGCGCTCCGAGTCGGCACGGGTGAGGCGGTCCATCGCCTGCGCCTTGCCGATGAAGTCTTCCTTGCTCGTGGCCTGAAGCACCAGACCGATGGTGCCCACGCCGCCGATCATGTATGCCTCGGCCGCGTAGTCGGCGACGCGCTTCTTGACGCGCGCCAGGTCGGCCTCTGCCTTGGACAGTTGGGTTTGCAGCTCGGCCTGCTTGGCCTGGGAGCCCGCCAGGTCGGACTCGGCCTTCATGTAGCCGGCCGCTGCGGCCGCGAGATTGTCCTTGAGCGCGGCGATTTTCGCCGGGTCGCTCCCGTGTGGATCAGGGTCGGGTTGCGCGGCAGCCGTCCCGGGCATTGCCAGAACCGCTGTCGCGAAGACCGTCATCAGGGTCATCATCGACGACGTTGACCGCCGGCGGTGAGGGGTCACCGAGGGGCTCACGCCGCCTGACGCTACCGGACGTTGGCCAAATTGCAACCTTTCCCGGCTTGGCTTACTGCCGGTCATGACTTATATGCGACCCGTTGCCGATCAACGGTGATGAATAGGCGAGGCGGACCGCACGCCGCGGGCCTGGAGGTGGTGCTGCGCTCGTGACCGAGCCGTGGGGCCGGCGCCGGTTTCAAGTGGCCGGACCCGACGGCGTATTCGTCGAGGTGCTCGAGTCGGTGACGCCCGACCCGCAGTGGCTTGCCGCCAACGGATTGGCCGGTCAGCGCGATATACATGGGCGGTGAGTCTTGAAGACATGCGTGAGGCCGCCCGGGGACTGCTCGCGGCGCTCGACGAGCAGCAGCGGGCGCTGGCGGGGCTGCGGTTCGACGATGCGGGCGCGCGGCGATGGATCGAATATCGGCCGGAATCGCGGCCAGGAGCATCGCTGTCCAACATGGACGACCGAGCGCGCAAGGCGGCGCACCGGCTGCTCGCGACGGGCCTGAGCCCGCACGCCTATGCGCAGGCGATGGCGATCGTCGCGCTGGAGGAGGTGCTCGACCGGCGCGAGGGGTGGCGCCGGGGCAGGCACAGCAACGACTACTGGGTGACGGTGTTCGGCGACCCGGTGCACGACGACGCTTGGTCGTGGCGGTTCGAGGGGCACCACATCTCGGTCACGATGACGGTCGTCGACGGGGTCGTGTCGCCCGCGCCGGTCTTCTTCGGCGCCAACCCGCACCGGGTGATGTATGACGGGCGGGCGGTGCTCGCGCCGCTCGCGGCCGAGGAGGAGCTGGCGCGGGCACTGCTCGACGCGATGACACCTGTTGAAAGGTCACGTGCGATCGTGTCCGACACCGCGCCCCGTGACATTCGCAGCGCGACGAGCCCGAGGGCGTCCGCGCTTGAGCCCGTGGGGGTGTCCGCATCGAGCCTCGGTGGCGACGCGCGCGGGCTGCTGGACCGGATCGTGCGCATGTATCTGGCACGGTTGCCGGAGCAATTCCGGCCTGATCCGGGCGAGGTGAGCTTCGCGTGGGAGGGGCCCACCGTGCAGGGAGGACGGCACTACTACCGGATACAGGGCGACGACCTGCTGATCGAGTACGACAACACGCAGGAGGACGGCAACCACGCGCACACGGTGCTGCGCCGCCCGCGCGGCGACTTCGGCGAGGACGTTCTGAAAAAGCATCTGGACCGGGAACACCCCCCTATGTAGTGTTCCGAGCATGGTTCAAAATGTGCGCATCACGACGGCCGTGGTGAAGGTGCTCGCGGCCCTCGTGGACGATCCCGCACGGGAACGCTACGGGCTGGATCTGATCCGCGACACCGGGCTGCCCAGCGGCACCCTCTACCCCATCCTCACCCGGTTGGAGCGCGCCGGCTGGGTGCACGCCGAGTGGGAAGACCTCGACCCGGTCGCCGAGGGCCGCCCCGCCCGGCGCTACTACCGGCTCACCCCCGACGGCGTGCAGGCCGCCCGCACGGAGCTGGCCGCGCTCTACCAACGACTGTCCAAAGCCGACGGACTCGGCGCGCGGAAGCCGCGTACCGCATGAAAAGCATCATCGAAACGCTGATGCGGATGGCGGCGCAGCGCTGGCCGGCCTCCCTGCGGGAACAACGGGCTCGGGAATGGGCTGCCGAGCTGCACCACCTGGGTCACTGGGGGCGACTGCGGTTCGCGTGGAGCCTTGCGATGTCCCCACCGGTCAATGACGACGGCGTGCCTTTGGGGTGGCGCGAGACGCTGCCGGGGCTCGGGCGCGCGTTGCAGCCGCCGCTCGCGCTGTTCGCCGGCGGGCTGATGTGCTTGCTGCTGGCCCAGTGGATACCGAGGTTCGGCTACGGCATGATGCAACACACGGACGCACATCGGGTGCCCTTGCTCGCCAACGCCGTTTCCCTTGTCAGCCTTGCCATCGTGACGGTCTTCGCGTTCTTCGCCGGGCGGTGGGCGGGTCGGTGGCTGCCGATGCGATGGGCCGCGCTGGCGCCGGTGGTCGTGGTGGGCGCCCCACTGCTGGTGGAGTTGCTTGAGGTGGAACCCTTCGGCGGGCATCCGGCGTTCGTGCCGGTGTATGTGTCATATGAGGTTCCGGGTCTCTTGCTCTGGGCCGTGTGCTTCACCGTTGTCGCGGCTTTGGCGGTGACGGTGCGGCGCGGGAGGCTCGCCGGGCTCGTCGGCACGCTCGTCGTGCTGGACCTCGCCGCGATCGTCACGGCCTGGGACGCGGCGCGCAAGGCTGGGATAGGTGTGGCGTCCGCGCCGCTGTGGTTCCCATTCGCGCTGCTGGACCTGGACAACAACGGCATGCGCCTCGGCGAGATGGTCCCCAGCAGCGCGGCCATGGTGGTGCGGCCGTGCCTGGCCGCTTCGGTCTTCGTGCTCGGGTATGCGTTCGCGGCCAAGGTTGCCGTGCGGCGGCCCGTGGAGGTGAGAGTCCCACTCGGCCAAGCGGCGCCGCGGCCCGCTCTGCGCGGGTGGGTCATCGCGGGAGCCGGGCTGGCGCTGTGGGTCTACGCGCTGACTGTGTTGACCGGCGCGCTCAACGACTTCACCGACGAGATGGGCGAGCATCACCTCTGGGCGCACGAGATCCGGCAGGCGGCGATTCTCGTCATGGTCACCGGGCTGGCGCTGGCCATCGCCGGGCGCGGGGCCATCGTCCTGCCGGGAGTGCTGGCGCTCGGGACGCTGTGGGCCATCGACTCGGTGTTCGACGCGCGCGACGCCGCAAACGCGAACGCCGCTCTGCTCGCGGCGGGCCTCGGGGCGATCGTCCTATATGGAGCGTGGCAGCTGGCACGGCTGTTCCGGACCGATGAGATCGCGGTGCGGCGGTCGCTGGCCGGGTTCGCGGTCTTGGGCGCCTCGTGCGCTCCGGCGGTCGCGTACCACTGGCCGACGTGGAACACGCGCCTTCCGGACGGGTTCTTCGTGGCGTCGGCGGTCGTGGTCGGGCTGCTCGTGCTGGCCGCGCTGGTGTGCGCGTCCGCCGTGCGCGGCAGGCCGATGTGGATCGCGGCCGTGGTGGTCGCCGCCGTCGCCGGGGCCGGAAGCGTGACACCGTTTTTCGCGGCGGCGGGCGTGCCGCTGGCCGTGATCGCCGTGTGGTTCATGGTCCCCCGCCGGTCGGTCGGCAGGCGGGTGCTCGTCATGGTGGCCGCGCTGGTCGCCGCGATCCCGGTGGGGCTGACCCAGATGTACTCGTCGTTCCCCTTCGCCGACGCGCTCATGGCCGCGGCCGGTTACTCGTTCCCGGTCGACGGGGTGCCGTTCCTGCCCGGCGCGATCCTGGTCGGCACCGTGGCTGCGATCATTATCGCCTCCCGCGTCGTCCCGCGTGAGCCTTTTGCGAACACTGTGTTAGAGGTGGCTCACATGGGGTAATAGAGATGTATGCGAACGGGTGCGCTGGCCGCTGCGATGGGTCTGGTCTTGGGCATCTCCGCGGCGTGCGGCACGGGCGGCGGGGATGGCGGCGAAACAACGATAAACGTCTATTACGCACCGGAGAACAACTTCCCGAAGGTGGTCGAGGACTGCAACCGGCAGGCCGGCAACCGCTACCGCATCCAATACAACGTTTTGCCGCGAGGCGCCGACGACCAGCGGGTGCAGCTGGCCCGGCGCCTCGCGGCCCGTGACCGCGCCATCGATGTGCTGGCACTCGACGTCACGTGGACGCCGGAGTTCGCCAGCGCCGGGTGGATTCGGGAATGGACGGGCCAGCACCGAGCCGAGGCGGAAAACGGGACTCTGGCCGGGCCGCTGGAGACGGCCGCGTACCAGTCAAAGCTCTATGCGGCGCCGAAGAACACCAACGTCCAGCTGCTCTGGTACCGCACCGACCTGGTCAGCCGGCCACCGTCCACTTGGGACGAGATGATCGCCGCCGCGCAGGACCTGAAATCGCGCGGGCAGCCCTACCAGATCCTGACGATGGGCGCGCAATACGAGGGCCTGGTCGTCCTCTACAACACGCTCGTCGAGTCCGCCGGCGGCAAGATCCTCAACGATGACGGCACGCAGGCCGTGATGGACGCGGGCGCCGTGCAGGCGCTGGCCGTGCTGCAGCGGTTCGCCACGGCCGGGGTCACCAGCCCGTCGTTCACCAACCAGCTCGAAGACGACGTGCGCCTGGCCTATCAGGGCGGCGGCGGGGCGTTCCAGCTGAACTGGCCGTTCGTGTATGCCGCGATGCAGTCGGGTGCGCCGGACATCGCCGCGAAGACGGCGTGGGCCCGCTATCCCTCGATCCAGCCCGGGACACCGAGCCGCGTGACGGTGGGCGGATATCACCTCGCGGTCAGCGCGTATTCGCGCCACCCCGACGAGGCGTTCGAGGCGGCGCTGTGCCTGCGCTCGCCGGAGCACCAGAAGTTCTCGGCCATCAACGACGGCGTGCCGCCGACCATCGAGGCGGTCTACGACGACCCGGAGATGGAGCAGGCCTATCCCATGCGCGACGAGATCCGGGCCGAGCTGAAGGACGCGGGGGCCCGGCCATCGACCCCGGCCTATCAGAACGTGTCCACGGTGCTGTCGGCCACGCTGTCGCCCCCGTCGGGCATCCGGCCCGAGGAGACGGCGCGGGAGCTGCGGGGCTCGCTGCAGGACGCGCTGGAGTCGAAGGGTGTGTTGCCGTGAAACAGGAAGAGTGGCGCCTGGCGTGGCTGTTGTGCGCGCCCGCCGTCATCGTGATGGTGGCCGTGACGGCCTGGCCCATCGTGTATTCGGTGTGGCTGTCGCTGCAGCGCGCGGATCTGAAGTTCCCACAGCAGCAGGAGTTCGTCGGGCTGGAGAACTACGCGACGGTGCTGTCCAACGACTATTGGTGGACCGCGTTCGGCATCACGCTGTTCATCACGGTCGTGTCCGTGGCCATCGAGCTCGTGCTGGGCATGGCGCTGGCGTTGGTGATGCACCGGACGCTGGTCGCGCGCGGGCTGGTGCGCACGGCAACGCTGATCCCATATGGCATCGTCACCGTGGTGGCGGCGTTCTCGTGGCGGTTCGCCTGGACGCCCAAGACCGGCTATCTGGCGGAGGCGTTCGCACAGGGCGCGCCGCTGACCGAGCGGGCAAGCGCACTGGCCGTCATCATCTTGGCGGAGGTGTGGAAGACGACCCCGTTCATGGCGCTGCTGTTGATGGCGGGGCTGGCCCTGGTACCGGATGATTTGCTGAAGGCGGCCGCGATGGACGGCGCCGGATGGTGGCAACGCTTCACCAAGGTGATGCTGCCCGCCATGAAGCCCGCGATCCTGGTGGCCCTGCTGTTTCGCACGCTCGACGCGTTCCGGATTTTCGACAACATCTTCGTGCTGACAGCGGGCGCGAATGAGACCTCGTCGGTGTCGATGCTGACCTACAACAATCTCATCAAGGGCCTGAATCTCGGCATCGGATCCACGATGTCGGTGCTGATTTTCCTTGCGGTGGCCGCGATCGCGTTCCTGTTCGTGAAGATTTTCGGTGCGGCGGCACCGGGAAGTGACGATGGGGGCAGGCGATGAAGACTCTGCGCTGGGGGCTGATCGACCTGCTGGTCGTCGTCTATGCGCTCGTGCCCGTGCTGTGGATCGTCTCGCTGTCGCTCAAGACACCGGCCACGCTGACGGACGGCAAGTTCATCCCGCAGGAGTGGACCCTGGAGCACTATCGCGCCATCTTCTCCACCGACATGTTCCTGCGGGCGCTGGTGAACTCCATCGGCATCGCGCTCATCGCAACCGCGATCGCCGTCGTGCTCGGGATGCTTGCCGCATATGCGATCGCGCGGCTGAGCTTCCCCGGCAAGCGTGTCCTCGTCGGACTGTCATTGCTGATCGCGATGTTCCCGCAGATCTCGCTGATCTCGCCGCTGTTCGACATCGAGCGGCAGCTCGGCCTGTTCGACACGTGGGCCGGGCTCATCATTCCGTATGTGACTTTCGCGCTGCCACTGGCCATCTACACGCTGTCGGCGTTCTTCCGGCAGATCCCGTGGGAGCTGGAGAAGGCGGCCCAGATGGATGGGGCCACACAGGCGCAGGCGTTTCGGCGGGTGATCGTGCCGCTGGCCGCGCCGGGAGTGTTCACGACCGCGATCCTGGTGTTCATCTTCGCCTGGAACGACTTCCTGTTCGCCATCTCGCTGACGTCGACCGAGCGGTCGCGTACGGTGCCGGCGACACTGTCATTCTTCACGGGCGCGTCGCAATTCGAGGACCCGACCGGGGCGATCTCCGCGGCGGCCGTCGTCATCACCATCCCGGTCGTGTTGTTCGTGCTGTTCTTCCAGCGCCGGATCGTTGCCGGGCTGACATCGGGTGCCGTCAAGGGGTGAGCAATGGCTGAAATCGTCCTCGACAAAGTCACAAAATCCTTTCCGGACGGTACGGTGGCGGTGCGCGAATTCGATCTGACGATCGCCGATGGCGAGTTCCTGATCCTCGTGGGGCCGAGCGGCTGCGGCAAGTCGACCACGCTCAACATGATCGCCGGGCTGGAGGAGATCACCACCGGCGAGCTGCGCATCGACGGCCGGCGGGTCAACGAGAAGGCGCCCAAGGACCGCGATATGGCGATGGTGTTCCAGTCGTATGCGTTGTACCCCAACATGAGCGTGCGGGAGAACATCGCGTTCCCGCTGCGGCTGCGCAAGGTCGCGCCGGATGTGGTCTCGTCCAAAGTGGATGAGATGGCGCGGCTGCTGGAGCTGTCGCAGGTGCTGGATCGCAAGCCGGCCAACCTGTCCGGCGGGCAGCGGCAGCGCGTGGCGATGGGGCGCGCGATCGTGCGCGACCCCAAGGCGTTCCTCATGGACGAGCCGTTGTCCAATCTGGACGCCAAGCTGCGGGTGCAGATGCGCACGCTGGTGTCGCGGCTGCAGCGGCGGTTGGGGACGACCACGGTTTACGTCACGCACGACCAGACCGAGGCCATGACGCTCGGCGACCGGCTGGTCGTGATGCGCGGTGGCGTCGTGCAACAGATCGGCCCGCCACAGGAGCTGTACGACTCTCCGGCCAACCTGTTCGTCGCCGGGTTCATCGGGTCGCCGCCGATGAATTTCTTGTACGCGACGCCCGGCGCGGACGGGCTGGAAAGCCCGCTGGGCACGCTGCCGCTGCGGTTCAGCCAGCCGGTCATCCTCGGAGCGCGGCCGGAACACTTCGCCGACGCCGCGATGATCGATGAGGAGACGCGGCGGCGCGGGATCGAGTTCGATGCCACGCCCGATGTGGTGGAATCCATGGGGTCGGACAAATACGCATACTTCGTGGTGCAGGGCCCACGGGCAACCAGCGCCGAGCTGGAGGAGCTCGCGGCCGACTCCGGCGCGGCAGACCTGCCCACCGACGGGACTCAGCTGGTCGCCCGGTTGCCCGCGGCGTCGGACGCGCGGGAGAACCAGCCGATCCGGTTGTGGTTCGATGTCGCACGGGCACACGCCTTCGACCCGCAGACGGGCCAGGTGGCCACCGCCGATGGGCGGTAGCCACCCGGCTGCTCACGGATAGGGCAGCGGGCGCGGTGTCGCGCCCCGATCCCGCCAGCGCGCGTCCGGACCGTAGTAGATGTCGCGCGCCCAATAGTCCGGCGTCTCGTGGAAGATCAGATCGTCCTCGTCGTGGAACTCCTGATCGGCCCACTCCCGGTTCATCCGGCCGATCGCCTCGTCCCGGCTGATCCGAAACAGCCGCACCATCTCGTCGACGATCTCCTCAAGGAAGCCTTTGACCTCGGGGATCGCCCTGACCTCGATTTCCACGATTCCAGCCTAATTGTCTCGCGGCGGCGTGGGCTTGGTCCGCGGCCCGATGATGCGGACGAACCCGGCGTTGAACAGCCGGACGCCGGCCCTGGTGTGGATGGACAGCTGCGAGCCACCGGCCTCCAACGGCCGGATGCCCCGCAGCGCCTTCCCGACATCGAACAGCAGCGGCCCGGCGACCCAGTCGTAGTGGTGCCTCGTGCCGCCCCTGCGGTGATGCAGGACGAACCTTCCCCATGCCATACCGGCCGAGGGGAAGTACTTGTACGACAGCTTCAGCAGGTCGTCGAGCCTCACGCGGAAGTGGACGATCGCGCCGGGCTTGCCCTTGTTCTTACGCTTGGCCCAGTCCTGCGCCTGATCGAGATCCGTGGTCACGTAGAACCCCTGACCGAAGTCGGTCTTCACCCCGCCGGCCGACAGGTCGATGCCGTACTTCTTGATGTTCCGCGCGGCCTCGGGCGTCGTGGCGTGGTAGAAGTCGAGGTACTCGGGAATCTTGCCGGTCCACGGCTTGCCGGTCAGCGCCTTGAGGATGGCCCGTAGGGCGGCGTCGGTGCAGTTGGCCTTCCCCTTGCACTTGTCGCCCGGCGGCTTGGGCTTCTTCGGGTCTGCCTTGGCCGTCTCGCATTTGGCCTTGGCGTTGCACTCCGCCTTGAGCCCGCTCGGGTCCATCCTGCTGATCGGGTTGTTGTTCGCGTACGCGTACGGGTTGAGCCATTCCGGCATCCGCATGTCCAGCAGCGGGTCGGCGCTGATGAACTTCGCTATGGCCGGGTCGTAATAGCGCGCCCCGAGGTAGTCCAGCCCGGTGCGCCCGTCTTCCACCTTGCCGAGGAAGCCGCGTTCGGTGCTGGTGATGTCGTCGCGACCGCCGCGATGCGCGCCGAAGGGCAGATAGCGTTGCCGTTGCACGGCCGCGGACGAGTCTTCGACGGAGAGCTGTTCGCTGCGCTGTGAGTCGCCCAGCAGCCAGCTGAGCCCGCCGGTGCTGCTGCGCACCGCGACCACGGCACCGTCGCCTGCCGTGTAGTACCGCCGCGCGCTGACCACCGTGCCGGTCAGCTCCAGCTCCAGCTGTCCGATGTAGACGTTGGTGCGCCCCGGGTCGCGGCGCACCAGCCGGTCGCCGTCGGCCTCGTAGACGTACTCCGTGGCCTGCCCGGCGGCGGTGGCCCGGCTCAGCCGGCCCAGCGCGTCCCACTCGAATCCGGTGGTCTGGCCCGCCACCACACGGGAGGTCATGTGCCCGGCCGCGTCATAGCCGAAGCTGTCCTCGCGGTCCGGCCACTTGATCTTCGTGACGGCGTTGGACTGCGCCGCGCCGACCGCCGGATAGACGTATTCGCCGATCCGGCCCGAGGTGTCCTGCCAGGTCATGTTTCCCGTGGCGTCGTAGCCGTAGGAGCGCCAATAGGGGTCGGGCCCGTTGCTGTCCGGGTTGCTGAACGGGCCGCCGGAGCAGTCCGGTTTGGTGGTGGTCCAGCCGAAGGTGAGCCGGTGGCGCAGGTCGTAGCTGAAGCATTCCGACTGCGGGGTGGCCAGCGCCTTGTCCACGACACGGGTGACGTTGTCGGCGTGGTCGTAGTGGAAGTCGTCGTCCTGCTTCTTGACCGTGCCCACCCACGTGCCGACGTTGGTCAGGCGGTTGGTCGCCGCGTCCCAGGCCATCGTGCGCTTGACCTGCGCACTGCCGCCGTACCGGCGTTCGGTGGGGCGTCCGGTCGGCGAGTACGAGGTACCCGCCACATAGGTGAACCCACCACCGAGGTCGGAGGTCAGCGTGTTGACGAAACCGAGGTCGGTGTAGGTCGTGGTGACCTTCTCCGCCGCGAGCCCGGCCGCCGGGACGGCGGGCATGCCGGTCTGGATCGGGTTGCCCGCCCGGTCGTAGGCGGCCGTGAACTCGTAGCCGCCCGCGAGCGCGCCCTCGGCGGCGGGAAGCGTGACGATGGTGCGCGTGGGCCGGTATTCCGTGTCGTAGGCCAACACCTCTTCGGTGTAGGCGTTGCCGCCGGAATAGCTGACCGACGCGGCCGGCTGTCCCTTCAGGACGATGTCGAAGCGCCACTCCGCCAGCTTGGTCCCGGTGCCGGGGTCACCGGCCCAGGTGGCGACGCGGCGGTTGAGGCCGTCGTAGACGTGCGAGATGCGCTGCCCGCGGCCGTCCACCGTGGACAGCAGGTTCCCCGCTGCGTCATAGGTGTTCGTGGTGGTGCCGCTGTCCGGGTCGGTCGCGGTCAGCTTGCGGCCCGCCCAGTCGTAGGTGTAGGTGCGGACGTTGCCGCGGGCGTCGGTGATCCTGGTGAGGTTGCCGTCGCGGTCCCACTCAAGCCGCGTCTCGAACGGCGCGTAGGGATCCACCCGCTCGACCACCCGCACAACGTTGTCGTGCATGTCCGTCCAGTACTCGGTGCTGCCGCCGGCCGGCGGGGTCACCGTGCGCCCCTCCGCGCCCTGATACTGCACGGTCTTGCGCCGCACCTCGGTGGCATAGGTCTGTTGTGCGGTCACGGTTTCGCGCTCGGCCCCGTCGTAGCCGAACCTGCTCCACGACGGCAGGGTGGCGGTGGCCGCGTTGAGCAATCCGCTTCCGGCAGCCGCCGTGTTGTGCACCGGCTCGCCGGACGCGACCTTCAACCCGCGACCGTCGTACATGGTCGGCGTGACGACACGCCCTCCGGCGGGCGACGCCTTCTGGACCTCACGGTCGCGGCCCAGCCCGTCGCTGTAGGTGTGCGTGGTTTCCCATTTCGCCGTGGTACCGCTGCCGGAGCGCAGCTTCGCGAGCACGCTCTTGGGCGCGGCCGTTGGCTGGCCGATCACCCCGTCGTAGGGGATGGTGTAGGCGGCGGTGGCCGATGGGGTGCCCGCCGACCGGGGTTCGCCCGGCTCCCACAGGGCGACCGTGCGGCCAAGCTGGTCATAGTCGATCTCCGTGGTCCGGTTGTTGTCCACATCGGACTGCTTGACCGGCTGGCCGTGCAGCAGGCTGGTCCAGGTGGTGGTGCGATGACCGAGCGGGTTGGTGACGGTCACCCCGTTGTAGGGCCAGCCCACCGCCGGTTGGTAGGCGGTGGTCGTGACTCGGTTCAGCTCGTCGGTGGTGGAAGTCTTGCGGCCGTAGGCGTCGTAGGTGTAATGGACCGTGCTCGACGCGGTGGGCGAAGTCCAGGTCGTGTCCTGCAGCAGGTTTGCGTCGCTGTCGTAGGACTTCACCGTCTTGCCGGTCATCGGGCCTGCAACGCAATCGTCGCCGGCGCGTTCCTCGACCGTGGCCGGATAGGCGTGCATGACGTAGGTGGTCGTGGTGCACGTGTTGTCGTGGGCGACGCCGTCCTGGCCGTAGTCGTTGACCACCGTCGGCAGGCCGTGGGCGTTGTGCTGCGTCCGTTTGTCGCTGTACCGGAAACCACCGGCGGCCAGGGCCTCACGCGAACGGGTGCGCGCCTGGTTCACGACCGCCGGATCGTGCACACCCGGCCCGTCTCCGGTGAGCACCACCTGGTACTCGTGGCGTTGGGATTCGATCTCGGTGTATTGGCGCAGTGCGGGGTTGGCGTTGTAGGACGTCATCCGCCACGTCCGCTGCTCCAGCTCCTTCCCGCCGAGCAGGCGCCGGTCCTGGATCACGTTGCCGTCGAAGTCGGTGACGGTCGTCTGTTTGAGCGTGCCGTTGGCATACGGGTCGTCGTACATCCCACGCAGGAAGGTGTCGGTGGTGACGGTGTATGCCGACGGGTCGGTCCCGCCACCCTTGAGCGTGCGCACCGTGGCGTAGCCGCGCGACTCGTTCCACGACGCGGTTTCGAAGGTCTTGGTGCCTCCGGGGGCCGGCACGGTCATCTTCGTGCCGAGGTAGTCGATCGGAAGCGCCCATGCGGGCTGCCCTTGATATTCGTAGGCGGTCACGGAGTCCGGCGAGCCGCCAACGGCGTCCTTCTCGACCACCTTGGTCACCTGGTACTTGTGATAGATGCCGTAGAAGACCTCCGGGCCGCCCGCGAACGGGAACCAGAAGTCGTAGGTGCGGAAGCAGTCCTGCGCCACCCGGTCCCACTGCATGCCGGAATGCCAGGTGTCGTAGGCGCTGGAATCGGTGCCCCCGTCCGGGCACGGGTTGGCACGGCCGTAGCTGACCTCGATCCGCCCGCCGAATCCATTGTGGACGGCCGAGATGCGCGGGAGGATCGCCTTGGGCGTGCTGAACCACCAATCCGGTCCCCAGTTGACCCGGCCATTGAGCTCCACGGCGTCGAAGTCGACCGGCGGCAGGCGCAACTCACCCGCGCCCGCCAGGCCCACGGGGCGGATGTAGTCCAGCCACAGCGCCGGTGTGCAGCATTCACCGTTGCCGTTCTCCGGGGATTGGAGGTATCTGAACCTCAGCTGCAGTTTGGTGGCGTCCTCCCACACGCCGGTCACCGGATCGCGGGAGTATGTGACGATCGAGTCGAGGCGGCGCACGATGAAAAACGACGGGCCTGAGCCCGGACACTGATAGCTGTCGCAGTGCAGCAGCTCGTCCGGCACGTCCCAGGTGCTCAGCGTGCAGCTCAGGTTTCCCGTGCCGGTGTCGATCGGGTACGGATTGGACAGTGGGTCGTCGCGCGTGGTCGTGCTGGAGCAGCGCGACACCATGTTGAATACCATCCTGGCCGTGGGCTGGCTGCCCGCGACGTCCAGATTGGAGCCCCATTCGATGCGGTCCAGGTAACCGCCGCGGTCGTAGTCGATCGTCGTGTATCGGTAGGTCGGCGGGTCCGCGCAGCACACCTCGTCGGCGTGCCAGGCGTAACGCCACGCCTCACGCTTCCAGTGGTAGGTGGTGAGGTTTTCGTCGACGTCGACGAGCTGGTCGAGGTTCCACCGCCACGGCCCCTGGCACATGCCCGGATACTGCGAGCCACCACTGTTGTATTGGTTGTTGCACGGCTCTCCCGGGTCGTCGCCGGCGAACGGCACCTGCCACATCGAGTCGCGGCGGTAGCCAAACCGGTAGACGTCGCCCTCCAGCGTGGTGATCTGCCAATAGGGCTGGCCGCTCGCTCCGCCGGTCAGATACTGGACGGTCCACCCGTAGTCCTCCTGGGTCTTCCATCCGCCGGAGGCCCGGTCTTTGACGATCCGCGTGGACCGGCCCTTGAGCGACAGCTGGAGCTCGGAATTGGTGGGATCGTTGGTGTCGGCCTGCCCGTCGTTCTGGTCGGGCGACTCCCAGCACAGGTGGCCCCAGTCCTTCTGGCTCGCCTTCTTGCCGGTGCCGGTGGCGTCATCGGCGCACGGCTTGTAGCGGCGCTCGATGAAACCGGGGTTGAGCGACCAGCCCAGCCCGGTCCAGCCCGCCTGCGCGTTGGTGGACGCGGTCATGCCGTCCACAGCCGACGATGAGTACTCGAATTTCAGGTCCGGGCCGCTGCCTGCCAGGCTGGGCGGCTGCGGCACCGGGTAGCTGTATTCGAAGCTGCCCGACGCCAGGCCGGTCTGCCACTTGCCCGACGGGGCGAGGTCGGTGGCGCCGAAGTTGCCGGCGAACGAGCCGCCCGACGTGGTGGCCAGCATCAGCACCGGCGCCGGTTCCCCCGCCGGCACCGCGTCTGTTTCCAGATCCATGCGGTACCCGGTGAGGTCATTGCGTGCCGCGACGGGCTCTCGGGTGAGCGGGCAGCCGCCGGGTGCACCGTCGACCACGCATGCCGGCAGCCGGAAGACCCTGAGCCGTGCGGCGAAACCGGCGTTGTAAGCCGTGGCGAAGCCCGAGTAGTCCAGCGTGAGCCGCAGCCTGCCGGTGTTCTTGTCGCCATCGGCCCGCTGCACGCGCACGCCGAGGCCGACTCCGCCGAGCTTCGAAACCCGCTGCGGGTCAAGCGTTTCGACGCGTGCCTTGGCGACGTTGCCGAGACGCTGCATCGCCACCGCACCCGTGCTCGCTTTGCTGTCCGATGTGGGCAGTTCGACCGTGGTGGTTCCCGGGGCGGGCCAGCGCGGCGCGGCGCGGCCGGCTGGTTGCGCACGGTCTTCGGCGCCGGGCTGCCGTGCGACGGCCGGCACCGGTACCGCTGGGACGGAAGGCTCCGCGGCCGCCGCGGTTTGCG